>JADGEB010000060.1 GCA_016744595.1 Desulfuromusa sp.
CAGTAAAACCGGTCAAATCAGGCACAGATAAATTCTTTGATTGGGCTGACTCTCTCTTGGGAATTGCTACGGGATCAGGAGAATCAATTACAGATACTATCGCCGATGGCGCAAAGAATATTTCTAAAACTAAAATTGCTAAGTCTGTCCAACAAGTGAGTGGGGTTAATTCCAGGACTGCTCAGAAATTTGTGAAAAATTTGAAGGGAAACCTTAAACTTGGCGGGAAACTTTTAGGAGCAGGGGACAGCGCAGGAACGGGAGGCTCTGTCCTTGGCTCTCTAGCTGGAAAAGATTTGGCTGGGGCTACCGAAGGGCTTGTCAATGGAGTCGCCTCGGGCGGAACTGCCACTGCGGCCTCCGCAGGAGCTGTTTTCTTAGCCAGTGCGGCCTCTGCATCAATCTATGGTGCCCCGCTAGGCCCCCTGGGAATGGCCGTCTCAGCTGCCGTTGGAGGGATAGCCGGATCTATTGTCTACAGCCAGGTTGCTGAGCCTCAAGTTCGCAAAGCGGGTGATTGGGCTGCCAATGAAATTAGCGATATACAGCAAAAGGCTGCAGCCACAAAAAACAGAACCAGTGCCGACTACCACATTGTTTATCCCAATGGAGTCTTAGGCGCTACACCGGAAGAACTTGACCCCAAAACTTTGCGCGCTCAAGCCCAGGCAATCACAGATGAACGAAATAACTTTCCTTATGTTCCCAGCACTTATGGTTTAGATGGTGATACGGCGAAACAAAAGTTTATCAGTGCCGGATTTTCGCCTTCCGTCACTGTCGGTAAGCTTGCTGAAGATGCCGGCTCCGAAAATAAAGTATACGCACAAAGTTTAAAGGGAGGTCACAGAGCTAAACCGGGAACTTCAGTTTTGGTGACTGTTTATGGAAAAATAGCAACAACCACGGTTCCCAATGCCATTGGCCTCAAAGCCAAATCCGCAGGAAATGCCATTAGAGGTGCCGATCTTATCTGTAACCCTGTGGTTGGAGACCCTGCTGGAGATATCGCTGATCAATATAAATCTTATTCTCAAAGCCCCGTTGCTGGGACTGAAGTCCGCCGAAAGACTGCGGTCAAAGTTCTAATTTACGGTAAATTTTCAGAGAAAGAAATTAAAGTGCCTAGCGTAAAGGGACTCGGAGCATCAGAAGCTCAAATTCGCATTACAGAGCGTGGCCTGACTGCCATCATTGTCAAAGGAGAGCCAGCTCCAACTCCGGAGCAGACCAATACAGTTAAAAGTCAAACCCCGGGGGCGGGGACAATTTTTAAAAACAAAGGCACTGTTATTGCCACTGTTTATGAAACGGATGCCATAACTGCCCACTGCCAGCAAAGTGAAAAGCTCTTTTCTGCAGCCCTTGGAAATAAGAGTTTTAAGCGTTGCGGAGAAATCCTCAGTGGAGCGGCCGAGTGTCCTTTTTATACGAGTGCTGTTTCCAGATTACAACGTCAGCAATGTTTGCAGGGGCACATCAGCTTCAATACTGCAATTTCAACTAAACAGTTTAGCAAAGCCAAAGCAATGCTCGCGCAGTATGGCCAATGTGAGTTTGCCCTCGGTGGTGCGCTGGCATCCTTGCAATGTGAAGAAAACAAAAGTGCTATTAGTGCGATGCTCCATAGAAACAATATGAAAGGGGTCAAAAGTATCCTCAGTCGCAGCACAAATTGCTCTTTTTATTCAAGCTATATGTCCGCGCTAGCGCAGGCAGAAGCAAATGCCGCTCAAAACCAACGGAATCAAGAAATGTTCTGGCAAATACTGGGAGGTGTCGTTGCCGGCTTGAACAACTCTTCAGCAAATAATTCATCCGGAAGCACCGCAGCGAACACCGGCCCACCAGTTGTCCATCAGGGAACTTGCAATGATGTGCGTAAAGCCGGGGGAGACAGGCCAGAACAGCATATTATTGATATTGGACGAAAAGGAAAAACTTTCCGCTTTGACTACCAGACCCATAGTCAGGAAGATATGGTCATCGTTTCCCAAGGAGGCCGGGTTCTCTTCAATTCAGGCTGTGTTGGAACAGGGTCAACCAAGACGATCGTCCTGAAGAAGAAGGCTTTCAAGCCTCAAGTCACCGTGGATATTCGTCCCAATTGCAAAGGTGGCAGTGGAACAGCATGGGAATTTAAAGTTCATTGCCCTGAATAATTCTATCTATCACCTGAGACTGGCAGCATATTTACGCGCAAACTTTTTGATTTTTCGACTTTTGGTTGTCTCGCTGACCTTTTGCAGGGTCTGCTGATACGACTTATCTCCCGAAGTCCCTAGAACTTTACACAGCCAAGCCATGGCATCAACATGGCGCTTGTCACGCGGGTTCAGGGTGCAGCCCTTGAGAAGCTCATCCTGAACCACTGCAAGAACGGCAGGGTCGGCCTTAAAAGAAGACCGGAACAGAAGTTTGGCTCCTTGCTGTTGTGACGCACCATCAGTTGATTGAATTTGTGCAATCATCTGAGCAGCTCCTGCCGGAACCCGATTCGAACGTGAACCTCCTGCAGAACTAACATGGCCTTGCGAAACACCTCCCGGGGTTGCGTTGAGCATCACCAGTTCTTCCTTGGCGTCTTCATCTCCCTGAGCTGCTGCTTTCCGATACCAGTAAACCGCTTTATCAAGATCCTTTGCTGTGCCGGTACCACGCTTGTAGCACATAGCTGTCAAACTCTGCGCTCCCAGATCACCCTGCCGAGCAGCCTTCCGGAACCAATAAAAAGCTTTAGCCTTATCTTCCGGAACTCCCTTACCACCCCAGTACACAAAGCCCAGCTGTTTCTGTGACAGCATATCATCCTGCGTAGCAGCTTTTTTATACCAGTCATACGCAATTGAAGAGCTTTGAGAAACCCCTTCCCCTTGGGCATACATCAAACCCAAACGCCGCTGTGAATAGATATCTCCTCGTTGAGCTGCCTTTGTATACCATACTGCCGCTTCAGCATAATCCTGCGGAACACCATAGCCATTATAGTAAGCACGCGCCATACTAGCCTGTGCTTTTAAATGTCCCTGATCTGCCGCTTTACGAAACCATTTTGTTGCTTCAGTCTTATCTTCTGCAATTCCACGTCCCTGGAAAAAATCAGCCGCGACGTTATATTGTGAAATCTTATCTCCTTGCATCGCTGCTTTTCTTGACCACATAAAAGACTCTGTTTTGTCCGCAGCAACCCCAATACCATGACTGTAAAGATAACCCAATTGCCCTTGTGCGGGAGCATACTCCTGAGAAGCTGCATTACGGATCAAAGATAATGCTTTTGCGGTATCTTTCTCCAGCCCCTGTGAGCCATTCAAATAATTCAAGCCCTGCTGATACATCTCTTTGGCATCTGGCAGTGAAGGGGCGTCAGATAAAGGCTGAGCAGATTGAATAATGACAACCTGTCCTGCCTGAGGCTGACTCGCTTCGCCAACCGGGTTGGCAGTAATCGTCTTCGAGGTAACGGCGCTGACTTTCCACTCCCCTTCTAGCGGTAAAGGTCCAAGTCCTGGAATAAACTCATTGATAGCAACCGGGTCACCAATCTGCGGAAGAAGATCTCCCTCAAGCTTTATGGTCACAGTACTCCCCGTAACACTGAGCACGCTGCCATTTAGCTCAACAGCCCATCCCGAAGAAACCATCAGGGCAAAGATAGCGACAAGAACAATTATGGAATGCAGAGAGAATCGACAGATCATTGGTCATCCTTTGAGAAAAGTGAAGTCGGAAAGGTCTGTTCTTAAGTAATATATCTCGATGGCATATCAACTCAGTTTCCTTTTTTCGCCCAGACCCGTCAATCATAATCTGACAGAAGGCAATAGACCCTTTAATTCTTGTATGTCATCTCCCTTGGGACTATCCTTATCAAAATCACACAATTGGTGCCGATTCATCCACTGCAAGGACCCTCAAATGGCAGAACTGAGAAAAACACCAAAACCTTTGAAAATATTTGCTTTTATTTATGCTAGCTTTAACTTCATTATTCTAGCAGCGCTTCTTGCCCTGTGTTTCGGCACATCCAGTCATTACCAGCAGCTTTCCTATGGCTGGACATTACTATCCATTCCGGCTATCGGAATACTCTGTTCTTATTGGATTGGTCGGGGAAAGTTCGGTCGAATACAAACCCTTCTGATGGCGGTAAGTTTTGTCTGCTCTGCCACTATTTTATATATTGCTTTTGTGACCGGTCCACAGATGAAAGAACTGAAGGCTGAGAAGCTCAATAAATTACAAGCCAAGCAGCACCAACCGTTGAATCAAGAAATAGAAAGGATGTTTCTTGGTCTGTATACCGATGATGCCAAAATCGTTAAAGAGCAACTCAACAAAGGAGTTGATGTCAATGTTCGAAATGAAACCCGGCAGACTCCTTTACATGTCACTCAAAATGCAGCTATCGCAAAGTTATTGATCGAAATGGGTGCAGATCTTTACGCGAAAAATAATCTGGGAGACACGCCAATTTTTAACAAAGAAATTCAAATTGCTCAAATTCTTCTAGATGCCGGCGTTGACATTGATGATAGAAATGAAGAGAACAACACCTTGCTCATCCGCTATACCTATGCTGGCTATCTGGATGGAATCACATATCTTGTCAAACGAGGGGCTGATATCAATATATGTAATAGCGACAAGCAAAACCCCATGGATATTGCAGAACATTTTCATCCCAACACTGACACATTGAAATACCTACAAACATTAGATATCAAGAAGTGTCAATAACGTCCTTGCCATCGGAAGTCCTATGAAAAAAATTCTCAAATTTTTATTGCCTATAATTCTGATTGGCATTATCGGCCTTGGAGTCCTGGGCATGCGCTTTTTTTCTGCACCCACAACAACCAACATGGAAGATTTCTTTACCAACCATAAGCTGGCTTTCGAAGAAAAAAATCGAGAGCTTCTGACGGCACTATCACAACAAATAACTGTATCTTCTGAGGGTGACACCATGATTGGCTATCGATGGGTGGAAGTAGAGCCGAAACAAGAAATCTACCAGAAAGGTGATCCTGTCATTGTCCGTTATTACACCCATCTCAAAGGGATCGGGGTCGGTGCTTTCGGAACCGGAATTGCCTATTTAGACCCACGAAGAGAAGAGAAGAGTTACCCAGATTTTGAGGCGATGATGGAAGATAGAAAAGGTGCTGAGGGATTTATTGGTTATAGCCGTATTTCCGGAAACTGGTACTCTTTCTTCTGGGAAGCCGATTGAAAAAAATAATGAACTTTCTTAAAAAACTATCAATTATTGAAATTCAGTCCACGCGGCACCAACAACCCAACGACAAAGATCAGACAAGCGGCAACAACAATCGTCGGCCCGGTGGGGGTGTCCCACTGGAACGACCCATATAACCCAGCACAAACAGCCAGACAGCCAATCAGGCTGGCAAGTAACGCCATAAATTCAGGGCTGCCGGAAAATCGACGCGCCGTTGCTGCAGGAATTATTAATAGTGCTGTGACCAGCAACATTCCCACAACCTTCATCATCACAGCAACGATCAAAGCAATCAGGCCCAAAAACATCCAGTTAACTCGATCAACCGAGATACCTTCAACCCGTGCCAGATCTTCATGGATTGTAATCGCCAGTAACGGTTTCCAGAGCCAGAGTAAACCAGCCAATGCAACTCCACCACCGGTAAAAATCCAACCCAGATCACCATTGCTGATCGCCAGAATGTCACCAAACAGATAAGCGACGAGATCGATCCTGACATCTTCCATAAATGCCAGTGCTACCAGTCCCAGAGAGAGAGCCCCATGAGCAAAGATACCCAGCATAGTATCACTGCCCAGTTGCTGCTGACGCTGACTGAGAAACAACAATATTGCAAGCAGCTGGCAGATAACAATAATTCCAACTGTTAAATTAATGTGCAAAATGAATCCGAGAGCCACCCCAAGCAGTGCTGAGTGGGATAGAGTATCGCCAAAATAAGCCAAGCGGCGCCACACCACAAAAGATCCAAAAGGACCAGCGACCAGAGCAACCCCCAAACCACCCAACAAAGCTCGCAATAAAAAATCATCTATCATTTGCAGGCCTCCTGTTACAGGTTTCACAATGGTCATGGTGATGATTCTGATCATGCACATACACCGCCATCGATTGAACTGCTGCAGAACCGAAGAGTTCAAGAAATGCAGGATCATTCGTCACCGATTCGGGAGTTCCGCTACAACAGACATGCTGGTTCAGACAAAGCACCCGATCAGTTGCTGCCATCACCAGGTGCAAATCGTGGGAGACCATCAACACAGCACAGCCTCGCTGATCACGAATCCGGGAAATCAACTGATATAGATCAACCTGCCCGTGAACATCAACCCCCTGAACCGGTTCATCCAAAACCAGGAGATCAGGCTCGCGAACCAAGGCTCTAGCAAGAAGAACCCGCTGCATTTCGCCGCCAGAAAGATTTTGCATCTGCGAATCAAGAACATGTGTGGCTCCCACTTCATCCAATAACGGCAGTACCTTGTCCATATCGTTATTGCAAGCAAGCGACAGCAGCCGTTTGACCGTCAAAGGGAAAGTTGGATCAAGATGTAACCGTTGCGGCATGTACCCAATTGTCAGACTCGGTTTCATATTGACTGTCCCTGAAGTTGGACGTATCAGCCCTAAAGCAACCCGTAGCAGAGTGGTTTTTCCCGCACCGTTCGGTCCAATAACCGTCAGTATTTCACCCTGAGCAATCTTGAAATTGATCTTTTCCAGCAAAAGCCTCTGTCCAATAACCAATCCGAGATCAGCAACTTCAAGAAGAGGAGAAATCATGATTTTTCCTTTTTAACCTGACAACGAGGACAGAGTCCCATAATCTCAACCGTATGTTGATGAACCTCAAAACCAGAATCACGGGCACTGTTCCCAATTGCTGTACTGACCGAAGCTACATTGAGCTCAGCATAAGAGCGACAAGAAGTACAGATCAGAAACTGCCCGTCATGGGAAGATTCAGGCCGAACACAACCGACATAAGCATTCAAAGAAGCAATCCGGTGAACTAGGCCAAGTTCCAATAGAAAATCGAGCGCCCGATATACTGTCGGAGGAGCAGCACGACCATCCTGCTGCAACTTCTCCAGAATTTCATACGCCCCAATTGGTTTATGCTGCTGCCAGACCAGCTCGAAGACCCGCCGACGAATGGCAGTAAAGCGCTGCCCTTGACGCTGACAGATTGTCTCCGCACTCTCCATCGCCTGGGTCATGCAGCTCTGCTGATCATGATCAGCAGATATGAACTGAAGGTTTTTATGGGTATTCATACAAATCCATCTCAACGTGCTTGATTATCTTTTTGTTATATTATAACATATCAAAAATATCAACCAATTCATATTTGGAGAATACCATCATGAAACAATTAATCCTTGTCCCTTTTTTCCTTTGTTTGTTTTTTTCTTCTGCCTGGGCAGACACTCACCCAGCACCCACAGTTGTTGTCAGCATCAAACCACTCCACTCTCTGGTGAGCAGCGTTATGCAAGGTGTTGGACAACCTCTCCTGCTGGTTAAGGGGGGCGGCTCTCCCCATGGTTATGTTCTGCGCCCTTCTGAAGCAAAGGCCTTGGCAAACGCCCAATTGGTCGTCTGGGTCGGGCACGAACTTGAAAGCTTTCTGGAAAAGCCCCTGGCGACTCTGGGGCATAAAGCCCTTCAGCTTGAACTTGCAGAACAACTAGAGGGAAACCTGCTGGTTAAACGACAGGGAGGCAACTGGGGAAAATTGGCGCATGCCCATGGACATCACGATGAAGGCCATCAAAACACAGATCTGCATCTCTGGCTCGACCCTGTTCTGGCACAGCACATTGCCCAACTAACAAGCGATGCCTTATCAAAAATTGACCCAAACCATCGTTCCCAGTACCAGGCTAATACTGCAGAATTGATCACAAAACTTGATCAGCTCCACCAAAATCTCACTCAACTGCTCGCACCGGTTAAGGACACCCCCTACATCGTTTTCCATGCCGCTTACCAATATTTTGAGAAAGCCTATGAGTTAAATGGCGTTGGATCCATCACCATTGACCCCAGCAGAAAACCCGGCGTAAAACGAATCAAAGAGATCCGCCAGAAAATAGAACAATTAGGAGCCAGCTGTGTGTTCAGTGAGCCACAATTTGAATCTCGTCTGGTCACAACAATTATAGAAGGGACTGGGGCAAAAACTGGAACCCTTGACCCCTTGGGATCAAACTTATCAGCAGGCCCAGAAGCATACTTTCAATTAATGACCAACCTGGCAGATAATTTGTATGAAGGGTTGAAATAAATCACTGTAAATTGCAAGGGAAGAGTTTAATTGAGGATGCAACTCCCTAAAAGCTGCCCCCTCCTTCAAAGGAGGGGGCAGTAGGGAATTAACCGGAAGAACCAATCAGACCCAAAAGCAGCGTTACCCCTTCTTCAACATAGGGATCTTCAGCTATTTTTTCATCCAGAGATTGTTCCTTTTTTTCGTCATCATCAACCGCCATCATTCCATGGGGTGTCATTTTTTCTTTCCCATCACGCAGCTGATCCCGCTCAGTCAACATATCCTTCAGAAGCAACGATTGTTGAGTTTCATCACGCCTTTTCTGAGCACTATCGGCATCAGAGATAATCTCCTGAAAATCTTCATTCTGCGTAACCCGTGCTTCACTCAACTGCTTTAAGACATCAATGTTTTTAGCTGAACCTTTCCACTGTTGATACTCTGCTGAAGCAATATGATCCCACGGTAAAGCATTATCCAGATATTTCTCGCCACTCTCAAGACCATCCAGGCGTGATGGCAAGACAACATCAGGAAGAACCCCTTCTTCCTGAGTCGATTCACCACTAATCCGGTAAAACTTCTGGATTGTCACTTTCACTGCACCCAGAGGCATATACTTGTCCATCCCACGTAAATTGACAAAACGGTCAAGGTCAAGCAACGCCTGAACTGTCCCCTTACCATGGGTATGCTCATCACCAACGATCAATGCCCGACCATAGTCCTGAAGTGCTCCTGCCACAATCTCAGAAGCTGACGCACTAAAACGGTTAACCAGAACAATCATTGGTTCCGAATACTCGACCGATTGATCGTCATCACTCATAACTCGGATCTTACCAGAGCCACTCCGAACCTGGACAACGGGGCCAGTCTTGATAAAGAGTCCGGTTACACTGACGGCATCGGCCAGAGAACCGCCACCATTATTGCGTAGATCAAGGATCAGTCCTGCGGTTTTCTCTTTTCGTTGCTTTTTTAGTTCCTCGCGTAAATCGTCGGTACAGTTACGGTCAGTTTTACCACTGTAGTCGCGATAAAAAGATGGGATTTTGATGTAACCAAAAGTTTGTCCACTTTTTTCATCTGTGACAGTTGTCCCTTTAACAAAGGTTTCCGCAATTTCCACCACATCACGGACAATCGGAATTACCTGCTGACGGCCATCGGGTTTTTTCACTGTCAAGCGGACTTCTGTTCCTTTTTTGCCACGGATCAGAGCAACTGCATCACGAATTCGGGTATCGGTAATATCAACTGCATCGGCAGACCCTTCTGCGACTTTAAGAATAATATCATCTGCGCCCAGTTCTCCCTGCCGTGATGCAGCACTTCCGGGAATCACCCGAACCACCTTGATATAGCCTTCATCTTCACGCAGAGTTGCCCCTATCCCCTCAAGAGAACCACTCATTTGAATGTCAAAGTCCTCTTTCGAGGTTGGTGGTAAATAACTGGTATGGGGATCAAATGCATGCGAGATAACATTCAGGTAGCGATCATAATGATCCTGTGGAGTCTCTTCAAGCATCCGCTTCAAACGGTTGCGAGTTGTTTTAGCAACCTTCTCCCGCGCCTGTTCAAGTAATTCTTCTTCAGCCTCTTGATCAACAGGTAATAATGCCCCGTCATCATCAACACCAATTTCATCCTCACGGAGACTAATATAACGACCCAGAGTTTGAACCTTGAGAGTTTTGCGCCATCGTTCATGCAATTCACTCGCATTAACAACATAGTCCAACTTTTCCGCATCTGTTTCCATGCTTTCAACAACAGTTGGATCGATCTTCTGATCAAGAAGTCCGGTGACAATTTCCTGCACCTGGGCAATCCGATAGTTCAATATGTCCCGTCCGGCAAGTGGCAGATTCAGCCGACCACGGCGAATGGCATCATCAATGTCACTTCTATACTCTTTTAATTTGGTAATATCTTCCTGCCAGAGAAACTGTTTCTGGAAATCAAGCTGCTTCAGATAAAGATCGAATGCGGCGTGAGACAGAACATCATCCGTTGGCTTCTGACTGTAATGCTTACCACTCAGTTGTTGCTGCAGCATATGCCCAAGTAATCGGGCGCGATTCGTATCAAATGGATCAGCTTCTTTACTCCAGGCACTGGCCGGTAGCAACGCAAGCAAAAGAACTAAAATAATTCGATTTACATATTTTGCAGGATAAAACATAAAAATAACCCCATACATCTGAAAACAATTTAGATTCAAAATTCTTAAGACAATGTAACCCTGACAGCTGATCCTCCGCAAGTAACAATTCAAAAACAAACACCTACAAACAGAAAAGATCTGCATGGAAAACAACATACATTCAATTTTCTGTTACAATATTATCCACGGCAAAGACCAACAGAGTTAAGCCGCAAGGCAAACAAAAGGAGATTTGCCATGACAGAACAACGCAACTACCGGCGGATTAATTTCCGCACAGAAGCCGATATCAGCATCGACAACAAAGCCTATCGCTGTGATCTGGTTGACTTGGCTCTCCAGGGCGCTCTATTTAGGTCTGAGTTCAAGCTTCCTCTCAATCTTGGCGAACAAGCACCTTTGAATATTTATCTTCCCGATTCTTCTCTGCGAATGGAATTTATCGGGGAGCTAATTCATCAACGAGGAGACTTCTACGGCTTTATCTTCACCTCAGAAGAAGCTGAAAGTATGGGGCACTTGCGCCGATTACTTGAACTGAATTTTGGCGATGCAGATCAAGCAGAGGAAGAGTTCAGACACTGGCTGAAGCGTATCTCTGTCGATTAGAAACCTTTCCGGTTAGAAGTCTTTCCCTTGGCAATCCCGATTTTGTCGACTATGATGTAAAATCTGCAATAAAAACTGTAAATCAAAGTTAAAGATACTGGAGAAATGATGGCCATTAAGCGATGTCAAAAATGCGAGGAACCCCTTAAGGGAGAATACTGGTGCAGCCACTGCAAAACCGTTTTTAAGTGTCCACTCCCCGGCTGTGGAGCCGCAATTAAACCAGGAGCAAGTGAATGCCACCGCTGCGGTCTATTTTTTGAAGATTATCTGAATGGGCGAAAGATGTATCGCCGCTGTCCAAAATGTAAGAAGAAACAAGGGCTTTCCGAGCAACAATGTCGTTCTTGCCGTCATTGGTTCAACTGCCCAACCTGTGGAGAAAAAGTTTCGACCAATACGGTTCTTACCTGTCCCCGTTGTGGGACATCTCTCCGCTAGGAGTTCAGATCCAAGCTTCATAAATATAATCTCATCCTCCGGGAGATACCATGCTGAACCTGTTGCTGGCCACCCTCTGGATATTCTCGCTTCTGTCTGCCGTGCATGCATTGCTGACCAAACGTGATCCACGAGCTGCAGTTGGTTGGAGTATTACCTGCTTAGCAATGCCAGGAATCGGTGCGCTCCTCTAC
>JADGEB010000061.1 GCA_016744595.1 Desulfuromusa sp.
CGCTTTGCTTCAGCGAGTGCCTTTTCAATCTCTTCTCGTCGCCCTGCAAGCCCTTTTTTTATCGGCTTAGTCAAAAAATAAACCAATACAGCAACGACAATTGAAAAGTTAAAAACTCGATAAAGAAAATCTTTCATCAAAACACCGCTCTCAACCTCATGACCACCACCACCGGAGGCAAACGCTACCCCACTGATTGCAGCAATAAAGAGCAGTGATAAAAAAACGGTTTTAATTTTACTGTGCATATTCCCTAAACCTTCCCTGCTTTAAGCCAATTCCCGGCCAAGAATTTTTGTAGTGATTTGTCCGGCCAATGACTTTGCTTCGCTTTTCAAGGTTTTACTGGCATCACCGGCCTCATTAGCGACCTGAGTCTTAATCGCCTGCAGTCGGATTGTCGCTTTTCCATGAGCTTCCGAAAGAATCGTTGCCTCTTCTTCATTGGCTACTTTTTTTAATTTATTTCGCTCTTCATTTGCCGTAACTTTTGCATCATTAAGCTGCTGTTGATAGCTTTGCATTTTTTCATCAATGTCAGCTTCAAGATCCTTCGCCTTGGCATGTGAACCTGTTATCGTCTCATTTCGCTCACCAATAATTCTTTTTAGTGGCCGATAGAGCAATTTATTCAGAATAATCAGGAGGATAATGAAGTTAAGGAACTGCAGACCAAGGGTCCAGTCGACGCTTATCACTTAGCTTACCTCTTTATTGCAGGATAGTGTTTTCGGTATACTGTATACAAATACCGGGTTATAACGAGTTAAGAAAAAAGGGGTTTTGGTCAAGAAACGAATAGCTATCATAATTCTGAGAGCTATGTCAAGCACCTGTTCTCTTTCTGGAAAAAATTTAGCTGTGTGTTACAGCGGGGTCTTCTTGGGTTATTTCTTCTTTTCTTCATTCTTTTTCGTGTCTGCTGTTATTTTGGTTAATCCGGTCATTTTAATTTCTCCATTAAAAATAACTTTTTCATCTATTTTCAATGATGGAGTCTCAATCGTTCCTTCAACCTGTGCTGGAGCTCTTAATTCAACCACTGTTGTTGCTTTGATGTTTCCCTTAAATTGACCACTGAGAATCAATGCTCCAACCTGTATGGCTCCGTCAATTTCAGCAGTCTCGCCAACAATCAAAGTATCACTGGAATTAATTTCACCAGAAAAAATTCCATCGAGACGTACCATTTCATCAAAGCTTAGTTTCCCCTCAAACCGACTTCCCGGCCCCAGAAAAGCCTTAATCTCTGCTTTGTCGATCGCTACCGGCTTTTTCATAGTTGTCTGCTCCTGTTTTTTTCCACCAAACATCTTATTCACCACTTTCCATTTAATTTAGTGTTAGAACCTTAAACACCAAGTAATTCCAGAATTCGACTCAACTCTTCCTGATCATAGTAACTGATCTCTATCCGCCCACCCTTGTCTTTAGTCAACAACTTTACCTGGGTTCCAAGCTGCTGCCGTAGGGTATTCTCAAGGGCGAGAACATTAGGGTCTAGCGTTTTTTTTACTGCAGTGGTTTTTATTTTCCCACCCACAACACTTTTGATTTTTTTAACCAACTTTTCAGTTTCTCGAACCGATAGTTTTTTACTGATGATTTCCTGACTGGCCTCAATCATATCTTCATCCTGATCCAGTGCCAAGAGTGCTCGAGCATGTCCCATACTCAACCGGCTTTCGGCAAGATCAGTTTTGACCTTTTCAGGCAACCGCAACAAACGTAAAGCATTAGCTACAGTTGAACGATCTTTACCAACCCGCCTTGCTACCTCTTCTTGAAGCAGATCGAAACTATCCATCAAATAGCGATATGCTTCTGCCTCTTCCAACGGGTTAAGATCTTCTCTTTGGATGTTTTCTATCAGCGCAATTTCCAACGCCCAGTCTTCAGAAACATCCTGAATAACAACAGGGACACGATCCAATCCAGCCTTCTGTGCTGCTCGCCAACGCCTTTCTCCGGCAATAATCTGATAAGAATCACCATGACGCCGTACAACTAGGGGCTGAATAACCCCTTTCTCTTCTATGGAGGCAACCAATTCCGCCATCTTATTGTCATCAAATGTTTTACGTGGTTGCCGGTCGTGTGGCTCCAACTCCTCAATTGGACAGGAGAAATATTTCTTGCCTCCCTCCTGTGCAGCGGAGCTTAACAACGCACCGATTCCTTTTCCTAATGCTGGACGTTTTATTTTAGCCATGAGTCCCTCCTACCAAAACTTCCTGCGCAAGATCCATATAAGCCTGAGCGCCCCGTGAAGCAATATCGTACATTAAAACTGGTTGTCCATAACTAGGTGCCTCTGAAAGTCTGACATTACGTGGCACAACAGTACTAAAAACTTTATCACCAAAATGTGCTCTAATCTCATCACTAACCTGATGACAAAGATTATTACGACCATCAAACATTGTCAGCAAAATGCCATTTATTGAGAGCTCTGGATTTAATTCCTGTTGTACCAGTCGAACTGTCTGCATTAATTGACCAAGACCCTCCATCGCATAGAACTCGCATTGCAATGGAATCAAGACTGAGTTAGCCGCCGAGAGTGCATTAACTGTCAGTAAACTGAGAGATGGGGGACAATCTATAATTACATATTCATAGCTTTCAATAAGACCCTCTATTGCATACTTCAGCTGTTTTTCCCGCTCAAACTTATCAATCAACTCAATCTCGGCACCGATTAAGTTGGTATTGGATGGCAGAACATCAAGGTAGTCTAATTCTGTTTTCTGTAAAACCTCCTGAGCCTCTTCCTCACCCAGCAAAACATTATAAATAGTTGAAATAACTAATGTTTTATCAACTCCAAGCCCACTACATGCGTTTGCTTGGGGATCCATATCTATCAACAATGTTTTCTTTTCTGCGGCGGCCAAAGATGCGGCCAGATTAACGGCTGTGGTTGTCTTACCAACCCCACCCTTCTGGTTTGCAATGGCGATAATCTTTGCCATTTATTGGAGCTCCTTTAGTCAGTGGATTTAAACTTTTGTTATTAAGAAGGGAAAGCAACGGACAATAGCGAAGAATATCATAAGTACGTACCGAATTCAGCCCTATTCTTGACATAACTCGGTCGATTACCTTGTCAGACAGATCAGTTGTCTCTCAGCGTGAGAAAAAGGAAGAGCATAAGTACTTATCACCTGATCAGAAAAACCATATTGAACCATTACCTCACTTGCTGCTGCAAGTTCTTCACTCCCCTCTGGCCCCTTCATTGCCAGTAACCGTCCACCTGGTTTTAACCATTGGTCAGCGTAGGGTATGAAGGTGTCCAGAGATGAAAATGCACGACTCACCACCAGATCATACTTTTCTTGAACGGGGTTAATTTGTAATAAATTTTCAATTCTTGATTGTATAACTGAGAGGTTATTCAATTTCAGTAATCTTTTTATATGTTTTTGAAAGTTTATTTTTTTTCCAACACTGTCAACAGACACAACCTGAAGGGATGGTTCTGCTATTGCCAATGGAATTCCCGGTAGACCGCCACCAGAGCCAATATCCAACAAGCGCTTCGCCCCCTTTATATGCGGAAGCAGAAGAAGAGAATCAAGTAAGTGTTTTTCTATCGCTTCATTTCTGTTTCGAATTGAAGTGAGATTAATCTGTTGATTCCAACGTAGAAGTTCATCAAGAAATAATATTTCTTTTTCGATAACCCCCTCAGACAATCTTTGACTCAACAGAGACAGCCCATCAATAAAACAATCAGCCATGATATTTTTTACGGAGATAAATCTGAATGACAGCTATTGCGGCCGGGGTTACCCCCTGGATCCTTGCTGCATGACCCAAACTTATTGGTTTGGTTTGTTTGAGTTTTTCTCGAACCTCAGTAGAGATACTAGGAATCAAATCATAGGCAATGTCTGCAGGTATTCTAATATCTTCTTGTTCTCTAAATTTTTCCACTTGTTCAAGCTGCCTCTTGATGTAGCCCTCATATTTTACTGCTATTTCTACCTGCTCAAGAGCCTGCGCTGAAAACGTCCCCAACTTCGGCAAGACCTCTTCAAGTCGCTTAATGTTTATTTCTGGGCGTCGCAATAACTGCTCTAAACTTAATCCACTTTTTAATACACCCAATTCAAGCTTTTCGACAACCTCACGATTTGACGAAGTTACAATCTCTGTCTTAATAATATGAGTTGCAGCAACAACTTCTTCCTGTTTTTTAAGATATTTTTCCCATCTTGCATCGCTGACAAGCCCAATCTTACGCCCAAGTTCGGTCAATCTCTGATCAGCATTGTCTTCGCGCAAGAGTAAACGATATTCAGAACGAGAGGTAAACATCCGGTATGGGTCAGTCGTCGGCTGAGTTATCAGATCATCAACCATAACCCCAAGGTAACCCCTATCTCGACCAATAACTATCGGCTCCTTATTCTGACATTGACGGGCTGCATTAATTCCTGCCAGCAACCCCTGACCTGCCGCTTCTTCATAACCCGATGTTCCGTTGATCTGACCAGCATGAAACAACCCCATAACAGATTTTGTTTCCAAACTCGCCTTTAATTGCAATGGTTCAACAAAATCATACTCAATTGCGTACCCCGGCCGCATTATTTCAACCTTCTCAAACCCTGTCATTGATCGAAAGTAGGCCAGCTGTACATCTGGAGGCAACGATGTTGATAACCCACTAGGGTACATTTCACTGCCACGAACACCTTCTGGTTCAATGAAAGATTGGTGACTTTTTTTATCAGGAAAACGAACAACCTTATCCTCAATTGATGGACAGTACCGCGGCCCAATTCCCTCAATAACACCGGCAAACAATGGCGACTTATCCAAATTGTCCCGAATTATCTGATGGGTTTTTTCGTTTGTCTCTGCGATATAGCAATCCACCTGTTTTCGTTCAATCTTATTCGTCATAAAGGAAAACGGCTTAATCAACTTATCACCAGGCTGCCTTTCTAGTTTCGAAAAATCTATAGAACGAGCAGACAATCTTGCTGGGGTTCCAGTTTTCAATCTACCAACTCGCAAACCATAACCACTAAGTGATCCAGAAATACCCTCTGCTGATGGCTCTCCTGCCCGCCCACCAGCATAACTATTCAAACCCACATGGATCAAACCGCGCATAAAGGTTCCCGTTGTCAATACAACCGTCTCACCATAAAAAGAAATACCCTCGCGAGTCCTAACCCCAACGACACGACCCTTATCAAACAGCAACTCATCCACTAGCCCCTGCTTCAAATCAAGCAGCAACTCACTCTCAATTACATTTTTCATCCGAGTACTATAGGCCATCCTGTCGGCCTGTGCCCTTGCCGCACGAACAGCCGGCCCCTTGCGCGTATTCAACCTCCGAAACTGAATACCAGTAACATCAATATTTATACCCATCTCCCCACCCAAAGCGTCAACCTCATGTACAAGGTGCCCCTTTGCGAGTCCACCAATGGAAGGATTGCAGGACATTTGCGCGACAGTGTCCAGACCAATTGTTAGCAAAAGAGTAACGCAACCCATTCGTGCTGCTGCCAAAGCGGCCTCACACCCAGCATGACCAGCCCCAACAACAATGACCTGATAGTTTTTACCGTAACCACTCATCACCACAAACACCCCAATGTTTCACGTGAAACATTTACTTACCAATACAAAAGCCCGAAAAAATATCATCCAACAATGATTCAGTTGTCGTCTCGCCTGATATCTGCCCTAAATGATAAAGAGCTTCACGCAACTCAAAAGCTAACAACTCCAACGACGGATTGTCATCCAACAAGCATGTGGCTCGACCAAGACTCTCTAAACAAAAAATCAAAGCCTCATAGTGACGTCTTTCAGTCAACATAACAGAATCAGACGCAGGTAGATAATCACCCGTAAGAAAAATTGAAATAGCAAGTCGTAGCTGATCAAGCCCTTCACCAGTTTTAGAAGAGATCTTATATGCAGGAAAATCACAAAAAGACAGATCACCAACACATGTGGGTTTATCTGATTTCGTCAAAACCAAAAAAGCAGGAAGACCAACACATCTATCGTGAACATAAAGATCGGCTTCTGTTAGCTTCTCACTAGAATCGACAACAAACAAAACGAGATCAGCCTCTGAAAGTTTTTTTTCTGCCCGCCTAATACCTTCGAGCTCTACAAAATCTGACGATTCACGCAAACCAGCCGTATCAACCAAACGAACAGGTACACCCTCAATGGTCAAACCCTCCTCAAGCAAATCACGCGTTGTTCCTGGTACAGAAGTGACGATAGCACGATCTTCACCCAATAAAGCATTCAACAAAGAGCTCTTACCCACGTTAGGCTGCCCAGTAAGAAGTATTGATGCACCCTCAAGTAAAACCCTACCACAACTATAACTATCTGTTATTGCTACTATTTTTGATTTGATCTGCCTAATTATTCCGGATATAACACCCAAATCCTCTACAGGTAATTCTTCCTCAGGAAAATCAATCCACGCTTCGCTCAAAACCAATATCTGCTTTAAGTTAGCAGCAAAAGAATAGATTTCTCTACTTAATGCACCCTCAACCTGACTAAGCGCTAACCGACGTGATGAATCTGATTTAGAATGAATCAGGCTTGAAACAGCTTCGGCCTGTGACAAATCCAACCGACCATTCATGTAAGCACGATAGGTGAATTCACCAGGTTGGGCTAACCGTATACCGTAAGACAAGTAAAGACTAAGAATAGACCTAACCACCTGCTGACTACCATGGCAATGGATTTCAACAACATCGTCACGAGTATAGGTATGAGGTGCTGACATATAAACAATCATAACCTCATCAACCGGACAATCGTCGTTATCCCGCAAAGAACCATGATAAAGACGGTGAGACTCGAGCTCTTTTATTTTTGAGGAAGGTTTAAAGTGGTGTAAAAGTGCCGACTTGGCATCAGCACCAGAAATACGAACAATTGCGATTCCCCCTTCCCCTGGAGCAGTTGCTGGCGCAATAATTGTATCGGTTGTGTTCATCCGTACCCACCAACAGATCAGTCAGGTTGACGACGAATAAGGTATTGTTGAAGGATAGTCAGAAGGTTATTAGTCAGCCAGTAGATAACAAGACCAGATGGAAAGTTTAAAAACATGAAGGTAAAAACGACCGGCATCATCAACATGATTTTTTCTTGGGTTGGATCCATGTTAGTTGGGGTCATTTTTTGCTGTAAAAACATAGTAACACCCATAATCAATGGAGTTACATAATACGGGTCTTTAGCTGACAGATCGGTAATCCACAACATAAAAGGCGCATGTCGCAATTCGATGGAACCAAGCAAAACACGATACAGAGCAAAAAACACAGGAATCTGAATCAGCATCGGCAAACATCCACCAAGAGGGTTGACCTTGTTGTTTTTATAGAAGGACATCATCTCTTGATTAAGTTTTTGCTTGTCCTTGCCATATTTTTCACGCATTTTTTTCATTTCTGGTTGAAGTTTTTGCATCCCCTTCATCGACTTGTAACTTTTCTGTGTCAGTGGCCAGAAAATCAACTTTATACAAATAGTTAACAGAATGATTGAAAAACCAAAATTACCAATAAAGCCATAGAAAAACTTCATTACAACCATCAACGGCTTTGACAGTGGATGAAAAAAACCATAATTAATAGCTTCTTCAAATTGATGACCACTAGCTAATAAGAATTCGTCCTGCTTTGGTCCAAAATATGAAGAATAATCAAAAGAAGCCTTTTGATCTATGGGTAGAGATATCTGCGTTGACGTAAACTTATTCTCTACAAAGCCATCACCTGAACTTATAAAAACTTGTTCCACGTTGTCGACAGGATTAATGACATTTAGAAAATACTTGCTTGTATATCCCGACCAGACAACATTACTTTTATAAATTACTGGGGATTTTTCTAACTTATCCGGCTTATCTTCATTTAAATCCTCACCGTTATAAGTAACCGGACCAACAAAGGTGTACATTTGCGACTTATCATCTTTGTTCCAAGGTGTTACTAACGAGATATTAAGCTTACCGTTAATAGCGTTGGATGATTTATTAATCAGCTGAACACTAAGATCAAAAGAATATGAAGCAGGATGAAAAGTGTAGCTTTTAACTACTGTTAAATCGTTTATAGTCGCAGCGAAACGAACAACCTGGCTTTCGTCCTTAATATCAATATGCTTTATATCATCAATAGCTTTGTAGTTTAAGTTGACAGGTAAGTAAAGACCATCGCTACCAGATGTTTTAAGTGTTGACAGGTTAAAATTATCAGTAGCAAAAAGAATGAAAGGCTCTGAGTCAGAGCTGTTTGTTTCTTTGTATTTTTTCAGAACAATGGTGCGAACAGTTGCTCCAATTGATGATATTTTTATGTCATAAAAATTAGAAGAAACGGTCAAAAAAGATTCTTCATTAGTGGTATTAACAACAATGTCGGTAGCAGTTGCTTCATTCTGAGGCTCCACAACGGGAACATCAATATTTTTCTGTGATATTTGAGCTTCGTTTTCTACAACCACTTGTGGAGCAGGTGGTTGCGGTGTAAAAAAAAGACTATATCCCGACCAGAGAAGAACAATGAGAACAACAGCAAGGATAGTACGATTATTATCCATTTTAAATATCCTGATTTTTTATTAAGGGTACGGGATCAAAACCACCAACATGGTATGGATGACACTTCAATATACGCTTGATGGCTAAAAAACTGCCTTTTAATATTCCAAAAGTAAGAAGACTTTCCCGTGCATAACAAGAACATGTTGGGTAAAATCTACAGGAGCGAGGGGTAAAAGGAGATATGCAGTAACGATATAAATCAATTAAGAATATGAATAAATATTTAATCATTCAATTTTGCCGTCTTCAAAAAAACGCTACTTAACTCAAAATGTATTTTTGAAGATGAAAGCAACGCCGAACTGCGTTTAGCTATAACAGAATAATCTCTTGCGCTCGGATATATATGTCTATTTGTGCGAAAAAATTCGCGAATAATTCGCTTAATTCGATTGCGCTGCACCGCATTACCAACTTTACGACTAACAGTAACGCCCAAACGGGAATTCTTTTCACAATTGTCAAAAACTAGAAGAACAAAATGGGGTGTATAAAATTTACACCCCATTTCTCTGACCAGCCTATATTCCCAAGATTTACTCAATCGGTAATATCCGGGATAACATTTATCCATAAATTATTTTATAGGTATAGCTACCGTCAGTAATTTACGGCCACGAGCACGCCGACGATTGATTGACTGTCGACCAGCCTTGGACTGCATTTTTTTTCTGAAGCCGTGAGTTCGCTTACGCTTTATACGGCTTGGTTGGAACGTACGCTTGGACATAAAATTCTCCTTTATTTTAAACTGACGAAGCAGTACTTTTAATCATAAAAGAGAATGCGAGTCAACAAAAAAACAGATAAATTTATACTAGTAGATAATCATAATAACTACTATAGTACATGATTAAATAATCAATATTTTAATAAATTTTTTAGAAAAGCAAAATAACTAAAGCTAATTGTATAGTAATTTTAGATATTTAAAAAATATTTATTTATAAACAGGTGTTAACAAGCTGTGGATAACAAATGAAAAATATTTGGTCAGAAACATTAGAAATATTAAAAACAAAAATAAGCGATCAAAATATTTCTACTTGGATAAAGCCCATTCATCCTCTAAAAATAGTTGGTGATAAAATAACTGTAATAGAAGAAACTCTCTCTACTGTTGGTACTGTCAATTATACAATTGATATAAAAATAAATAAAAATACTAAAAATGAAAAGATAGAAAAAACAACTGAACCTTTAAAGTTGAAATTAAAATCAGAAAATATAACAAAAAAAATAGAGCCTTTACCAAATATTAATCCTAAATATACATTTGATACTTTTGTATCAGGAACATCAAATCAATTTGCTCATGCAGCTGCTATGGCCGTATCAAATAATCCAGCGACAACATATAATCCTTTATTTATATATGGAGGTGTTGGTCTAGGAAAAACACACCTAGTTAATGCAATTGGAAATGAAATATATAAAAATAATACTTCTGCAAAAATATGTTATTATTCTTCTGAAAAATTTACCAATGAACTTATAAATTCACTTCGACATGCAAGAATGGATGAATTTAGAAACAAATTTAGATCTATTGATATTTTGTTAATAGATGATATTCAATTTATTGCAGGTAAAAAAAGTACTCAGGAAGAATTTTTTCACACATTTAACGCTTTATATGAATCACACAAACAAATAATTGTAACATCAGATAAATTTCCAAAAGAAATACCAGATCTTGAAGAAAGATTAAGATCTAGATTTGAATGGGGTTTAATTGCTGATATACAAGCACCAGATACAGAAACAAAACAAGCAATACTCAAAATGAAAGCAGATCAGAACAAAATAAACCTACCTGAAGACGTAATTTTCTTCTTAGCTAATTCAACATCAAATAATGTCAGAGAACTAGAGGGCTACCTTATTAGAATAGGTGCTTATTCAAGCCTGACATCAACTCCCATAAATATAGATATGACGAAGAAAGTTCTTAAGGATATATTAATAGAAAACAGCAAGGAAATAACTATAGAAAAGATTCAAAAGAAAGTAGCAGAGCATTTTCAAATAAAAACAATTGAACTTAAGTCTTCTAAACGATTAAAAAGTATTG
>JADGEB010000062.1 GCA_016744595.1 Desulfuromusa sp.
AAAGGACTCCACACGACCCTGCTCCAGTTCCATCGGCCTCACAGCCTCCTGGTGCACAGCAGCCGGGTTTTATCCGGCAAGAGTTTAAAATGGTGGAGGGGGGAGGATTCGAACCTCCGAAGGTTTCACCGTCAGATTTACAGTCTGATCCCTTTGGCCACTCGGGAACCCCTCCAGGGGACACCTTTTATTCTATTTTCTTACCTACAAGGCGCGATCTAAATTGCCCTGTTTTAGCTGGAGCTGGCGAGAGGAATTGAACCCCCAACATCCTCATTACAAGTGAGGTGCTCTGCCAATTGAGCTACGCCAGCACAAGACGGGACTTATAACTTAATAATATCCTGATTGCAAGAAAAAAATGAACTGTTTTCCCAGCATAATCTGGATCACCATATCAGTAACTCCGGCGACGAGAAAACAACCAGAGATTGGCAATAAACCACCAGTGCAACATCTGTACTACGTCACAATTATTCTGTTTTGCCGAACAACCTCAAACAGAGCTACCCCGGTTGCCACCGAAGCATTTAATGAACTCACGTGCCCCCGCATTGGAATTGACAACAGAACATCACAGTGCTTGCGAATGTTCGGCCGCAATCCTTTCCCCTCACTACCAATGACCAGAGCGAGATCACCCCTCAGATCGGTGGAGAAAAGATCCTGAGCCCCTTCGTCACCTGCCAGCCCATAACACCAGATACCAGCTTTTTTCAGTTCATCGATAGCACGCGAGAGATTGGTCACCTGACAAAGCGATAAATGAGAAAGGGCGCCTGCTGCAGTTTTCTCTACCACAGAAGTGACAGGACAAGAACGATCCTTGGCAACAATCACACCGAGACACCCTGCAACTTCAGCACTACGTAGAATCGCACCAAAATTGTGAGGGTCAGTAATCCCATCAAGAAGGAGAAAAAAAGCGACTTGCCCACC
This sequence comes from Desulfuromusa sp., assembly GCA_016744595.1. Classification (GTDB taxonomy): domain Bacteria; phylum Desulfobacterota; class Desulfuromonadia; order Desulfuromonadales; family Geopsychrobacteraceae; genus Desulfuromusa. The sequence continues at coordinate 940 of JADGEB010000062.1, forward strand.
AGTGCGCCATTCTTGTAGAAGAGTAGCGAGGTCAACATAATTGAAGGGGGTTAATTTTAACAGCACTCCTTGATGATGAGTGTGTGCAGCTAAGCGATCAAGCTCGCGTCGATCAAGAAAATTAACCTTTATTTGCTGCTGCTTTGCTAGCGCAACAAGTTCATCAAGCCGGTCATTGCGTTCTCCACTGACGACCATCAGTTCCAGCGGTTTGCGCCCCTCACCTTGAAAAGCTTCACGAATCGGGTTAATCCCATAAATAAAATCGGCCATCAGCTTATCAGTGCAGTCTCAATTTCGGTCAAAATTTTTCCAGCCGCTTCCAGAGGATCACTGGCAGCAGATATGGGGCGTCCGATCACCAAAGCTGTGGCTCCAGCAGTAATCGCATCAGTCGGAGTTGTCACCCGCTTCTGGTCATCCAGTGCTGCAAAGGTTGGGCGAACACCAGGAGTGACTATGGCAAAATCATCACCACAAGCAGCTCGAATCAGGGTCACTTCCTTTGGCGAGGCAACCACACCATCAAATCCGGCATCCTTAGCCAGCTTGGCTAAACGTGGCACCATTTCAACAATTGGTCGGTCAATGCCAACAGCACGTAGAGTTTCTTCCGTTGATGAAGTAAGAATTGTCACCGCCAGCATTATTGGCCGGTTAATCCCAGCCGAAGCGCAATAAACATCAACTTCTTCCACTGTTTTTCGCATCATTTCTGCGCCACCCAGAGCGTGGACGTTAAAAATCTTAACCCCCAACTTACAAGCCTCAATCGCTGCTTTGGCAACAGTATTGGGGATATCATGATATTTGAGATCAAGAAAAACCTCACCACCATGAGCTTGAATCATCTTAACAACATCAGGACCACAACGAGTAAACAGCTGCTTTCCGACTTTGAATACTCCAACGTTTTCATGCAGTTTCTCAACCCAACTTTCTGCTGTTGAGAAATCATCTACATCCAAAGCAAAGATCAAACGATTCCTGACTTCTTGTCTCATTCATTTCTCCCGATCATATCCCGAATCTTCGTTGTAACTTCCTGAACCCGTGCAATCAATGGTCTAGCCTGCTCAGCATCCAAATCCCGTCGCAAAGCCATGGTTTCAGTAAAGGCAACTTCACAAAGAGAATCAGCCAACAGTTTCTTCTTGTCGCCCTCTTCCAATCCTACTAGGTTGGCCACAATCCGCTGACCATCAAGAGTACCATCCTCCCGTAGCTCCACATCTCTTAAAACAAACGAATAGGGTTGCGGCAAATCTCGCAAAGACTGTACCACCTCCTGCGGGAATTGCGGGCTGACCTTAAGCACTCGAACGAAGATGACTTTAAATAGACTATTATAGGCAGCCAGAATCTGTCCGAGAACTCCCTCAACCTCTGTCGTCGGCGAATCTTCCATACGGATCAGCCGTTTTTCTATCAAACCAAACAGGATCCGCATGCCATCAAATTCACGTAACCCAATCTTGCGAAACAAGTCCTGAGCAGTTTGCTGCCCAGCCTGAGCCATATTCATCAAACCGGCTTCCGCCTGAGTTAGATCCGTAACTTCCTTACCCGTTTCCAGCGGAAAATAGTCAAGAGAAATAATTTTGCGCATAAACAGGGCTTTTTCATCCAACCGGCGCAATCCCTCCATGATAATATTTTGGGTACTCATCGACAGACGTAAAATCTGCTCCTGCTCAATCGCCACAGACTGGAAATAAAATCCACCAGAATCGGCGGAAAAGAGTGTATAGATAATATGTTCAACTTGGCTACGGGCTGCCAACCAAAGATCCTTAGGGGCAACAATACCACGCTCAACTAACAGCTTTCCAAGAGAGGTTTTTTGACTCACCAGTAAACGCAATTTCTGCAATGCATCCTGCTCAATCTTACCTAGGGAGAACAACACCTCCCCCAGATCTTCACTCGCGAAAGAGCTGGTGGCAAAAACTATTTCACCCTGCTGAAAATAAAGAGATTTTACCCCACCTTCCAGCTCAATTGTCAGGATACCGGTTTTGCGAAACATGTTGAAATAGGAGAGAAGATCGGTAGTAGCACCCTCTTCCAAAACTCCTGAAATCAGGACGGGTCCCTCTGCTTCAGGGCGCCCAAGCAACAGGTGATTCGAGGAAACAGAGATAACCGCCAGAGGTTGCTCCCCTAACGGTTGATAGACTTCAGGTGGCAACTTCAGGGTGCCACTTTTGTCGACATTAATTTTGGTCATAATTCCTGATCAGCTTGATTGCGTCCACCCAACAACCAACAACAACGGAAAGTCAACTTCCCAGCTCAAATGCCAGTCCTTCAACGACCAACTTCTGTAACTGTGGGATAACATCATCTGTAGAAGCCATCGATGTAATACCGCTCTTCCTTATCTTCAACTCAACATTTCCCTCTTTCAAGTTGCGCGCTCCAACCGTCACCCGCAGTGGAATCCCGATCAAATCAGCGTCCTTAAACTTAATTCCAGGTCGCTCATCACGATCATCAAGTAACACTTCAATATTCTGAGCTAGCAATTGATGATAAAGTTTTTCTGCCGCTTCACGAACTTGGTCATCTTTAGGGTTCAGCATGGTCACCAAAACTTGAAATGGAGCCAGTGGCATCGGCAGGATCATACCATTTTCATCATGATTCTGTTCAATTGCCGCTGCGACAGTACGACCAGCACCGATCCCGTAGCACCCCATAACTAATGGTTGAGCTTTTCCTTCAGCATCCAGAACCGTAGCATTCATCGCTTCAGAATATTTGGTTCCTAATTTAAAAATATGGCCAACCTCAATCCCACGCCAGCTTTCAAACTTACCGCTCGCACAACGTGGACAGGGATCTCCAGCCACAGCCTGACGAATATCAGCAAACTGGCTAATCTCAAAATCACGATTTTGATTAACCCCAACAAAATGGACATCAACCGCATTACCACCAACAACAAAATCGGCAATCCCCTTAACTTCAGCATCAGCAATTACACGAATTGTCAACCCGATAGGGCCAGCGAAACCGGTTGGTGCCCCAGTCACCTGCTTAACAACGTCATCTTCAGCCATCAGAACCCAATCAACATCAAGTAAGTTAGCCAGCTTGATGGTATTCAACTCACGATCACCACGTAACAAGACAGCCAGAACCTCATCGTCTGAAGTCTGCACAATCAAGGTTTTCACCAGTTGCTGGGGACTCAATTTAAGAAACTCAGCAACTTCCTCAATCGTCTTCTGCTCTGGAGTGTCAATCTTCTGTAAATCCAAAGTAGCCGCTGGAGTTTCCAGATCAACATAGATCAGTTCTGCTTTCTCCACGTTAGCGGCATACTCACAACTATCACAAGAAACAATTCCATCTTCTCCCGACTCAGCCAAAACCATAAATTCATGAGAGAAGTTTCCACCAATGGCGCCGCTGTCCGCTTCTACAGAACGGTAATTAAGCCCACAGCGATTAAAAATATTTCGATAAGCTTGATACATTTTGCTATATGAAACATCTGCACCAGCATCTTCGAGATCAAAAGAATAAGCATCTTTCATAATAAATTCCCGACCGCGCATCAGCCCGAAGCGGGGACGAATCTCATCGCGAAATTTAGTCTGAATCTGATAGAGGTTAAGTGGTAGCTGTTTATACGAATTAACCGTATTACGGATAATATCGGTGATGACTTCTTCATGGGTTGGTCCCATGCAAAAATCGGCAGACTTACGATCTTTAAAGCGCAATAATTCCTTGCCATATTTCTCCCAGCGACCCGATTCCTGCCATAGCTCTGCTGGATTTGCCATTGGCATCAAGCATTCAATTGCACCAGCACGATTCATCTCTTCACGAATAATTTGTTCCATCTTGCGCAAAGAACGTAATCCAAAAGGTAAATAGCTATAAATACCTGCAGCAGCTTTGCGGATCATTCCCGCCCGCAGCATCAACTGATGGCTGATCACTTCAGCATCGGCAGGTGTCTCTTTAAGGGTCGGCAAAAGGTATTGAGAATAACGCATAATATTTCCTGTTCATTTGACGTAGTTAGGTAAACTGCATAAGCGTTGAAAATTAACCTGATTTATTCAGAAAAGCAAGCCCAAGCAGCATGAGAACCGACCATGAAGGATTCAAGAAAAGCAATTTCATGGGCTAATTATCACTGCTAGCCCGTGATTCTTCAACGATTTTCCAAGCTTCTTCCACTAGAGCATCTGCCAACTCGCCCTGGGGCACCTTGCGTAGTACCTCCCCCTTACAAAACAGAATCCCCTGCCCCTTCCCTCCAGCAATCCCCAGGTCAGCCTCACGTGCTTCACCCGGCCCGTTAACCACGCAACCCATCACCGCAATCGTCAATGGTTGGGGAAAATCGGCCAACCGCCGCTCAACCTCTTCGGCAATTTCAATCAGTTCAATTTGGCAACGACCACAGGTTGGGCAACTGATAAAAACCGGACCCTTTTCCCGCAATCGCAAACTCTTGAGGATCTCCCAACCGACTCGCACCTCCTCAACGGGATCGCCAGTTAACGAAACCCGCAACGTATCTCCGATCCCCTCATATAAGAGCGAGCCCAACCCTATTGCACTTTTAATTGTGCCTGCCCAGGTTGTTCCCGCTTCGGTAATCCCGATATGCAAAGGGTAATCGGCTTGTCCAGCCAACAGACGGTACGCCTCAACTGTTCTGGTAATATCAGAGGCTTTCAGACTCACCTTGATGTTTCGATAATTCAAATCCTCAAGAATCCGAATATGTCCCATGGCACTTTCAACCATCGCCTCAGCAGTTGGATGACCATACTTCTGCAACAACTCTCGCTCCAGCGAACCCGCATTAACCCCAATCCGAATTGGCACCTGCCGTTCAGTACAAGCCTTGACCACCTCTTCTATCTTCCAACGGTCACCGATATTTCCAGGATTCAGACGCAGGCCATCAACTCCCTGAGCAACAGCAATCAGTGCCAGTTGATAATCAAAGTGGATGTCAGCGATCAATGGAATCCGGCAACCCTGCTTAATTGCACCAAGCGCCTCAGCGGCATCCATATCAGGAACCGCACAACGGATGATTTCACACCTTGCTTCCTGCAATACTTCTATCTGGGATAATGTTGCAGCGACATCGCGGGTATCGGTATTACACATCGACTGAACACTGATTGGCGCATCACCACCGATGGTAAGATCACCTAATTTAAGTTGCCGGGTTTCACGTCGCAATGGATTGAACTCCTGAATCGTTATTTTTAAAAGAAACAATAGAGTCACTACTGTACAGAGAAAATCTTTCAAGAGCGTTTACTTCAGTCCTGACTCTCTGCGTGCCTCTGTGGTAAAAACACTTATACTATATGTAGAATCTGTGTGGCGCAGTCTATCTAAGTTGCTTGCTTCAAGCAAGCCTATCGATGTTTGACAGCAGTACTAAACGGGAGTAGTCTGCCTCTCCTTGGTTATCCAAGAATAATTCCCTAGACAACAAAGAAAAGCAGATATGAAAAAAACAGCAAAGAAGAAACCTGTAGTCAAAAAGAACCAAGCAGAAACCCTGAAATTAACCATCGGCTCTTTAGATCATGATGGCATCGGACTGGCTCCACATGAAAATAGAATTGCTGTGGTTCAGGGAGCCTTTCCACAGGAAACAGTTGTTGCAGAAATAGAGCATATAGGACGTACCCATATTTTCACCAAGCTACGCAAAGTTTTGCGCAATTCGCAACAACGTACCGCCAATATTGCTTGTAAACTTGAGCATGACTGCCTTGGTTGCCCGCTGATTAGTATGAAGTATGCTGATCAACTACTATTCAAACAACAACGGGTTGCCGAAGCACTGCAACAGCAAAGCCTGCTGAATGATGTACAAGTTCCTCCTGTACTACCATCTGATCCCCCGTTTGGCTACCGTGCAAGTGCCAAACTAGCTTTTTCTCGTAAACGAGAAAAAGTATTAATCGGGCTTTATAAACGGGGCAGCCATGAAGTCATTGATTGTCCTGAGTGTCCGGTTCACCACCCATTGATCAATAAAATTGCGACCATCGTTCGTGATGAAGTTCAGCGGCAGAGAATTTCTGTTTATAACTCCCATCACCAACGTGGCCTTCTACGTCACTTGGTGATTCGCATCAGTCCCTTCAGCAACAAAGCATTAGTAACTTTCGTCTGTAATTTTCGCGATCTACAACAACTTCCCAAGCTTGCAAAAGCTCTGACAAGAAAAGTCCCTGAAGTGATCGGCGTCCATCAGAATATCAACAGCTCATCTGGCAACGTCATCTTGGGAGAGAAAACTCTAAAACTCTATGGCCTGCCAGATTTAATCGAAAGAATAGGTGATATCCGTTTACGGATTTCCCCCGAAGCCTTTTTTCAAATCAATACTGTCCAGGCCACTCGGATTTATGCCTTGGTTCGTAAGTGGGCCAACCTGAACAAACAAGACACAGCAATTGACCTCTACTGTGGAATTGGTGGGATCGCTCTGCACTTGGCCAAAGATGCCGGGCAGGTTGAGGGAATTGAGTACGTCAGCGAAGCAGTGCACAATGCGACAGAAAATGCCCGATTAAATGATCTGCACAACTGTCATTTTTTTGCCGGGGATGCAGCAGAAGAATTGCAAAAACGCTCCGAACAGAAAAAACCAGCCCTAGTCACAGTTAACCCGCCGCGCAAAGGTTGTTCTGACGAATTGCTGCAAACTCTATATCAATTGAGACCAAAGCAGATAATCTACGTTTCTTGCGATCCTGACAGTCTTTGCCGAGATTTAAAAGTTTTGACAACAAATGGCTATGGAATCAAACAACTACAGCCGGTTGATATGTTCCCGCAGACCGCTCATATTGAAACTGTAGTGCAACTGGAGAGAAACCGAGAATAGCAAAATCAGTTTGAAGTGATTAGACTGAAGACAAAAGCTTAACGCTTACAACTCTTTAGCCTCAAAAACCGCATTCAACCTGCTGTTAAAATGGCGAAGGGACGTCCATAACTTTAAAAATACACCGGGCAAAGCTACGCAGTAGCGGATCCTCCTCCCGGCCTTTTTCAAGAATCACAGTTCGACATCGGTTGTGTGGAAAGCCTTTCACATAATGTCCAACCATCTGTCCAGTTTCCAAATACTCACAAACCAGACTTTTTGACATAAATGAGATCCCACCACCAGAAAGAACAGTCTGGCAAGTTAAACGCAGATCGTCAGACGTAACAACACCGGCAAAATCATCCAGAGTTTTGCCCTGTTCATCCAACCCCCGCGCTATTAATTGCCGTGAACTACACCCCTCTTTGCGAGCAAACAAACACAAGGCCAGTAATGTTTCGATATTCAAATCCGGCACCGGCAGCTTCAACTCTGGAGAACTGACAAAGAGCAATTCATCTTGTGGCAATGGATAACTTGTAAACATACTTAAATCGGCATCAGGACAATGTTCAACAACCGCAATATCAAACTCTTTCGTCAGAACCCCCTGAAGTGCCTGTTCTGGGCTATGAAGCAAAAATTTCAAGTCAGCAGGAGCGCCACTTTCCAACATGAACCGATTCAGAACTCCAGGCAAATAAACAGTTCCGAAAGTTGGAGTACAACACAAAGCAACCCTCTGCCGTTCTTTAATTCTCTTTAATTTCCCTAGTAGCGAATCTTCAATATCAATAATTCGCTGTGAACTCTCCAGAACCATCTCACCTGCAGCTGTCAGCAGGAGAGCAATACCTGAACGGTCAAACAGAGAATAGCCAAATGCTTCTTCGAGAAATTTGATCCGTTGAGACACCGCAGACTGCGTTAAATGCAGAGTACGAGCAGCACTAGAAAAACTCCCGGTTTCAACCACGGTGATCAGCGTTTTAAGGTATCGCGTATCCATCCAATTATCCGAATATTATGAATTAACTCTATTACTTATATTAATATACCTATTAAAATGATTTGCTTCAACAAAATTCTTAAGCAGGGTAGTATGCTCGTGAAAATTTTACCATAAGCATTTATTAATTAAATTCGCCAATTAAGGAAGGAGGCAGGTCAACCTACGGAACAACCAATAAAAGATATGCAAAAAAAGAGGTAAGTAAGTCAACATTTTGAGTAACCAAAGGAGGTAACATGTTATTCAAGTCAACCGGCACTAAAACCGGCAGACTGGTGAGCGTACTTCTCCTGGTGATGTTCTTGGCCGCATGTGCCACGGG
>JADGEB010000063.1 GCA_016744595.1 Desulfuromusa sp.
CCGTCAAGCATTTCGACCTTTAGCAGGTCGCCTTCGGAAACTTTATACTGTTTACCTCCGGTCTTGATCACCGCATACATTGTTGACATTCTCCTATAAAATAGAGCGAAAGAACCGCAGACACAAAAATTGCGCTGCAACGGCGCACTATATATGGTTACGCACTAGACTGTCAAGAATAATCACAATGTCGACTTAGTTGATGATGAGGTGTAAAAACAGCTCGTTAACGCAAAAAAGCTCACCTCTAACGGTGAGCTTTTTACAAACTTAACAACAATAACTATGTAATCAAAGTAATGTTGCAACGGCCTCTTTAGCAGCCGCAAGAATACTTTGTGGTAATGAACCTATCAAAATGATCGCGACAATAAAGAATGTGCCCATCAGCTTGGCACCAAAAGGAAGAATAATCGCTTCTTGCTCATTATCTGCAGCACAGTATGCTGCTCTCGCCATTTTTAAATAATAAAATGAAGCAACGGCAGCATTCATAACCGCAATAACGACCAGAGCGTAAAACCCTTTATGTAGAGCACCGGTAAAGATCATAAACTTACCGATAAAACCAATTGTTGGTGGAATCCCCGCCATACCAAAAACTGACACGAGAAGAGTCAATGCCAACAAAGGAGACCGCCGAGACAAGCCTTTCAGATCATCAAAGGTAACATTTTGTCCTTTAGGGGCAATATTGTATATAACGTAAAATGCACCAAGATTCATCAGCAGATAGCCAATAACATAGAAGACAGCCGCTGCCATCCCCATTGCATCGGCAGTCAATATACCAATCATGACATAGCCAGCATGAGCAATACTTGAATAAGCAAGCAAACGCTTCAAGTCAGTTTGAACCAAGGCGCTAAAGTTACCAAAGACCATCGACAATACAGCAACTGCTGCCAACGCCCACGTGACTTGAGAGATATCAATACCAGCAACAGCGACAAACCGCAGTAATAATAGTACGGCACCAACTTTGGGAAGTGTGGCAACGAAACTGGTTGTTTCGTTAGCGGCACCCTGATAGACGTCAGGTGCCCAGAAATGCATAGGAAACATTGCCAATTTATAGAAGAAAGCAGTCATCACCAGAATAACTGCAATGACAGCCAACGGTTGTGTGGCAACCAAACCCGGCAATTTTTCGGTCAACTCTGACAAATATGTAGTGTGTGCCAAACCAAAGATGTAACTCATCCCGTAAAGTGTTAATCCGGTTGAAGCTGCACCAAAGAGGATGTATTTTATTCCCGCTTCAACATGCAAGCGCCCCTGACCACGTCGAAACGGAATCACAACATAGAGAGCATAAGACGAGATTTCAAGGCTGAGAAGGATAGTCAAGAGCTCGACCGAACTACTCAAAAACATCAAACCCAAGGCACTTATCACCAGAAACATGTTGTATTCTGTGTGTAATTTTTCTTCGATTCCGGTTAATCCATTACCCATGAAAATAACTAGAAATAAACCGAAGACGATCACAACCTTGAACAATTGAGACAAAGCATCAATTTGATAGACATCATAAAACATGAGGCCCTGAGTGCCGAGGCTGGCAAAGGTGATAACGAGTGTAATCGCTGCCAGTACCAGGCTAACGGCCTGAACAGTACCAGTACGAAATTTTCCCAAGGTCATGAAAAACAAAACCAAGGCCGTTAACATCAGGGCAATTTCTGGCATAAAAACCGTGTTTAACATAAGTTGATCCGATTCTTGAGTTAAAAGAGATTCTTGATCCAAGTGCCCGCATTTTCGAGCAGAGCATGGCTCTCACCATGATGTACTGCTTCCGGCAGAGTACTACCGGCATCAATTTGATGAAGCAGGTGAGCTACGCTGGAATCCATCATATCAAGGAGTGGCGTTGGGTGAAGACCAATCCAAAAAACAAAGACAGTTAAAAACACCAACTGAATGACTTCCCGATAATTACAATCGAACAATGAGTGACCACCGCCTTCACTGTGACCGTCGCCATGATCATCACCGTGGTGAGCGTGACCATCGGAATCATCCCAGACCATTTTTTGCAGCAAGCGCAACATATACGCCGCAGCAAGTATTGCACCGAGGATCGAAACAGCACCAACCAGTGGGTACTTGTCAAAAGCACCGAAGAGAACCAGAAATTCACTAACAAAACTATTTGTTCCCGGAAACGCCAGAGAAGACAGGGAGAATATGCCTAAAAAGGTGACATAGATCGGCATGAACATCCCCAGCTTACTGTTATCAGCAATCTCGCGACTGTGAGTCCGCTCATAAATGATCCCGATCAGGATAAACAGAGCACCCGTTGTGACACCGTGGTTGAGCATCTGCAACATCGCACCTTTGATTCCGGCATCATTGAGAAGAAAGATTCCCAAAGTAACAAAGCCCATATGGCCAACAGATGAATAGGCTATGAGTTTCTTGATGTCCGATTGTCCCAAGGCTAAATAACCGCCAACGACAATACTGATTAGAGACATTACTAAAAGAAGCGGTACAAAGTATAACGTTGCTGCTGGAGCCATCGGCAAACAGAAGCGCAAGAAACCGTAACCACCCATTTTTAGCAGTATACTGGCCAGGATAACTGACCCTGCGACGGGAGCTTCGACGTGAGCAGCGGGCAACCAGGTATGGAACGGAAACATTGGCATTTTGATCGCAAAGCCTAGAGCACAGGCCAAGAAGATCCAGACTTGATAGGAGAAACCAAATTCATGTGCCATCAAATCCGGAATAAAGAAGGTCCCGGTCTTGATATACATCGCCACGATTGCAACCAGCAAAAAAATACTACCAGTGAAGGTATAGAGGAAAAATTTGATTGATGCGTAATCTTTACGTGCTCCACCCCAGATAGCTATGATCAGGTACATGGGAACCAACATCCCTTCCCAAAAAATCCAGAACAGCACCGTATTCAAGCTGACAAAAACACCGAGCATGGCTGTTTCCATCAACAATGTGACGATAATAAACTCTTTCCAGCGGGTCTTGATATAAGTCCATGAGCAAAGTACACACAGTGGCATCACCAAAGTTGTCAGGAGCACCAGCAGAACACTGATTCCATCAACACCGATGACATAATCAAGATCCAAAGCAGGAAACCAGTGACGTAACTCAACAAACTGATACTTCGCAGTGCTCTGATCAAAACGAGTCCACAACGGCAGTGAGATGAGTGCCGTAACCAAGGTGACTGCAAGACCCCAGAATTTAAGTACGGTATCACCACGTAAAAACATGGCCACAATGGCTCCGACTACCGGCACTATCAACAGCAACGATAAGATCGGAAAATTCATAGTATTCAGGATTAGATAGTTTTCCATGACTTCCTACTGTCTAAGAGTAATTACCTGTCTAAAATTAGCACAGGGTCAGACTAGAACCACAACGATAAGCACAACAAACAACAGAGCCACTGCAGCACCAATATAATGCTGCAACTTACCAGTCTGAAATTGTCGTACCTGTTCTCCACCTTTAACAACACCGCGGGCGCTACCATCAAGAGCCCAGTCGATCCCTTCCCAGTCAAACCAAGACAGAGCACGAGCTAGCGCCATGGTGAGACGCAAACCAATATTCTGATAAATATTGCTGATCCATTCGTTGGTAGAACTAATTGGTTTGCGTGCAACCCACATGAACCAATCGGCACCACGACGATAAAACCAATCAAGATCCAGGTTAGAAACATCATGGGGTTTGAGATACTTAACCATAATGTAGAAACCTAGACCGGTAAAACCGAGAAGATGGAAGGTTTCGGTCAAATGATAGCTAGTATATGGATGATAACTCACCGCGTAAGGCAACATGTCATAAAGATAATCAGGATAGAAACCGAGGAAAATACACATAAATGCAGCCATACCCATGGCAACTTGCATATTCCATGGAGCTTCATCTGGTGTAAGGCCACTATCTTTCGGTCCAAAGAAAACAAAGTATGGCAACTTAATCCCAACTGACAAGAAAGTACCAACAGCCGCTAGCAGTAGCATGCTTAAAATGACGAGCTGGTGGTTATTCCCAGCGGCAGCAATAATCATTGATTTACTGATAAATCCACTGGTCAGAGGGAAGCCAGAGATGGCGATTCCACCTATAACAGTAAATATCATTGTGTACGGCATATATTTATACAAGCCGCCCAACTCACTCAGCTTGGAACGTCCCGTCATCTCCAGAACACTACCAATCCCCATGAACAGCAACGCCTTGTAAAGGATGTGTGCATAAGCATGAGCACTGGCACCATTGATCGCCATTTCAGTGCCAATACCAACCGCACAAACCATGTAGCCGACCTGACTAACGATATGGTACGCCAATATTCGTCGCGCATCATTTTCTATAACCGCATATGCAACTCCGTAGAGGGTCATGATTGCACCCATGATGGCCAAAGTTTCAAATCCGGCAAATCCACGAGCAAGAACATAAACAGCAGTTTTAGTGGTAAAGGCACACATAAATACTGCACCGGTTACAGTTGCTTCAGGATATGCATCCGGCAGCCAGGCATGAATTGGTGGCACCGCTGCATTAAGCATAAAGCCAATCATAATCAGATAATCGGCAAGGGTTGCATGATCGACAGAAATCAACTCAAAAGTCAGATCACCAACATTCTGGTAGCGAAGGAAAATTCCACCCAACAACACCAAACCACCAAAGGTATGCACCAGCAAGTAACGGTAACCTGCTTCAATAGAGCGTTTCCGCTTGCGGTACCAGATCAGGAAGACTGAAGCAAAAGCCATCAACTCCCAGAAAATGAATACTGTAAGGTAGTCACCAGCCAGCGTTGTACCGAGTGACCCGGCAACGTACAGCCAGGCAGCAACATGTTGACCACTCTCTTTGACATGTAGACCGAAGATACTTCCGATCAATGCCATCAAGGTAAAAACGTGCAAAAAGACCATTGTCAATTTGTCGACCCGACCAAAGTGCAACTCGAAGCCAAGCCAATCAACCTTACCAAATGATTCTGGCAAATACTGAATCTGGATAAATGCCACCAACGGCACCAAAACCAACCAGACTTTCTGGACTTTAAACTTTTTGGCCAAGGGCAGGAGCAGCGCACCAATAATGAACATGGTGGCTGGATGCATGAAGATACTACTTGTCATAATGATCCTTGTCCCTCTCCAGCCATACGTGTGACAGCCCTTTACAGAATACAATCATTGCCAAACACCCTACCAGGCCGAATACAGCCCAGAAGCCAACGAGATGATCACCCCAGAAGTGCGCATGGGAACGGTCAGCAAAGAAATCAAAGACTAAGGCAAATGTTAAATAGGCCAAGAACAACCATTTCAACATACTTGGTCTTTCCCGCAAGTAAGTTAGAAAATTAACAATCATGACTTCACCATAAGGTTAATGAGGTCCAGAAACAGGGTGGGATAAACACCAATCAACACCGATATTGCTCCAGTTATAACTAGTGGAATAACCATGAACATAATCAGAGGCTTTCCCTCAAGGCTACTGGTTAACCCTTCATCGGCAGGTAACGGTTTGCCAAAAAAAGCCTTAAGAACGACAGGAACAAAGTAACCAGCATTAAGCAAACTACTAGCCAATAAAACCGTTAATAAAATCCAGTTATGAAGATCAATCGTTCCCAGAGCCAGATACCACTTGGTCACAAAACCTCCAACGGGTGGAACACCAATCATCCCCAATGAAGCAAGGCCAAAAGCCACCATGGTCCAAGGCATCCGTTTACCAAGCCCGCCCATTTCAGAAATATCTTTTTTCCCGCTGGCGACAAAAATACAACCCGCAGCGAAAAACAAGGTGATTTTAGCAAATGCATGGTTTGCGATATGAACCAGGCCACCAGTGATAGAATTCGGAGTCAACATGGCAACACCGAGAATAATATAAGACAACTGACTGACTGTTGAATAAGCAAGACGCGCCTTGAGGTTGGTCTTGGTTAAGGCGATTACTGAAGCAGTGAGGATCGTAAATGAGACAAAGTATGCGGTAAATAACCCGAGGCCTGTTTCGGCAAGAATATCGGTACCGAAGATAGACAACATAACCCGACAGATTGAAAAGACACCAACTTTAACAACAACAACAGCGTGGAGCAGTGCACTAACTGGAGTCGGTGCGACCATTGCGTCAGGCAACCAGTTATGGAAAGGCATGACGCCCGCTTTTGCAAAACCGAAGAAACAGAGTAAGTAAGCAATACCAACAACAAAGCGATCAGCGTCAGCCGGAAAAATTCCGTGGGCAATGCTGGCCGAGTTGAAATCAAGGGTTCCGCAAAGAACATAAATGATTATCATTGCAGGCAGCAGGAAAGCCTTGGAGGTAAACATCAGGTAGACAATATATTTTTTGGCTCCCCAATAACCCTCCTTGTCTTGATGATGCATGACCAGAGGGTAGGTAAAAATAGAAACAATCTCGTAAAACAGGTACAGAGTAAACAGGTTCCCACCAAAAGCGGCTCCCATTGCAGCCCCAACCGAAACGGCATAACAAACATAAAAGCGGGTCTGAGCATGCTCATCAAGACCACGCATGTAGCCAACACAGTAGAGACTAGCCAAAATCCACAGAAAAGAAGCCACCATTGCGAAAATAATTCCGAGTGGATCCAAATTCAGCTTTACTGTGACTCCGGGATAGAGCTCGAACAGGGTGCACTGAAGCTGATCTCCTGCCTGAATAACTGGTAGAAAACTCAGAACAGAGGCAAAAGTCAGAATAGCGCCAATTGTCGAAATACTGTCGCGCAGATTCTCTTTTTTACCCGTGATCATAACAAGTAGCGCCGTGATCATCGGGATCAACATTGTGATTATAATTTTGCTGGTGATAATTGTGTTCATTGCAAGTACTTTCTCAAGTGGTGTGTCGTGCTAGCAGAGCTGAGTGACTGCTGTTACCAACTATAAAAACGTCAGAAGAACAAATTACATTTTCATGTCCTGAAGTTCCTCAGGATCTTCACTTTGATACTTACGGTACACCGCGATGATAATACTGACTACAATCGCTGCTTCTGCTGCGGCAATTCCCATAATAAACAGAGCATAGATCTGCCCAACGGCCGGGTTAGGTGCAACAAACTTATTAAAAGCCATAAAATTCAAAGCTGCACCGTTAAGGATAAACTCACTTGAAATCAGTATGCCGATCAAGGAGCGGTGTTGCACCATGCCGTAGATGCCAATAACCAGTAAAACCGCAGCGATAATCAGATAGGTATTTAAATTGGCGCTGATCATCATGATGTTTTTTCCTCCCGGCCGCCACGTGCCAGAATAATGGCACCGATAATAGCTGTCAGCAATATGACCGAAATTAACTCAAAGGCCAGGCAATATTGTAGTAGTAGGCTTTCGCCAACAAACTCAATCGACATGTCGCCCACTTTTTCTGTCGCTGAAGTAAACTCAGTCCGACTGATCGTAGCAACAAATAATGAAATAAAACCGGTTGTACAAGCCAATAAAGCCAGTGGAAGGTTCCGCCCAGTCAGATTTTTACTCGCTAGCTGATCCGGGGTGTTGCCCAGCATGACTCCAAGAACAATGATGATACAAACGGCACCGACATAAATCAGGATTTGCATCATGGCCAGAAATGGACTGCCTAGGTGGAAGTAGAGACCAGCAACACCAAATAGCGTAGCTGCCAGCCCAAGAACAGCATGCATAAGCATTTTGGATCTGACCGCCATAATACCGCCGGCAAAGGTCAAACATACCAAAGCATAAAAGAGGACTTCGGCGAGGTACTTGTAAACTATCATTCCCGTTCCTCCACTCTCTTCAAGAGATCGTAGTGAAAGTCCTCACGTGTAAACCCTGCCAGTTCATACTCGTTAGAATAATCGAGAGCTTTAGTCGGACAAACTTCAACACAAGCACCACATAAACTACATTTGGTAAAATCAAGGGTAAAAACTGTTAATGCTTTACCTTTAACCCCCTCACGCTTCTCACCATCAACCACGATACAGTCGGAGGGACAATCGCGCATACAACTGCCACAGGTAATACACTTATGTGTGCCGGTATCGGCAAACTTAACCAGATCAATATGACCACGATAGTTAGGAGTAATCTCCAACTTTTCACGTGGGTACTGACAAGTAACAATCGGAGAGAACAGTGCCTTGATAGTGACCTTCAGGCCAAGGATAAGGCTCCATGCTCCCACAAACAACACTGAGAAATAGGAT
>JADGEB010000064.1 GCA_016744595.1 Desulfuromusa sp.
GCGAACCACCGCAGCCCGTAGGCGAAGCTCGTTACCCCCACCAGCTTGTTCAATAAGAATCCTTGCTACGAGACGACCAATGCGACCAAAGCCGTAAAGGACAACGTCACGGGGTTCATTTAATTGATGATCCTTTCCCGTGTTCAGACCCTTTAACTGTTCAGCAATAAAACTTTTTATGTCATCAGACTTTTGTTGTCGATAACGCATGACCAGTTTGGCCAGGTCGACTTTCCCTGGAGCAAGATCCATTTCAGCCATAACTTGTAATATCGGATAGGTATCCGTGACCCAGATTTCCTCGTTGATAATTTGCCGGGCAAAGCGGTGCGCTCGTAAAATATCGATAGTTGACTGGTTGACCAAGGTACGGTCAAAGACGGTACAAATAATCTCCTGGTCTCGATAAAGTTTTCCGATTAGTGGAGCCATTGCTTCGGCAATGGCCTCGCGTTCTTTCCACTCCTTGAAACACTCGTCAGTTTTTTTGTCGACCATGATCAGCCTAACCTTTCATAGATTTGGATTATTTTTCAGCAGTTTTTGAGTTTCATAAACGAGCGTATGTTAATTGAACTTAAACACTATTGCAACTTTCTTGAAGGCTGAAAAATTATATTTTCCCTCTAGCGCTGGACAATCCGAAGATTGATTGTTACAAAATAAATATCTGTTTTTTTTTGCTCAATCAGAACGTTGTAGAGCTTCTTAATTATCCACATAGGGCATGGAGGACTAATTGAATGGGTGACGCTATTAGTTACAAAGATCTTGGATTGGTAAATTCACGGGAAATATTCCGCAAGGCGGTTGATGGCGGGTATGCTATCCCAGCCTATAATTTCAATAATTTAGAACAACTTCAGGCGATTATTACCGCCTGTGCAGAGACTAGCTCACCAGTTATTATTCAAGTTAGCAAAGGGGCGCGGAATTATGCTAACGAAACCATGCTGCGCTATATGGTGATAGGTGCGGTGCAGATGGCAAAAGAGATGGGCGCTGATATTCCGATTGTTCTCCATCTGGATCATGGTGATTCTTTCGAACTCTGTAAAAATTGTATCGATTCCGGATTTTCGTCGATTATGATTGACGGTTCCCATCTGCCTTACGATGAAAACGTTGCGTTAACTCGCCAAGTTGTTGAATATGCCCATGCTCACGATGTCACTGTTGAGGGTGAACTCGGTGTCCTTGCCGGGATCGAAGATGATGTGGTTGCTGAAAAATCGACCTATACTCAGCCTGAGGAGGTGGAAGATTTTGTCCAGAAAACCGGTGTCGATTCCTTGGCAATTTCCATTGGCACCAGCCACGGTGCATTTAAGTTCAAGCTCAAGGAAGGGGAGTCGGTTCCACCGCTACGGTTTGACATTCTCGAAGAGTGTGAAAAACGGATTCCCGGTTTTCCGATTGTTCTGCATGGTGCCTCCAGTGTTGTCCCTGAGTATGTTGCATTGATTAACCAATATGGTGGTAAGATGGACGGAGCTGTTGGTGTTCCGGAAGATCAGCTGCGTCAGGCTGCGGCCAGTGCCGTTTGTAAAATCAATATTGATTCAGACGGTCGCTTGGCAGTGACTGCAAAGGTTCGTGAATATCTAGCTAATGACCCTGGTGAATTTGATCCACGCAAATACCTTGGTGCTGCCCGTAATGAATTGATCAGCCTGATAAAACATAAGAACGAGGCTGTTCTTGGGAGTGCTGGAAAAGCTTGATCAATTTTGAGTAAAGAGTAAAAAGGGTCGCTATGTGGATTTGTAGCGGCCCTTTTTTGCTGCAAAAAAATACTCGACAAGACCTTCTGTTGTTTGTTGATTTATTTTTAAACTTTTAAAGACTAAACCCTTTTAAGGCATCAATATGACCTATAACCCGCAACTCTGGACACGCTACGAGATCGATCAACTCCCTATTTATGTTCGTTCTGATCGACCGACTTGGTTTGTTCCTAATGTTAAAGGGGAGGAATTGTTGTGTTCCTTGGATGATCAAGGCAAGCACCTTGCGCATAACAAGTTTCTGTCCAGATTACCTGATGCTCCCGCTGTTGACTATGCAGGCCGATATCAATATTTGAAAACTGATCGATTAAATGAACTCTGGCTGCATATTACAAATCGCTGCAATCTTAGCTGTCATCACTGTTTGTTTACTTCCGGCACCGACTCTACCGAAGAAATGAGTGCGACACAAATCTTGAGCAAGGCGCAGGAAGCCGTGGCGCTTGGGTGTAAGATATTTGCCTTAACTGGCGGGGAGCCATTTTTTCACCCTGAGTTTGCAGAGATTTTATCTGGTTTGCTTGAGTTTCCTGATTGCCATGTGGTGATTCTCACCAACGGGTTGTTGCTCGATCAAAAGCTGACGGACGATTATGATTTGAGTCGGGTTCACTTGCAGATCAGTGTTGATGGCTTGGCTGATCGGCACGATGCAATCCGTGGTCAGGGAACTTTCGTCCGATTGCGGAAACAACTGTTTGCCTTGAAACACCGGGGAATACCGTTCACTTTATCGATGTGCGTAGAGCGACGCAATCTTGATGATATGGCCAGCCTTGTTGATTTTGCTGTAGAAGTTGGTGCGAGTAACCTGCACTACCTCTGGTATTTTATTCAAGGTCGTGGCACGGATGCTGGATTTATTTCGCCCGATGAAATTTTTCCCAGATTTATAGCTGCGGTTGAAAAAGCGGAGCAAGCCGGTATTCAGATTGATAATCTGACGGCTCTGAAAACTCAAATTTTTGCCCCCGCCGGGACAATTCATGATGGTAGCGGCAGTGGATGGGAATCCGCTGCAATTGGTCCTGACGGGAATCTTTATCCCTCTGCGGCGTTGGTTGGCAACCAGGATCTGGTGACACCGCTGCAAGGGAGTTTGGCAGAAGCCTGGCACAATAGCCCAATATTAGAAAAGATTCGTCAGGCAACAATTGTCGGATATGACGACCCGCTCCGATATTTCACTGGTGGCGGGGATCTGGATCATTCCTGGATTCATGGGGGAGAATTCTCGGGAACCGATCCTTACTTGCCTCTATATGAAAAGATTATGTTCTGGATGATTCTGCGTGAAGCTCGCCGGCAACCAGAAACTGAGTTTCCGGGACTTAAATTGAAAATGGGGGATATCCTTGAAAGCTGTGGTGCACACGGTCATGTTGCCTTGACACATGCCAACTGTTTGCTGGCAATTGCCGACCAGAACAGTCGTACTGTGGTGAAAAATTATTACAGTGCTGCGGCGACCGATACCAAGGAAGATATCCTGAACCCGGTCTGTTATGCCGATGAGGATATTTCACATATTCCGGAGAAATATCGTTTTCGTGGTTATGGCTGTGGCAGCCCGGTATTGGACGCAGAGATCAAAGCGGGTGAGACAGTTATCGACCTGGGCAGTGGGCGAGGGGTGGAAGTTTACATATCAGCTCGGTTGGTTGGTCGCAAAGGGCGTAGTATTGGTGTTGATATGCTCGATCCAATGCTTGATATTGCAGAACAGGGTGCAGTGGCTGTTCGAAAAAATCTTGGTTATGACAATATTGAATTTCGCAAAGGTTATTTGGAAGAATTGCCGTTAAAAACCGATACGGTCGACCTGATATTATCTAACTGTGTGATGAATCTTTCAGCAGATAAGCGGCGTGCTTTTGCTGAAATTTTTCGGTCTTTGAAACCAGGTGGTCGGCTGGTGATATCTGATGTTGTTTGCGAGGACGAACCTGATGCGGCTATTCGCAATGATGCCGAACTGCAGGGAGAATGCATTGCTGGAGCCCTGTTGCAGAAAGACCTGATTGGTTTGTTGGAAGAAGCTGGTTTTGTCGACGTTCGTCTTATCAAGCGCTTTCCCTATCGTATTGTGCGTGACCATCCTTTTTTCTCTCTCACTTTTGCCGCCTGGAAGCCGGGTAAGAGTGAGTTGGTGCCGGTTATTTATCGCGGGCCATTAGCGCAGTTGCCATTGCCGGATGGGACATTATTGTTTCCCGGTCATAAAACTATGATTGCCAAAAACCTTGCCAAACATCTCGGTGAGCAGGTGTTTTTACTGGATGCTGGTGATGGCAGTGTTATAAATCTGGATTTGGCCGACGGCTGTGCCTGTGCTTTGCCTCCAGAAGCCTCTACTTCCCAGCCTTCATCAGGAGAAAAATATCGTTCTGGTTGCATGGTTTGTGGTGAGGATTTGATCTATCCAGAAAAAGAAGTAGAGATAGTTTGTCACTACTGTGGACAGCAAGGTTCTGCTAATGCCCACTGCGATAACAACCATTTTGTTTGCGACTGCTGTCACAGTGAAGATGCTTTGGATGTCATGGAGCATCTCTGTCTGGAATCGACCGAAACCGATATGCTCGAACTCTTGGCTCGCCTTCGGAAGCATCCTTCAATCCCAGTTCATGGTCCGGAGCATCATGCATTGATGCCGGGCGTCATTGTGACAGCATATCGCAATTCTGGGGGGGATGTTGACAACGATTTGATCTCCACCGCAATCCGTAGGGGTGGGCAAATTATTGGAGGTAGTTGTGCATTTGTTGGGGTTTGCGGGTCGGCAACCGGGGTTGGGATTGCATTCAGTTTGATTTTGCAGGCAAATCCGGTCAAGGCTGAAGAGCGGCAGATGGTTCAGCAGATAACCCAGCAGGTATTAAAGGGTATATCAGAATTCAAAGCAGCTCGTTGTTGTCAGCGGGATTGCTGGCTGGGATTGAAAAAAGCCGCTGAATTATCCAGAGAATACCTGCCCGTAGAATTGCGGGCTGATGCGGCAATTGGCTGTTATCAACGTCATCAGAATAAAGAATGTATCGGGATAGATTGTCCTGTTCTTGTGGAACAGACTGCTAAGGCAAAGACAGGTTCAACTGCGACTGGAGTCCGCTTGAAAATGTTTGGGCAGGGATGTAACCACTAAATCTTTGAAGATCTTTGGAGTCTGCGGTTGAAAGCTAAACCAGCTCTCAACCGCGTAGACTCTAAAATGTAATAACCTGATAACCTTCTTTGATGAAGTTCGAAATATAATCACCAACGTAGATAATATTAGCCCCTTTTTTCTGAAGTGAGGGGGTGATTCCCATATCGTCGGCGACAAACTTACAATAAGCAGTATTGTTGTCCTGAAGCAATTCAAAGGTTTTTGGATGCTCCAACATTAATCGTTCACTTTCACCAAACACGACAAATTGAACGTCATCAACCCAGCCATGTTTTCTTGCATTGGTACCATAAAGAATGCCTGGTTGTAGTTTTTCGAGGTCTCCGGAAGCAAGCCATATGAGAACTTTAGCCATGATACTCTCCTCTTGTTGAATATAGATATTGAGTGTTTTTTTGTCACTTTTTCCGATTAATCTTCTCTTCCCGCTTCATCCCTGGCGATTATTTCCGTTTCTGCCTGACCAGCCTCTTTCCATCTCACAACACTTTTATGATTAAGTAAGGCAGAACAGTAGTTTTGTGCAGCTGCGGACAAAGAAACGTTATAGGTTGCAAACCTGAAGGCAACAGGAGCAAAGAAACAGTCAGCTATGGAGAATTTACCAAACAGCCAGGGGCCAATATGTGCATTTTTTTCAGTGTAATGTGACCAGATAGAGTCGATGCGAGAGTTGTCTGCCTCTGCCGCAGTTGATATCTCAAGTTTGCGGGTCGCCCGGCAATTCATCGGCATTTCATTTCGTAATGCCATAAATCCAGAATGCATTTCGGCGCAGATGGCTCTTGCTTCTGCTCTTTGCCTTATATCTTCAGGCCAACCTCTACCAGCCAAATATTTTTCAGAGACATATTCACAAATGGCCAGTGAATCCCAGATGCTTAACTCTTCATCGATAAGAACCGGAACCTTACAAGAAGGAGAATATTTCCCAAATCGTTCTCTGATTCCTTCTTGCAATAAGGACTCTTGGATTTCTTCAAATTCAACATTAAATGCTGATAGTAATAACCAGGGCCTTAGTGACCAGGAAGAGTAGTTTTTATTCCCTATGACTAGCTTCATTTTAGAACCTCTCATGTTTTAATCTGTTCTGGATCAGTCTGTGGTGAAACTGATATCACCATAACTAGCTTGTACTGATCCCTTTGAATTGTCACTATCGGTCATAATGGCAATGGCATGGATTTCTCTGATCTCTTCGCCAAAGATTTTTTTAAAATCTTCATAGACGTTTCTTTTTTCTTGATACCAGACATTGTTCTGATCTTTTGGGGTGCGAACTGCCAGCAGCATCGCATTTTTTCCGGCAAATGCGTTAGGCCAGATTGCTTCTTTTTTCTCTGCTGAGGACCAGACGTAATTTATCGCTTTGGTTTTCCAGAATGCCAACCCACCTTTGACAACAATGTAGATACGGGCTCCATAATCGTCGCCACTCTTGGTTCTCTCTGCCAGAGGCGGATGACCTTTCTCAAGCTTCCATTGCCAATTAATGTATGGGTGGGTTGTAAGGTCGACAACGACCTCTTTGAATAGCCCGGAAGCAGAAGCTTCAGCTTTTGCCTGAAGTACTGTTTGGCTTCCTTGTTTCACCAGCTGGTAGCTGGTTTTATTGACGAATTCTTTTTCCTCCCAACCGCTGAGATTATTTTCGGAAAAATGTCCTAGTTGAATTGGTGCCAGAAGGTTTTTTTGTTCAGCACTCGCAGGGTCAGGTGAAAAAAGAACGGAGAGCATAAATAGTATAATCCCGCCTGAGAGTGACCTTTTGTGTCGATTATTAATCATGTTCATAGGTTTGTCCTTTTTTACTGATATCGCTAAAGCGAAGATCCTCTCGGAGCGTGCACAGGTCTTCTGGACGGTCAATATCGCTTAAGGTTGGAAGATTGGCAACCCGTAGACCGAGGCAACGACAAACTTCTAGAGTTTGTTCGTATACACGTCCGGTTCCCCAGTCAATGTTGGCAAATAGTTCAGGGTGCAAGGAGTTCATCCCGATGAGGTAGTAACCACCATCAACTGCCGGCCCAAGAACAATATCGTGATCTTTGAGGTTTTTATCTGCTTGTTGGAGGATGGCGGCTGTAAGGGTGGGAACGTCGGTTCCGATCCCAATGACGTGCTTAATTCCACACTTAAATGCACTCTCAAATGCGGTACACATTCGTTGTCCCAGATCACCGTCAGGCTGCTCCTGATAATCGAGGTCAACGCCAAGCCAGCTACAAAAATCTTTTTTATTCGCTCCGGTATAATGGACGGTGATACCGGTTGTCTTCCCCAAAGTTTTTTCGTGCCATGACCGAGCGATGCTGATCGCCGATTCTGCCAACCGCCGATGGAGCTGTGCTGCTAATTTAGCCCCGAGTGCTGGAATCAATCTGGTTTTCGCTTTGCCTGCAAGCGGATATTTGCTGAAGATCAGCAGGTTGGAGTCAGGGATTTTAGCCATCAATTATGCACCGATCAGACGATTTCGTCGTTGATTCATGTCAAACCCTTCAGCTTTCTAATTGACTCAAAATTACCACATCATATTTAAGGATAATAGAGACAAAGCCAAATTCTGGTTAGCCCCTTTTCCCTTGGGAACTGGAGCTGCCATTTGACAGAGCTGGTTTTCATCGCTATCTTTGATTGAGTTTATGATTCTATGTTAGGTACCGCAGATAACTGGTTTTCCTGATAATATTCAAACTAGAGCTAATATCCGGTTAGGAATGGCTTCTTTTTGAAGTTGAAATCGCTACGGGTGGTTTGATAGCCGGAACCACTCAATAACTTGTTAAATTCCTAAAGCAGAGTCCGTGGTAAATAAATTGAATGAGCTGAAAGAGATTGAAGATTTAGTATTCTCATTTTTCTGTGAGTCGTCTGACTTCAATGGAATATCACTTAGAAATATTTCAGACCAGCTTGGTTTGGATTACAAAGACTCAATTGATCAAGTGAAAGAACTTGTAAGGGAAGGCGTTGTTGCGATCCAATCTAGCACTAATC
>JADGEB010000065.1 GCA_016744595.1 Desulfuromusa sp.
GTATGGTCATCAGTACCTCCAGTGGTTACGGGTTGTAACCGACTGAGACCATTTACACAAAGTTTTTTACACCCTCAGCATTGGTGCTGGGTGAGGGACGAGTCATACCTGATCCTGTCCGGAGAATACTTGCAAGAGGTGGTATCAGTCATCTATTTGCTATTTCTGGGCTCCATCTCGGGATGATTGCATTGCTTGGCTATCGTTTGTTGTTACGTATCTATTGTCGATTTCCACGTTTTCTCAATTGGCAGCCCCCGCAAAGAGTCCTACCGCTTATGTTACTGCCCCTGTTGTTTGGATATCTTCTTTTGACGGGTGATGCTGTTTCAACGCGTAGAGCCTTTGCGCTGGCTTTTCTGGGAGCGGTGTTTCTGTGTTGGCGATATTATGTTAATCCTTTGTTGCTATTGGCATCTCTAGCATTGCTTTCCCTCCAGATTAATCCATTGCTCCTCTGGCAGGCAGGTTGGCAGCTTTCATTTGCAGGAGCCGCGGGGATTCTGTTTTGGCGACCCTTGTGGCAAAAAAAGGGGAACAACCTTCCTGTTTGTCTGCGATATCCATTGCAGTTATTCGTGGTGACGTTTGCAGCAATGCTAGCAACATTGCCACTGGTTTTGATGAACTTTCATCTTTTTGCCCCAATCGGGGTTATTGCCAATCTCATTTGTGTTCCAATTGTTACCTTGCTTGCTCTGCCTAGCGGTTTTTCTGGACTATTATTCTCTCCGTTCTTTCCATGGTTGGCTAATCTGTTGTTTCAGTGGTGCGGTTTGTTACTGGAGTTTGTATTGTCGTTGGCTAACTGGCTTGTAACCCTCCCCGGGTTAGGTGGAAGCTATTATTTTTTGTCGTATTGGCAGTACCTGTCGGTTGGGTTGATGGTGCTATCTCTACTTTTGACAGTACAGTTAACAAAACAAGCTACGTCATGGGTTGTCACTACTTGCTTCATAGTTGCACTTGTGTCGTGGCAGTTTCCTTTGTCTCAGTCGTCTCCTGTTTCATTGACCATGTTTAGCGTCGGTCAGAGTGAATCAATGTTACTGCAGAATAATAATGATCAAGCAATTTTGATTGATGGTGGTGGATTTTACAGCGACAGATTTGATGTTGGTGAACGTTTGTTGGCACCTGCATTTGGTAGATTGGGGGTAACTGAGTTTGTCGCTGTAGTTTTAACACATGATGATCTGGATCATCGTAAGGGGCTGGTATTTGTCCTGGATAATTTTCCCGTGCAGGAATTCTGGATTGGAAATTCATTTTCTGAGCTGCATTACAGTTTGCAAGAAGTTTTGCTGAAAAATGCGATCCCCGTTAAGGTTGTTCCTCTGGGTTGGAGTGCCATCTCTTTTTGGAATTCTGCTGATTTGAAGATATTTAATGGCACAACGCCAGACAGTAGTAAAAATGATTCTTCTTTGGTTATTCATCTGAGCCATGATAGCGAAGAAAGTTTATTGTTAACTGGTGACTTGGAAGAGTCGGGAGTTCTGAATCTCTTGGCGGCAGGCTTGCCAGGACCGGTATCTTTATTGAAATTACCTCACCATGGAAGCAGGTTTTCTGCAACAGATCGTCTTGTTGATCAACTTTCACCTGAATTTTGCCTTGTCTCTGCGGGTCATCAAAATCGCTACAAATTACCAGCCAAGCAGGTTGTTGACTATTTAAAGGAACGAGATATTCCTCTGTACCGGACTGATTTGTCGGGAACTTTACGGGCTCAATTATCTGAACAAGGTTGGCAAGTGAAGCAATGGCAGCGAGGTCTTTTTCGTTGACAACCCACCATGGGTACTGCTAATAATATCCTATTATTATAGGAGACTTATGATTGCAGTCCAATCAAATGTTCTAGTTGTTGACGATGAACTTTTCTTTCGCAAACTTTACCGTGAGTTATTGTTGGAGGAAGGTTACCGGCTAGATATCTGTGATAATGGTGATGCTGCTATCGCCATGATGCAGCAGCGTGATTTTGATCTGGTGCTGACAGATATGGTTATGCCGGGGAGAAATGGCCTCGAAGTTCTTTGTGCTGCAAGGGCATTGCCTAATCCACCTGAGGTTATTCTGGTGACCGGGCATGCCAGTCTAGAGTCAGCTATTGATGCACTGAAGAATGGTGCTCGTGATTATCTGGTCAAGCCGTTTAATCCAGATGAATTGAAACATCTCGTACGCAACTGTCTTGATCAACGTAATCTGTTGACTGAGAATGACCATTTACAGCGTCAGATACAGCTTTTTCAAACCGGGCAGTCCCTCTCTTCGCTAATTGATCTGGAACGATTAATTCCTCAGGCTCTGGATGTTTTGCTGCGTGAAATGCAAGCTACGATCGGCTGTACTTTTACTCTGAAAGATGGTGTCTCACCCACCCTCACTGGATTGAAAAATCTTCCTGCTGAATTTGCTGAACAGTTGGTTGACACTCTTTTGTCACAGTTTGATGCGTTGACTGGTCTCTGCCAGCCTGACGGTGAATATTCTGCGAGGCTTTTAAAATTACAGCAGCGCCGAGAGCAAATCTGGATATTGCCGTTACGTGATGGAGATATTCTTAAGGGAGGGATTATCCTTTGTGATGTTGGGGAAAATTTAGGAACACCCGGTTCTTTAGCCGATTTACGCTATTTATGCGACCAGGTTGCTCTTGGTTTTACAAATGCCTGCCGTTATCAGGATGCTCAGGAGATGATGTACACCGACGATTTGACTGGGCTTTATAATCATCGCTATCTTCAGGTCTCTTTGAATCGTGAAATCAGGCGTGCACAACGTTATGGTTTGAAATTTTCACTGCTATTTCTTGATCTGGATCGTTTTAAAGAAATTAATGATAATTATGGACATCTGGCTGGGAGTGCGGCACTGCAGGAAGTTGGTCGCTTGTTAGCTGCTTGTGTTCGGGATGTCGATACATTGTTCCGTTTTGGTGGTGATGAATTTGCTGCAATATTAGTGGAGACAGATGATAGTACGGCACGGATTGTTGCTGAGAGGATTCGTAAGGTGATCGAGGGGCATGCATTCCTTAAAGAGCAAAAGACACCAAGTTATGTTACTGTTACCGCTGGATTTGCAACCTTTCCAACCGATACTACTGAAAAAGAGGCTCTTCTCGATTTAGCTGACCAGGCGATGTATGTTGGTAAAACAACACGGAACGTAATTTGTGGAGTTGTTGACATCCCGGAAAAATGATAACGTTATCTGCTTTTTTTGCCCATCTGATTTATATTGATTTCTGAATAGAATTCTATTTAACCATTCTGAAATAATATTCTACAATTATTGCATAGACCCCTTTCAGATCAACACAAAATAGGGTATCTTCTCCTGTCGATATTTGTCCAACCAGTCTGAAATATTAACGATAAAAGAAAAGGTTCTTATCTTGAGTATAAATGCGATCAAAGGGATGAATGATATCTTGCCTGGAGAGGTAGAAACCTGGCAATTTCTGGAGCAGAGTGCCCGTGAGGTGTTTGGCCTGTATGGATTTTCTGAAATCAGAACGCCGGTGCCAGAAAAGACCGAGCTGTTTTGCCGTTCCATCGGTGAAACGACAGATATTGTTGAGAAGGAGATGTATACATTTAACGATAAAAGTGAGAACTCTTTGACTTTACGCCCGGAAGGGACTGCGCCAGTGATGCGCTCCTTTATTCAAAATAAGTTGCATAACCTCGATCCGGTTTCCAAACTTTTCTATATGGGGCCAATGTTTCGTTATGAGCGTCCGCAAAAAGGTCGTTATCGTCAATTTCATCAGCTGGGGGTTGAAGTCGTTGGGGTCGAAGATGCCAAGATAGATGCTCAGGTTCTGGCTATGTTGCATCACTATTTTGTCCGGATCGGGATTGATTCTGTTTCTTTGCAGGTCAATTCACTTGGCTGTCCTGAATGTCGTCCTGGGTACCGAAACACATTAATCAATTATCTTGAGTCTCGTTTGAGCGACTTGTGTGAAGAATGCCAGCGTCGCTACCAAACTAATCCACTTCGAGTATTGGATTGTAAAGCGCAAGGGTGCCAGGTGGCAACCGTTGACGCCCCATCAGTTATTGAGCATCTGTGCTCTGCCTGTAATGATCATTTTTCCCAAGTTAAAGATCATCTGGGCGCATTAAATATTCCGTTTGAGGTTAACGCTCGAATGGTGCGTGGACTGGATTATTACGTACGTACGACCTTTGAACTGGTTACGGATAAGTTAGGATCACAGAATGCGGTTGCTGCGGGAGGTCGCTATGATGGCCTGGTTGAAAGTCTTGGTGGCCCATCATTGCCGGGGATCGGTTTTGCCATCGGATTAGAACGGCTGGTGTTGATGAAGGGTGATCAGCGGATCGTTGCCGAAGGACCACAATTGTTTATCGCTGCTCTTGGCAAAGAAGCTGCTGATCGTGCCTTTGTCCTGATGTCACAGCTGCAGTCAGTCGGAGTTTATGCTGAAATGGATTATCTGGGGAAAAGCCTTAAGGCACAGATGCGTAGGGCGAATAAACTTAATGCTGCTTTTACCCTTATCTTGGGAGAGGAAGAGCTGCAGTCTGGACAGGCACAACTGAAAGACATGGCTGATAGTAGCCAAACAATGGTTGCGTTGGATGCTATAGCGGGTGTGTTAACGGAAAAATTCATCTAAATGTCCGCTTCTGCTTGACCTAAGAAATTTGCGGTATTATAAAATTCTTGGTTAACCAATAAATTTATCAGGGCTTAATAGCTCATTCTGGAGGATATTGTGTTAAACGATAAACTGGGAAATTGGACAAGAACCCATCGTTGTGGTGACCTGACAGCAAAGCAGATTGGGCAGGAAGTGTGTGTGATGGGTTGGGCACAGAGACGGCGTGATCACGGCGGTCTGATTTTTATTGATCTGCGTGATCGTGAGGGAATTATTCAACTGGCTCTTGATCCCGATCGTGATTCTGCTTCTCACCAGAAAGCCGAGCAGGTTAGAAATGAATTTGTACTGGCTGCTCGGGGGAAGGTTTCGCCGCGTCCTGAAGGAACAGTTAACCCAAAAATGAAAACGGGTGAGGTAGAGATTGAAATCACTGAGCTTTTGATATTGAACCGCTCCGAGACTCCTCCCTTCATGCTTGATGAGTTTACCGAGGTTGCCGAAAATATCCGGTTAAAATATCGTTATCTTGATTTGCGGCGTCCAGCATTGCAGAAAAACATGATAATGCGGCATCTGGTTGCCAAAACTGTACGCAATTATTTTGATGAGCAGGGGTTTGTCGAAATTGAAACGCCGGTTTTGACTAAAAGTACCCCTGAAGGTGCCAGAGATTATCTGGTTCCTAGTCGGGTCAATACGGGAAGCTTTTATGCATTACCACAATCACCACAATTGTTTAAACAATTGTTGATGGTTTCTGGCTTCGATCGTTATTTTCAAATCGTCAAGTGTTTTCGTGATGAGGATTTGAGGGCGGATCGGCAGCCAGAATTCACTCAACTTGATTGTGAGATGAGTTTTGTTAATCGTAGTCAGGTGATGGATATCATGGAGGTGATGATTGCCAAGGTATTTAAGGCGGCTCTGGATGTTGAATTGACCTTGCCGATGCCGCGTTTGACTTATACCGAAGCGTTGGATCGATTTGGTGTCGATAATCCTGATTTGCGTTTTGAGATGGAGCTGATTGATATTACTCGGCAGGTTGCTGGTTCTCAATTTAAGGTTTTTTCCAGTGTTGCTGCCAATGGGGGGTTAGTCAAGGCTCTCAATGTCAAAGGGTGTGCAACTTTCTCCCGTAAAGAGCTTGATGACCTAACCGATTTTGCTAAGATTTATGGTGCAAAAGGGATGGCTTGGGTCAAGGTAACGGAAGCGGGATGGCAATCACCCATTGCCAAGTTCTTTACCGAAGATGAATTGACGGCTTTGAATGAAGAGCTGGGTGCTGAAGTTGGTGACTTATTGTTGTTTATGGCTGATACCCCAGCTATTGCTAATGAAGCTCTTGGTCGTCTTCGCGGTCACTTGGGACAGAAACTCGGCATGGCCAGCAAAGACAACTACCAGTTTACCTGGGTAACCGATTTTCCACTGCTGGAGTGGGATGAAGAACAGCGTCGCCATGTAGCCGTTCACCATCCATTTACTGCTCCATTGGAAGAAGATGTTCCTTTGTTGGACACCGATCCCGGAAAAGCAAGAGCTCAAGCCTATGATCTGGTGTTGAATGGTTCGGAGATTGGTGGTGGCAGTATTCGTATTCATGACCAGCAAGTACAGTCGCAAATGTTTGAACTGCTAGGTATTGGTACAGAAGAAGCCCGTGAAAAATTTGGCTTTTTGTTGGATGCTTTGGACTTTGGTGCACCACCCCATGGTGGTATCGCTTTTGGTCTTGATCGGTTAATGATGATTTTGACCGGTGCAGATTCGATTCGCGACGTTATTGCTTTTCCGAAAACCCAGAAAGCAACATGCCTGTTATCTGAGGCACCAAATGAGGTTGATGATAAGCAACTTCAGGAATTGGGTGTACGTTTGCGAGCCAAACAAAAATAGACAGAAAAGTATTTTTTCAAAATGTATGGATATAAAAGGATGCAGATGTTTAAACGTCTGTTGCTTATTGTTGCTCTTATCATCTTGACCTCGGGGTGTGCAAAGCAGCCTACCGAAAGTTTGGAAGGTGCTAAGGGTTCTGTTGCGCGTGCATACGCTGCTGGTGCAGCTCAATATGCGTCTGGTGAATATCAGCTTGCCAGCAGTGCATTGCAGGCTGCCGAGACCCAGGTCAAAAATGGAGAATATGGTAAGGCTTCCAGAACTCTCGTTCTGGCTGAGCGTTATTCCGAAGAAGCATTGAGTTTGACGATCGAACGCAAAAAACAGCAGGCAATAGAGCTGCAAAGAATAGCTGAAGAGCAACGGCTGGAAGAACTAGCAAAGCAGCGTGAGTTAAAACGACAGTCTAAGCTGAGGGAGCAGCAGGAACGTAAGAAAAAACAGGTTAAGCCGAAACCAAAAAAACTGGCTCCTGTTGTTATTGAAAAAGCTCCTGCTGTTGTTGTAAAGGTTGAACCAGTCAGACAAGTGGAAGTTCGGGCTGGTGATAACCTTGCAATAATTGCTGCTCGCACCGAGGTTTATGAAGATGCTTTGCTCTGGCCACTAATTTATAAAGCCAATCGAGATCAGATCAAAGATCCTAAAGAGATTTTTTCAGGACAGATTCTGAGGGTTCCGCGTGATAAGAGTCGAGATGAGGCAGAAGCTGCACGTCAGGAAGCACGCGAGCTCAATCTTTTCTAGCAGCTTGTCAGGCGGCTGCAAATTCGTTCCTTAGGCTCATATCTCAGCTCCTTTTCGACCAATAGCTACGGCTATTACTCTCAAATGAGCCAAAATCTGATACCTAATGGGCAAATGTTCTCTTCAGTCTAGATAAACCAATTGACTGTCAGTTGTTGGACTGGAAAAGAGACAAAACTTCATAATTCTGTTATTTTTTTGTGAATGTTCTGCCGGCAAAAGCCGGCAGAATCCTTTCCTTGGGCACTCCCCTCCAAAAACATCTTTTTTGGAAAATACATAAAAGAACACTTACTAGAAAAGTTCCTAAAAAATAATGACTTAGGTCTGTGCTCTGATCGATTGAGATAATTTTACTTTAAAGCGCAAAGGCTCTTGACACTCCTATTCTGTTTGTATACTGTATACAACGCTAAACAGTGTGAAATTTTAAGTTTATAACGTAGTTATATTCTGACCTAAGTGGTTTATATTGGCTATTAAATTCTAAGGAGAGAGAGACATGGCAAAGATTATCTGGTCCGAAATTGATGAAGCACCGG
>JADGEB010000066.1 GCA_016744595.1 Desulfuromusa sp.
AACCAGAACCAGAACCAGAACCAGAACCAGAACCAGAACCAGAACCAGAACCAGAACCAGAACCAGAACCAGAACCAGAACCAACTATTGGTCTGTTTGAGCGATTCAAGCACGGGCTGTCCAAGACACAATCATCATTGGTGGGGCGTGTTGACAGCCTGTTGCGCGGTCGGGCATCTATTGATGAGGATTTGATTGAGGAACTGGAAGAAATTCTGATTACTGCTGATTTGGGGATGCCGACGACTCAACAATTGATTGAAACTCTTGAATCGAGCCGGTCAAGGGGGGAATTGGTTGCTCCTGATCAGGTTCGCCAGCTGTTGATGGAAGAGCTGGCAAATATACTCAGATTTGAGAGTAAACCGTTGGATGTGAACAGTGCAGCACCGTTTGTCATTATGGTTGTTGGTGTCAATGGTGTTGGTAAAACAACAACAATTGGCAAACTGGCAAATCAATTTGCCCAAGACGGTAAAAAAGTTATCCTTGGGGCTGGTGACACTTTTCGTGCAGCAGCGGCAGAACAGTTGCAAATCTGGGGTGAGCGTGCTGAGGTTGAGGTTGTCAGTCATGCTGAAGGGGCTGACCCCAGTGCCGTGGCTTTTGATGCCGCTAAGGCGGCAGTTGCCCGAAACGCTGACATCTTGTTGCTTGATACTGCTGGTCGCTTACATACAAAAGTGAATTTAATGGAAGAGCTGAAAAAGATTCGTCGGGTTCTGGATCGAGAAATCCCGGATGCCCCGCACGAAGTTCTTTTGGTTCTTGATGCAACGACTGGGCAGAATGCTTTAACTCAGGCCAAATTATTTAATGAAGCTGTTCCATTGGATGGAATTGCACTGACAAAGCTCGACGGGACTGCAAAGGGGGGGATTGTTGTTGCTATTGCTGCAGAACTACAGATTCCGGTACGGTTTGTTGGTATCGGAGAGCAACTTGACGATTTACGCCCATTTGATGCAGAAATGTTTGTGTCTGTCTTGTTTGATACCAAATAGGGCTGCCAGCGGAAATACTCAAAATCTGGACGGGAATATTCAAAGATGGAAATTTTAGATCGATTAGAGGGGGCAATTGAGAAATTACTTGAGCAGAATCGTGATCTGAAATCTAAAAACGATTCTCTTCAATCTGAAAAAAAAGTGTGGCAAAGGGAACATAGCCATCTAATCGAAGAGATTGACCGGATCCTTGAGCGTTTGGATACCGTTCAGCAGGAGGAATCTTGAATCCCACCGTTCAGATTAATATTTTGGGGAGAGAATACAGCTTGCGAAGTCAGGAATCTGAAGCTCAGATTCAGCGGGTTGTCGACTTTATAGAGGAGCGATTAGCTGAGACAGCCTCCGGTAAGTCTGTTGACACTAGGGATTTGACGGTTTTGACTTTATTGAATCTGGCTGGAGAGTATTTGCAGCTGCTTGGTGAGCAAGGTCGTGGCGTGGAGTGTCAGAATAATCGTCTTCAGCAACTTGTTGAGTCTTTAGAGCTTGCTATAGCGGATAATACTGGTTGCTAAAGGTGATAATTTCAATGTATTATCAACTATTAACTACCATGTTGTGGTTTGATTACGACCCTGTGTTCGGGGTTTTTAAATAGTATTGGCTCGGCACAAATATATGTATAGACACGCACACCCCTTTGTTGGGTGTTTAATCCCTTGCTTTAGTAAGGTGTTGCAGTCCGTCTGAGAATACTTTTGTTTAAAGATGCAAATATCCCCAATTCAAAGTTTGTAGGGGTTGCATATTTTCAGATATATTATTGGTTTCCACCCAGTCACGCCAGATATATGGATTTGCATTTGTCGTCTATTTGCCCTTCTTTTGTGCCCATCGTTTGCCTCTTATTTTAAAAACCTGCGGTTGTTTTTCTGGTGATATTTTATGGAAAAAGAGTCTGTCCGTAAGAGTTTTCTGGATTGCCGTAGGCAGCTTGATCTGTCTATGTATTCGGATTTGAGTCAAAGGGCTCAGCGACAATTGATCGACTCTGAACTTTTTTTTCGAGCAAAATCTCTGGCTCTTTATAGTCCGATCAATAACGAAGTGGCAACAGAGCAAATTTTTTCAGCTGCAAGGGGACAGAACAAACAGGTTTTTTACCCGCGAGTTGTCGGTGAAGATCTTGAGTTTTTAGAAGTGAACGCCATCGATAACTTGGTGCCGGGATCTTTTGGTGTTGCCGAGCCAGAGAGTGGTAGGAAAATTTCTATAGCGGAACTTGATCTACTTATTGTTCCTGGCGTCGCATTTGATATGAGGGGGCATCGTCTTGGGTATGGTGGTGGGTTTTACGACCGACAGCTGACTGATATATCAAGAGGAACCACTTTAGTCGGACTCTGTTTTGAGGTTCAACTCTGTGACTGGTTGCCTACAGAGGAACATGATCAAGCTCTGGATTATATTGTAACAGAAACAAAATTCATTCCCTGTCGTTTTTAATATGACGGGTTTATTATAAACTCTGCAAAGAGAGGATATTTAACGTGCAGACTGATATTTTTACAATTATATTTATTCTAGCTGCTTTAGCAGTGGGTGTTTTTCTTGGTATGATTTTGCGGCGGAAATTATCTGAATCGTCGGTTAATAATGCCAGGGTTGAAGTTGAAAAGATGATCGGCGATGCTGAAAGGGAGGCTGGCGCGCTTCGCAAGGAGGCTTCCATTCAAGCTAAAGATGTAGTTCTTCAAGCTAAAACTGATTGGGAAGGGGAGGCTCGTGGTCTCCGTAGGGAAATTCAGAATCACGAAAATCGCTTGCAGCAGAAAGAAGAGAACCTTGAGCGTAAGTTGGATCATAACGAAAAGAAAAGTGAAGAACTGAGCAACCGGGAAAATCAACAACGTCAACAACATGAACGTTTGCAGAGTAAGGTAGAAGAGATTGATAAGCTATATGCTGAACAACGCAGGCAGCTGGAACATATTTCCGGGATGAGCGCAGAGCAAGCCAAGCAGCAGTTGGTTGATACAATGTTGAGTGAGGCTCGCCACGATGCTGCTAAGGGGATTAAGCAGGTCGAGGAAGAGGCGCATGAGGTTGCCGATAAGAAGGCCAAAAAAATTATGGCTTTAGCAATTCAACGTTACGCTGGAGATTTTGTTGCGGAAAAGACCGTCAGCGTTGTTCCTCTTCCTTCGGACGAAATGAAAGGGCGAATTATCGGCCGGGAGGGGCGGAACATCCGTGCCATAGAAGCTGCCACCGGGATCGATTTGATTATTGATGATACTCCTGAGGCGGTTGTTATTTCAGGGTTTAATCCAGTACGTAGAGAAGTTGCGCGAATTTCTTTAGAGCGGCTGATTGCTGATGGTCGAATTCACCCTGCGCGAATTGAAGAGTTGGTCGAGAAAGCTCAGGAAGAGGTTGATGAGGAAATTCGGCAAGCGGGAGAGCAGGCTACTTTCGATGTTGGAGTGCATGGGATTCATCCGGAAATTATCAAGCTGCTTGGTATGCTCAAGTATCGAACTTCTTATGGGCAGAATGTTCTGGTTCACTCGATTGAGGTTGCTTTTCTTTGCGGTATGATGGCTGCTGAGTTGGGAATCAATGTGAAACAGGCTAAGCGAGCTGGGTTGCTTCACGATATTGGTAAGGCTGTCAGTCATGAAATGGAGGGATCTCATGCTGTCAATGGCGGGGATCTAGCTCGAAAATATGGAGAATCACCAAAGATTGTTCATGCAATCGCTGCTCACCATGAGGATGAAAAGCCAGAAACAGTTTTGGCTATTTTGACTCAGGCTTCTGATGCTCTGTCTGGTGCCCGTCCGGGAGCTCGTAGGGAAACTCTGGAGACCTATGTCAAACGATTGCGTGACCTGGAGCAGATTGGAACCTCTTTTGATGGTGTTACTGGGTGCTTTGCTATTCAAGCTGGCCGTGAAATCAGGGTAATGGTGTCCAGTGATCAAGTTACAGATGATTATTCTCACGTGCTGGCAAAAGATATCGCTAGCAAGATTGAGCAGGAGATGACTTATCCGGGGCAGATTCGGGTTAATGTGATTCGTGAAACCAGGGCGGTAGAGTACGCAAAATAACAGCCAGCTTCGGCAAATAAAGATCAGGCAGGACTCGTGTCATATCTCCTTATAGGGGTATTGTGACCCGAGTCCTGATTTTGTATTTGGAGTGTTTGTGAAATTATTATTTATCGGTGATATTGTCGGGCGAGCTGGAAGGAAGATGCTAGTTGATCATCTAGATCGATTAATCGACAAGCACCTTATTGATCTCGTTGTGGCAAATGGTGAAAATGCAGCTGCGGGATATGGTTTAACGGTTTCTGTTCTTCGTGAAATTCTTGATGCCGGAGTTGATGTCGTAACGACGGGAAATCATATCTGGGATAAGAAAGAAATTATGCCAGTTCTGGAGAAGGAGTCCCGGTTGTTGCGTCCAGCAAACTATCCTCCTGGTCTTCCTGGCTATGGTAGCGGCATTTATGAAACGGCTGCAGGGGTCAAGATTGGCGTGTTGAACCTTGAGGGCCGGGTTTTTATGAAAAATCTTGATTGCCCTTTTCGTGCAGCTGATGAATTGGTCGCAGAGTTGCGAGATGAGACCCCAATTATTTTTGTCGATTTTCACGCCGAGGCAACGAGTGAAAAACAGGCGTTGGGATATTATCTGGATGGTAGGGTGTCGGCAGTTGTTGGGACTCATACTCATGTTCAAACAGCGGATGAAAGGGTTCTGTCTGCTGGGACTGGCTATCTGACAGATGTTGGGATGACTGGTAGCCAGGATGCGATCATCGGTAATCAAAAGGAACCGGCAATGCAAAGGTTTCTGACTCAGCTCCCGGTGCGTCTGGAAGTGGCCAAGAAAAATCCGTTTCTTTGTGGTGTATTGCTAACGATCAATGAAAAAACGGGTTGCTGTGAGTCGATAGAACGCATCCAGAAAAGCTCATAGTAGAGCCGGTGGTAAGAGTGCTCCTTGACTGCAGGTAGGGGTTGGGAACTGGGATAACGTAAGAACACTTGAATGGATGAGTATTGAAAATGAATTTTGTCGAAGAGTTGACCTGGCGTGGCATGGTTCACGACATTACGCCCGGAATGGAAGAGCAGCTTCAGAAAGAAATGACGACAGCATATGTCGGGATCGATCCGACCGCTGACTCGCTGCATATAGGTCATCTGGTCAGCGTGATGATGCTTAAGCATTTTCAGATTGCCGGCCATAAGCCGATAGCGCTGGTTGGGGGAGCCACGGGGATGATTGGCGATCCGTCCGGGAAATCGGCAGAGCGCAATCTGCTTGATGAGGAAACCCTTCGTCATAACGAGGCGTGTTTGAAGGTACAATTGGCGAAGTTTCTTGATTTTGAGTCTGCTGCAAGCAACGCTGCAGAATTGGTCAATAATTATGACTGGATGAAGAACTTCAGTTTTCTGGGATTTATCCGCGATATCGGCAAGCATATTACGGTCAATTATATGCTGTCTAAGGACAGTGTTAAAAAACGCCTTGGAGAGCAAACGAAAGTAGGGTTGTCTTTTACTGAGTTTACTTATCAATTGGTTCAGGGAGCCGATTTTTTGCACCTGTACCGTGAGAAGAATTGTAAGTTGCAGATGGGCGGTTCCGACCAATGGGGAAATATTACCACTGGGACTGAGTTGATCCGCCGCAAGGAGGGTGGTGACGCTTTTGCTCTAACCTGCCCGCTTATAACCAAGGCAGATGGTGGCAAGTTTGGCAAAACGGAAAGTGGTAACATTTGGCTCGACCCGAAGTTGACCACACCATATAAGTTCTACCAGTTTTGGCTCAACGTTACAGACGCTGATGCCGAGAAGTATATTAAAATCTTCACGCTCTTAAGCCATGAAGAAATAGCTGTGTTGATCGTGGAGCAGGAAGTTGCTCCGCACCAACGAGCAATGCAGAAACGTTTGGCTCAGGAGATTACCTGTATGGTCCATGGCGAAGAAGAATATGGTAAGGCAGTCGATGCTTCACAGATTCTTTTTGGTAAAGCCACAACAGAAAGTCTGGCAAGTCTTGATAAGGCGACATTTCTGTCGGTATTTGAGGGTGTCTCGACCTTTGAAATTGATCGGGCTAAGCTCGAAGTTGGTGTATCAATTATTGAGTTGCTTGCGACTGAAACAGCGATTTTCCCTTCTAAGGGGGATCTACGCCGGACGATAAAAGGAAATGGACTTAGTTTGAACAAGGCTAAGTTGGCCGGTCAGGAATATCTAGTGACTGATGCAGATTTGATCAACGGTTCATACCTTCTGATTCAAAAGGGCAAAAAGAGTTATTATATCGTCGAAGCTGTGTGATTGTATTCAAGATATTTCATGCTTAAATTTATCGCCCAATTAGGCGGTTAGCTTGCCGTTGAGTTGGCCACGAAAAAAACTTAAAAAAAGAGTTGACGAGAGTGGGTGAGATTGTATATAACTTCGCTCCGTTGCCCAAAGCGTTGGCACAAAATTGGCTTTTGGGATAAACAGAAATAGTAAAAAAAAGATAAAAAAGAGATTGACAGGTTGGGACGGTTTAGATAGACTCCCCTCTTGTCGCTTCGTTCCGACGAGGCGAAAATTCTGGTCTTTGAAAACTAAATAGCAGATGTTAAAAGAGCTTGTAAGGGTTCAAGTTAATTGAACAAACAATGGATACAAAACTTCAGAAATATAACTGGAGAGTTTGATCCTGGCTCAGAACGAACGCTGGCGGTATGCCTAACACATGCAAGTCGAACGCGAACGGAATCTTCGGATTTCAAGTAGAGTGGCGCACGGGTGAGTAACACGTGGATAACCTGCCCTAAAGTCTGGGATAACACTTCGAAAGGGGTGCTAATACCAGATAAGCTCACGCTTTCTTCGGAAGAAGTGAGAAAAGATTTATTGCCCTAGGATGAGTCCGCGGTCCATTAGCTAGTTGGTGGGGTAATGG
>JADGEB010000067.1 GCA_016744595.1 Desulfuromusa sp.
CAGGACGCGGATCTACCTTCACCATCCCCAGCACGGGAATTGTATCTGGTCCAGAGTCGGAGAAAAAATCGACCCCTTGAACCTTATAAAAAGCCAACTCACCTTTTTTGAGCGTGGTGTCAGAATAAAAATAAGGGGCAACATCAATGGTTCCATTCGCATTTCTGCTGACCTGAACCTGAATCGGTGCCGTATTTAATTTTTTATACTCACCATCATATTGATCACTGCGATAGACATTAAAGGCCGTGTAGGGCTCATAACCTTGCCATTTAACACCAACACCCCATTCGAAACGATGCGCTTGAACATCCCATAGCATGGGAAGTTGCTTGACAATATCAGGAGCAATTCCACGTGTTTTCGTATGAATGAGCTCACCACGCTTATAGGCCTCCACAGTATACAATACGGCTTTCAGATCGGCCGGTGGTTTATCCTCGTAATATTGTCCTAAAGCCGTTGCAACATCAGGCTCTATCACTGAAAGGTAGAGCAACATATTGAGCCGATTTTCATTTTGAGCCAAGGACTGATTCTTTTCTGCCTGATTTGCGGCTGTCTTGAATGGAAACATAAGTTTCAAAGCCGCTTCATTATCCCCAAGGATAGTTTTCGCCGTAGCAAAATCAGACATATTCAGGCGTGCGATTTCCTGCTTCTGATCTGGGTTTTTTGCAGATGCTCGTGACAAAACATAGGTGTAGTCAAAATGTTTATCAGTAACAAGCCAACGCAGCTTCACCACCTCTGCCGCACTCTTCACCTCAAGAACAAGTCCCGGTTCCGACGGGGCAGCAAAGGCAAAAGCTGGCACGCAGAAAACAAAGAGAATAATGCTCAGTAATTTTATATTTTTCATCATGCGCCCTAACTTAATTTGAACCATCACTGTACCTCACACCTTCATAAACCAATCCATCTCTACGGGAACTGCTTGGCGGTCGACTGGTTTCAAGACGATTTACTTGCGAATTTTCATAGAGAATACGTCCAGCTTGTACACTGAATTCTCGCCCGTCTTCATTGACAATATTGCTTTGTTGCAAACCTTTATCCCTGATTCTCAAACTGCCAAAGTGGAGTAAGTCTCTATCCCAATTGCGCCAGAACTGTAAATAGCCAACCATGACTTGCCCGTTAAAATCGCCATCGGGCATTAACTCCAACCGATGATTCAAAGAACCTACCTCACTACGAACAATATATTCCCCTTCTTCAGCTAAAAAATTTGATGCCGACTTTATAGAAAATAAATCCCAGACATCATAAGGCCAATCCTGTTCTTCACCTTCAAATGTAGGGGAAACCCTGATTGTTAAGTCAACCTCACTCCAATTAATCGAACCAGCCGTAGAAAAACGCAATTCCATGGATCTGAAATCAGCAACAGAATGACGGACAAAGGATTCCTCTCGGTAATCAGCAAGTTGCTGTTCAAGGGCAGCGATCTGAGGCTCTAAAGATTCACACCCTTGCATGGCCAGCATGTAAATCCACCACTGAGCCTTGCTGGGTAACATACGCACATCGGACCAATCGGCAGGATACATGCCAACAACCTCAGTCCCTTCAGGACCAGCAAGGTCATGCGGCGAATCAAATTGCCCACAAACCGTACCCTGACGCCATTCAATATGGGTTCCTGCGCCTGCCCCCCAACCCGTACCGATATCAGCAACAGTAACGGCGTAAGATATTGGTTCCCGCGCCATGTTTTCCCAGAAAAGATCACTGATCCCAGATTCAACGATATCCTGACGAGCCGTCATCATCTCCTGACCAAAGGCGGCTTGATCTACAGTGTAATTAACATAAAAGTATGGGTTGGTGACTGATGCTTCAACAACTTCTGCAGTTGACCCATAGGGGTGAACATTTTCACCTTCTGCGGGAACTTCTAGAGAAAAGCGTGAAACGTAAACTCGCTCTGCTGTCCCACCCGGATTACTCACAACCTGGATTTTGTAATCACCATCCCAGAACCAGCGGTAATTTGATTCAGCCTCTTCAGTTTCCGTAGCATAATCGCCAACATCTCCGGCGCTGTAACTGTCGCCTCTGGCACTCCGGCCACTAGTTTCCCCAGTTTCCGTACCAGAATCACTATCATCTCCGGTACCGGAACTCTTGCCCCTAACACTCCGTCCACTGGTTTTTCCAGCATTGACTCCAAGAGCCTGATTGACAGCAGCTTGCTTAGATGACGTTGTTTTAACTGTAGCTGCTGCAGATCCAGAACTAGCAACTGCTGCAATTCCAGCACCAGCAACAACAGTTCCAGTGCTGACAACAGGAGTAGCAGCGATCTGTGCCTGAGAAGCGGCTGAAGTCAGATAAATAAATGGATTTTGGTAACTGCCGTTAGATTGCTTAACTGCCGGAGCCTTAACCCCGGTGGTAAGATCCTCAACCATACGTACAGGCATTAAAGGTTCTTCCGGGGTAAAGCGAGTCAAAAAACGCCGAGATCCGGCCTGCTCGTCATAGGTCACAAGGTTACCGGTTATTGTTCCTGCGATAACTTCATCCTTGGCATTCACGAGTTGAAATTGCAACTTTTCTAGAGGAAAGTTCGCCTTCCATTGCTCACCGTCTTGAATCGCTTTTGAAACGATATAAATATCAGTATCGGCATAAACAGGGGTTGTTGCCCGACCAGGATAGACTTCATAAACCCGCTCCCTAAAAGAAGGATCATCCGCCGATGATGTGAACGTTACCTCGACAACTTCCCTCTTGATCTGCTGGCCAATCGCGAAGGTGTCGTAATTCCACTCATGCAACTTTAAGGTTGTTTTATACGTAATCAGCTGACCAGAAGGATAGACCGCACCTGGGTTATACTGTACCCCGACGGAGCTACTGAGCCCGCCAAGCACAGGTAAAGAGAAATTCTGTGGGGAAGACACACGAATAGAATCGGGGACATGCTGACGATCAACAAAATTATCTACAAGCAGGTAATACCATTTATCGTCATCGTCATACTGGAAAGGCTCATTAATAGGCACATTGGTCTTAATATTGATCGGGGTGAAACGATCAACATCAGTTGCTCCCTGTTCAGGCGTCGAATAGGCCAGCAGAGGGACTGTCTCAATCCCACCATCCCCTGCCCCTGCGGGTGGATTTTCCGGATAGGTGAAGGTCATATCCCAGGTACCTGAAACGGTTCCCCACAACAAAGAGTAGCTCACTTCACCATGAAGACCGATGTACACTGGTGGTGCCCGGAATCGGCCACCAAGTTCGGCGTAGGCACTGAAAATTTCATATTTGGAACCACTCACCTTAACACCGGCTTCAAGTCCAATCCACACGCGACCTCTGGCATCGACATAGAAGGGTTGAATTCCTGCAGCGATATCAATTTCACCGCCACCATAGAGTCGGCCATAGAAAATCCAGGCGGAACCTTCTAAATCAAATTGCTTGCGAACACCCATGGCAAGGCCAGAACGATCGATTTGCAGATACCCCTGTCCACCCAAATAATGAAGCACTGTCACGCTTAAGGGTTGCTGTTTTGAACCAAAGTAGACATGCCAATCATTGGCCGCAAAGAGAACATCCACCTCTCCATTGACATCGACCATGTCCATACCACCAGCTTCTTTTGTAACTTTGATAGATGCTGCAAGGTGGAAAATCGTCGGACTCCCACCTATCTCAAGAACCGCACTTAAATGGGGATCACCGGTGGGGTTACGCCCTTCCATAATCCATGATTGCCCATCAAGAACAACACGCATATCGGCCGGTTCAAAGGTTAAACCGAATTTGCCAAACCAAGAGGTGCCATTATCCGTTGTTCCCATATCAACAAGAGCCGTCAGAGAAAGACCATGCCCTGCCGTCGGAATAAAATTGGGATCATTGCCAGCAACGGCTTCAATCCGGACGTTATAGCCAACACCACCACCAAGAGAGTAAATATTCAACGGAAGAGGAGCAAGTGAGAGGGTTGCGCCTACCTTCATTGCTGCACGCCACCAGACGTATGACCCTGTGACCGTTTCGCCACTCATAATGTCATCACGACC
The DNA here is from genome assembly GCA_016744595.1 of Desulfuromusa sp. Lineage (GTDB taxonomy): Bacteria > Desulfobacterota > Desulfuromonadia > Desulfuromonadales > Geopsychrobacteraceae > Desulfuromusa. The sequence continues at coordinate 4,047 of JADGEB010000067.1, forward strand.
TAGCATCAGTGACCCTGATAACGGGAGTGAGCCACCGAGAACGATCTCCAGGTCTGCTCTAAACCCTGTGCCGTAGTCCTGATGCTTATTATACAAAGACAGATCACCCTTCAGGGTCATTGCGGCGTTGGTCATGGAGATAGCGATGTCATTCATCTCGATGTCGCCATTATCAAAGAGCTTAAGATCAGCCCCCCCTTCACAGAGATCGGCAACGGTAATCTTCCCTGCGGCCCGGACGTAAAACTTATTGCTACTATAGCCAAGGCCAAGCGTCGTCAATGTTAAGTCGACCCCACCAAGGCTGGCTTTATGACCTGAAAAACTGGTACTGACACCAATATCATTCACCTTGATTTTGCTTGCATAAACTTCAAGACCATCAAGAGTCAGATCGCTCGGAAGACCAGCAAGCAATGCTCCCTGTTTCATTGTCACATCGGTATCGAGGGAGAAATAGAGTCCATCGCTGTTATCATATCCGGCGCCCAGCTTTTTTACAGATAGATTAGCAAAGCCAACATCGGCATTTAAATTTGCAGAACTTTCAAGATCGACAGCAAAATCGACAGCAGCCTCATTGTCTATGCCAAGCTGAGCATCGATATTGAGATTATTGAGTTGTGCCAGTTTGACCCCAAGATCCAAAAAGGCGCTCGAAACACCAAAACCGGCAAATTCGATCTCTGCTTCTTTCATCAAGATCGTTTCGGAGCCTGCTTCCCCAAAACCTAAGGGACCGCTCAGATCCAGATTTATCATAGCGAGTTCGCCGGAAAAACCACGAGCAGAAATTTCCCAGTCGGAAATATCAATAGCGATGTCTTTTCCTTCAGACAACGGAATACTAAACACACCCCCAAGTGAAATCTGTTCACTGGAGAAATCAACAGAACCGGTGAAATCCTTCAGTTTGAGACCTTGGACTAAAGTGAGGGCACTGCCTGTGGCATCAAAGGAGTAGGCACCATCGACAAGACTTAAAACAGGTTTGAGATCGGGAGCGTTGTATCCCGTTCCAAAAACCAGGTTGCCATCAATCTCCTCAAGAACAAACATGTCTGACACATCGGATTGACTAGAATCAAAAGCAACGCTTATTTCTTTGAGAGTTGCATCAATATTGTAGCCATCGTCATGGGGAACAATGGTCATTGATTTACCAACAGCGTTAGCCCAGGTCACGGTGACTTGCAAACCGTTATTGGCTAAACCGAAACCGGTAAAGCTTAAGCCTTCGGTGTAGCCGGCAAGGATTCCCTGATCAAAGCTGATTGAGGCTCCAGTACCAATTTCTCCAAAGACACTGCCTCCCCTGACGCCAACAGAGACACTTGGTAACGACGCCGTGAAGAAGTCGTTACTAATCGTGAAGTTGCCCTCTGGGTCAAAGCTGATGGTTCCACTATTGAGGGTTCCACGATCGATATCGATATCAAGATTTGAAACTGAGACAGGCAACTCACCAAAAGCGTTCAAAATGCCGGGCTCAAGTGAGCTATGCAGAGCGCCCAGATAAAGGCTCGCTTCACCACTCCACTGCCCATCTTCAAGAGCAAGAGCTCCTGTCACCCTGAAATCACCAAAGTTGACGATAATATCATCGGCGCGCAAGGAACCTAAATCGATATTCCCCTGATGCGAGATAAGGATAGTCCCCTCGACGGTTTGATTGAGAATAGTGGCATTACCGTTAAGGATAATCCACATGAGGTTGTCTTTGACTTTAAAGCCAAATTGAGCCAGCGCAAGTTGCGCCAACCCATCGCCCACTGAAAATGCGGGCAAAGCGGCATCAAACATCACTGGATCATCAATATTTGGCATACTGATGGAGCTTTGTGAGATCGACAGGTCACTAAAACTAAAAGTTCGTGCGACATCGGCAACCGTTGGATCAAGGGCAAGGTCACCATCGAGAATGACGGTTATCTCACCATCGGCGTAGCTACCACCAATTGTGGTTAAGGTTAAATCGGCAAAACCAGCCAAACTGTACGGGCCAACCGGAGAATCGGCAGCCACCACAGTCAATTCGTGAAGACCTTTATTACTAAGACTTGCCGTGACATCAATGGGGATATTGTCAAACTGGGCCAGCTTGATTTTTGCCGCCAAGGAGCCAGATACGCTGTTACTGGTGACCCCAAAGGAGAAGGACTTAACATCGGCAGAGAACCCGGCAAGGCCAAACCGCCCTATGCTACCGGGATCGATATCGACCTCACCCGTTGTTGAGACGCCACCGGCAGAAAGGACAAGAGCGCTGGTCTCAGATAACCCAATAGATCCGCCACCCAGATTTTCAGGCAACTGAACCTTACCCCACACTTTGAGCTTTTTATCATTTAAGTAAAGACGACCATTGATGTTATTGACATGGAAATCGGTCCCAGGGATTTTAAAATCGAGTCCGGCAAGGGCAGCCGCTGCATTTTTTGCTTCACCCTCAGCCATTTCAGTCAGGTTAGCGACCTGCACACCCCAGGTGATACCTTGGTCAGCCAACATATGGAGTCGTGTGAATTCTTCGCTCATCTCATAACCTGAGCCAAGCTTTATACTCCCATTAAGATCCGTAAGACGCAGTTTATCCAGCAAATCTACTGCGGTGGTATCAACAGCAAGCGTTAATTCACTAAGTTGAAGGG
>JADGEB010000068.1 GCA_016744595.1 Desulfuromusa sp.
AAATAGGTACCATGCTGAAAATAGAAAATCAATCTTTTTTTTATCAATCTTCTTCCCTCTTTTAAGCTTCAGTAAATCTGCTAGGCTTAAAGAGAAGGAGATCTTCTGTGTCCGACCAAAATTTCAAAGAAATTTATCAACTGAATATTTCTGATCTTGCAGAACAGTTGAAAACACAGCCCGATGGGTTAGTGAGCGAAATTGCGGCTGAGCGACTTCAAGAAGTTGGGCCGAATCAGCTACGTGAAGAAGTTAAACGTTCTGTGCCGCAGATGTTGTATGAACAGTACCGCAACCCAATGATCATCCTTTTATTGATTGCTGCACTGATTTCTGGGGTCATAGGTGAACTTAAGGATACCCTTGTTATTTTGATTATTGTCCTCTTGAATAGCTTGATTGGATTTATCCAGGAATTTCGTGCCGAAAAAACACTGTCCGCTTTGAAGCAATTGGCAGCTCCTTTTGCAACCGTGTGTCGCGGTGGAAAATTTCAGAAAATCCCAGCTGAAGAATTGGTGCCGGGGGATGTTTTGTTGTTGGACGCCGGGACTATTGTTCCTGCTGACTTGCGGCTTAATGAAGTTTATACCTTAAAAGTTGATGAAGCGGCATTGACTGGAGAATCGGTGCCGGTCGAGAAAATGATTGAACCTTTGAGCCAGCCGGGGCTGTCTCTGAGTGATCGATATAATATGGTTTACCGTGGAACTCAGGTGACTTATGGACATGGAAGTGGGTTTGTCACTGCCACTGGGATGAATACTGAGATGGGTAAAATTGCCCATCTTCTTGATACCACCGAAAAGATAAAAACCCCGCTGCAGAAACGCCTTGTGCGAGTTGGCCGTAATCTTGCTTTGGCAACCTTGATTATCTGCGGAATTGTGTTTATTGCTGGTTTGCTGCGCGGGGAAGATACAATCGTGATGTTTTTGACGGCAGTCAGTCTGGTTGTTGCTGCTGTTCCTGAAGCTCTTCCTGCTGTTGTCACCATTTCTCTGGCTTTAGGTGCCCGCAAGCTGGTGCAGCAAAACAGCTTGATTCGCAGGCTGCCAGCAGTGGAAACACTGGGTTCGACTACTTTTATCTGCAGTGATAAAACTGGGACTTTGACCCTGAACCAAATGACAGTTGAACAATTATTTGATGGTCAACTCCATGGCATTGACGCTGCCGGATTACACAAAGAAGATCCTTTATTGCTTGCACTGGCTTTGAATAACGATGTCAGGGTTGACGAGAATGGTGATTCCTTGGGTGATCCTACTGAAGTGGCACTTTACGCAAAAGTTCAACAGCTTGGATTTGATCCGCAACAGCTTAAGCAAGACTATCCAAGGGTTGCAGAGATCCCTTTTAGTTCTGAACGCCAAGCGATGAGCACCTTGCATCGAACCCCCTCAGGAGACGTGTTGTTGCTGTGTAAGGGGAGTTTTGAGGCGATCTCTTCGCGTTGCCAGCGGTTTGATTCCTCATTGGCAGAATCCCGTCTCGCTGATATGGCTGGTGATGGACTACGAATACTTGCCTTTGCTTGCCATCGATTCAAAAAGTTTCCCAAAAATCTGCACGAGGATAATCTTGAGAAGAACCTTGAATTTATTGGTTTGAGTGGTGCCCTTGACCCACCGCGTGAAGAGACGGCAGCAGCGGTACAGCAATGTCGGCAGGCAGGAATTACAGTCGTGATGATTACCGGGGATCATCCTTTGACCGCTGTCCGGATAGCTGCACGGATCGGGCTGGTTGATTCAGTTGAGGCTCGCGTTGTCAGCGGGCCGGAACTTTCGACATTGTCGCATGATCAATTGGTTGATCTGGCCGGAAAAGTGAGAGTGTACGCCCGGGTTGCCCCGGAACAGAAGCTCAGAATTGTTGCCGCACTTCAGGAACGTGGTGAATCTGTGGCAATGACTGGTGACGGGGTGAATGATGCTCCGGCGCTAAAACGGGCGGAAATTGGAATCGCTATGGGGATCACTGGTACTGATGTCGCAAAAGAGGCGGCAGAAATGGTATTGCTGGATGATAACTTTGCCACGATTGTTCATGCGGTTCGTGAGGGACGGGTTGTTTACGCAAACCTTCGCAAGTTTTTTAAATATATTCTGGCTTGCAATGCTGGGGAAATCTGGACCATTTTTTTAGCCCCTTTTCTGGGACTGCCGCTTCCGTTACTGCCGATTCATATTCTCTGGATTAACCTGATGACTGATGGTGCTCCAGGGCTGGCATTGGCGGTAGAACCAGCTGAAAAGAGGATTATGCAGCAATCACCGATCCCCCCTGATGAAAGCTTGTTTGGCAGGGGAATGTGGCAACAAGTTCTCTGGATTGGTTTATTGATGGGAGCCAGCTGTCTTTTAACCCAGAAAATTGCCATAGTTCAGGGCTGGCATTGGCAGACAATGGTGTTTACTGTGCTTTGCTATAGTCAGCTCTTCAATTCTTTAGCCCTTCGTTCGGAAAGGCAATCATTATTCAGCCAAGGATTGACATCAAATTTGCCTTTGTTGTTAACCGTGCTGGTCAGTGTTGCAGTTCAACTGGGAATCATATATGTTCCCGCATTGCAGTCATTGTTCCACACTCAGGTTCTTGGAGTTGTGGAGTTAGTCTTTTGTTTTGTCATGGCAACGATTGTTTTTTTCGCGGTTGAAGCAGAGAAGTTGCTATTGCGCTACAATTGGATCAAATATACTTAAAGTCATCCTTCTTTCACGTCAGGATTTTATATGAGTTTTCAAAATTTTACCCCCGGCCAGTTGATTAATGGATTTCTGGTTGATCAGATCGATTCGCTTCCAGCTATTAATGCGACTATGATCCGTTTGCATCATCAGGCGACCGGTGCACGCTTTATGCATCTGGATCGGGATGACGATAACCATCTGTTTGCGGTTGGCTTTCGTACTCCGCCAGATGATTCAACTGGTGTCGCCCATATTCTAGAGCATACTGCGCTGTGTGGATCAAAACGTTTTCCTGTGCGCGATCCGTTTTTTTCAATGCTCAAACGCAGCCTCAACAGCTTTATGAATGCGATGACAGCCAGCGATTGGACTCTCTATCCATTCTCCAGTATGAATCGGAAAGATTTTCACAACCTCCTCGATATTTACCTGGATGCCGCTTTTTACCCACGTTTGACAGAGCGTGATTTTAGTCAGGAAGGGCATCGTCTTGAGTACGCTGACGGTGGAGATTCTACTTCACCGCTGGAATACAAAGGAGTGGTTTATAATGAGATGAAGGGTGCAATGTCCGATCCCTCATCCTTGTTAACCCAACGTCTCGATAAGCATCTCTATCCAACCACCACTTACCGGCATAACTCGGGTGGCGAACCAGCAGATATCCCTGCTTTAAGCTGGCAACAATTGCGTGACTTCCATGCTCGTTATTACCATCCAAGTAATTCTTGGTTTTTCAGTTCGGGCAATCTTGATTTGGCCAATCTGTTGGAGATTGTAGAAGACCGGGTGCTGAAAAAATTTGAACGACTCGATTCCGATACCGAAGTTCCTGCGGAGCAGCGGTTGGAAGCTCCTATCCGGGTCACAGAGAGTTATCCTCTGGACGCTGGTGAACCGCTTGAAAAGCGTTCGATGGTTGAGGTGGCTTGGCTCGATTGCGATATAAATGACAGTTTCGAGCGGCTAGCCATGTCGTTGCTTTCTGCCCTGTTGCTTGGGAATCCCGCTGCACCACTTTATAAAGCCCTGCTCGATTCTGGGCTGGGAGCCAATCTTGCGCCGGGAACCGGTTACCATGATGATAACCGCACCACCTATTTTGCTGCCGGTTTACAGGGAACCGACCCTGAGCATGCTCCGGCAATCGAAAAGCTGATTCTGGAGACTCTTGAAGCGGTTGCGGAGGATGGATTTACTCAGGAAAGAATTGATGCTGCTATCCATCGTCTTGAATTTTCAAACCGTGAAGTGACCGGGGACAGTTATCCTTATTCGCTATTGCTGTTGATGCGCTTGATCGGCCCGTGGATTCACGGTGGCGATCCTCTTGACGCGCTTAATTTTGAAGAAAACCTGCAGAAATTAAAGCAGCAATTGAATGATGGTCCATTTTTCGAAAATTTGATTCGGGAACGACTGCTCAATAATCAGCATCGGGTTACGTTATTGCTACAGCCTGATACCGATCTTGGACCCCGTCAGGATGCTGCTACCCGTGCTGAATTGGATAAAATAGAGAAACAACTCAGCGAAATAGAAAAACAACAATTGGTAGGGCAAGCAAAAGAACTGGCTGCGGCGCAGGAAGAGTTGGAAGATCTCTCCTGTTTGCCAACTCTGGAATTGAGCGATATCCCGCCCACCGAGTCAGCAGTTTCTGTTGAACAGCAGCTGGGAAGATTGGCCAAAGAGTTCTGGTTTTCTCAGCCAACCAACGGTATTGGTGTGGTGACGTTCAATTTTGGACTCGACAGTTTGGCGGATGAACAGCGCAGGTATCTGCCGATTTTCGGTAGTCTACTGACTCAGGTTGGTGCTGGTGAACGTGATTATCTGCAAATGGCTGAGGCAATGGAAGCTGTGACTGGTGGAATATCAGCACGAACGTCACTGTTGGATGATCCGCAAGATGCAAATAAGTTTACCGCCAGTTTTGAATTAAAAGGAAAAGCACTGGTGCGTAACTGTGAGCCTCTGTTCGGGTTGTTGCACGATATTTTGTTGACTCCAAATTTCAGTGACTTGCAGCGTATCCACACTGTTTTAAATCAGTTGCAGGTGTCGCTTGAAAATTCAGTTCCCCAATCGGGGCACACTTATGCGGCCAGAACTGCGGCGGCTTCGCTGTCCCTGATTGGGTGGCAGCGGGAACAATGGGCCGGGCTTTCCCAAGTGGCTCTGATTCGCGAACTGGCGGCCAAGCCAGTCGATGAATTAGGTGAGTTGGCCACCATTTTGACAGAGATTGCCGGGCGATTGTTTAGTCAGCAACAATTACAGACAGCAATCACCGTGGAAGCTGAAAACTTTTCCCCATTCAAAATAGCTTTGGGGCAGTTGGTTGAGCAGCTCCCGCTGGAGTCGTCCCGCCAGAAATCGGCGGTTGAAGATTTTAAATCGCAGCCGATTCGGCAGGGGGTGATCTGGTCATTGCCAGTGAACTATGTGACTCGGGTTTTTCGTGCGGTTCCTTATACTCATTCCGATAGTGCCGCTTTAACGGTTCTGGCAAAAATGTTACGTGCAGAATTTCTACATCGTGAAATTCGCGAAAAGGGTGGTGCCTACGGTGGCCTGGCTGGCTACAATGCTGAAGCAGGTCAGTTTAGTATGCTTTCCTATCGTGATCCTCATATCTTGCGGACTTTGCAGGTTTATGA
>JADGEB010000069.1 GCA_016744595.1 Desulfuromusa sp.
CCACCCGCCAGTTGAGGCTGATAGCGGTGGAGAGGCTGGCACTGATGCTCGGCATGATGGTTGGAATGGAGATATAGAATAGTTTTTTCCACTTGGTAAAAAAGAAGTCATCAGCCATTTCCAGCAGCTTTTTATCGGTATTGCGAATCCCCTCGACGGTGTAAAAGAAAATGATCGGCACCGAGGTGAAAACCCCCACAGCGATGGATGGCATGCTGCCGATAGAAAACCACATGATGGCAACAACCAGCCAGGCGATAGGGGGGACATTTTCGAATACCACAAATACCGGATAGAAAAGGCGGTAGAAAAAAACTCTGGTGCCACCGATGATCCCCAGTATTATTCCCGCAACGATTGAGATCAGGGAGGCAAATAGAACCCGGTAGAGGGAATAGAGCGCATCGGTCATCAGCTGTTCGTTTTTGAACACCTCGGCAATTCCTGCGATAACCTGATCCAGAGGGGGAATGATCGCCGCCGGGTAGAGTTTTGAAAGTGAGTGCCAGCAGCCCAGTAACAAGAGCAGCCCCAGTGTGTAGTTTAGCCTGGCGGCGATATTTTTCATGATTAAAAGATAAACCCGTAGCGGTTTAGCATCAGATTTTTATTTTTGTGGAAGAAAGCTCTGACCTGTTTTTTATCTTCAGTATTTAACTTGGAAAAAACCTTTTTTACACAATCGGCTTGCATTTCAGCGAGAGCTAGTTTCTTCTTCGCTAGCGAGTAAAGCTTCTGCTGTAACTGCTGGTCGGAGTCGTTGCTCAAGCTCAGCTCAAAGATTTCCAGTTCCAACTGTTTGACCGCAATGGATGCCGTAATGACTTGCGGCATAACCTCTTTCTCGATTTGATGGGCTGCTGCTATCCCTTGTTTTGATATTCCTATTTCCACCCCGTGCATTTTGATTGCGCCTGCGAGTCGTGGCATCATCTGCGCAAGAAATGGGGAGTTTTGGCCGATGTGGTAGGTTTTTCTGGTGTAGAAAATATGTGGGTCGACCTCGGTTTTCCTTTGTTTCCAGAATCTTTTGAGAGTACCGGCAACCTGTTGAGCTTCGCGAAAATCAAGTTTCAGCAATCCATTTTGAAGCATGGCTGAAAAGGCTTCTGCTGGTACCGACATGCCAAAGTATTTTTTGAAGCCCTGGCTGGAGATCTCTGCAACTTCCATGGCATTGGCAGGATTATTGACAAAATCTATGGCTTGTTCAAAGCCGTAAATAACCTCGTCATAAGAAACGGCATTATCCCCATCGATAATCCAGAAGGCTCCCAGTGGTATCCCTCTGGAAGACAGATCTTGAGCTGGATCGGAGAACAGATGGTATTTTTGTTCCCAATTCTCCTTTTCCTGTTTCATTAGCAGAATACTAAGTAGTGGTTCCGGCACCATGACGAAATCTGGTGCCTCTTTCTTTAGGCGCATTTTGTTCATGGCAATGGCTGGCCCCATACCAACCACTTTTATCGATTTTGGATCGACACCGTGTTTTTTTGCCGCCTGCATGGCGAACAAATAGGGAGGTGTTTTGATAGCAGGGATGGAGATTGCCGTTTTTCCAGACATGGCACTCCAGTCACCCGGGGTGATATTGTCCTTGCTAAGGATGGCGATACCACCCCAGACTTGGATTCCGGCGAGGCGGAGATTGGTTATCCCCTGGGAGTAGAATTTCCCTCCGGCAAGAAAGTTGAACAGTCCGATATCGGCTTTTTTTTGCACCATGATTGCTTTCATCGCCGAAACGTCACCTGCGGGGGCGATCACCAGTTTAATGGTGTCTCCTGCGGGGAGGAACTCCTGGCTTTTTGCTTCCAGAACCATAAGAGGAATCGAATTCGGATCGGGTGGCGTCATCACCTTGATTTCGCGGGCACTCGCAACCCCGGGAGATAAAACCAGCGAGAATAGTAGCACTACGTAGGCTATTTGCTTCATTATTGATATCCTGTTGGGTATAATTATTGGTTACTTGCCCAGTTGAGCAGCGTCTGCTGTCCTTTCAGTTCACGAATACGGCTGACTTCCTGCATCACTTCAAGGACACCCTGATAGGTTTTATTTGCATCACGTACCGCAAAGTAGCGAATGTAGATAAATTTTCCTTCCAATGTCAGCCAGAATTCGGCAACATCTTGTTTTCCAGATCTAAAAGCCTCGATAATTTCCAGCACGGTATCGACGCTTTTAGGGGGGTGGCAATATTTGACCTCGCGACCAATCACCGCCGGGCTACGTGGGAAAATCCGTTCTTTGCATTGATTATAAAAGCGGACTCGGTTGTCGGAATCGACAAATGAGATATCGACGGGTAGATGAGAGAAGATGGCATTGATTTGCTCCAGGCTCATCAACCCTTCACTCAGTTTGAGGGTTCCACTGATGTCGGGTTGCTCTGAAGATTGGTTCTGTTCTCCTGTGGCGATTGTCGTTGGCCACATTGGTGGTTCGTCAATCAGGCAATAGTCGAGTTCGATTTCACCCTGACGCGCCTGAATCCACTCTTGTTCACTTAACATGGCAATTGCAGTAGGGAAGAGAATCTTTTCTTCTTTGTAGATCATATCTTCAATACTGTCCATAGCAAGGCTGACTTGCTCAGAGCAGGCCGCAAAATTCAGACTGGGATCGTGGCAGGCACTGTTGGCTTGCTTGATGAACTTACGGGTGTTGTCATGCAGAGTCCACATGATGGTTGATGGTTTGTCGAAGCCTTTTTGTTCCAGGTAGGGGAATAACTGGTTCTCCTTGCGGACATAATGATTATTCGTCTGACTTAAGTTATCGATATAATCCCCCCAGAAGATTGGGCTTGCTTTCTGGCTGTCGTTATTTTTAATCAAAAGGCGTAATGCAGTGATCAGTTTTTTCAGCATCTGGTTTTCTAGAAGATAGGTATGGATCGGATGACCGGCGGGAAACTGGCTAAGATCAGAGCCTTGATCGAGGGATTTCTTAAACAGTTGAATGAGATTTTCAATCTGTTCTTCAAATTGGGTGTCACTGATGCCCCGTTCAGAAATTAACTGTTCGACATAGGCGAACTCAGGAGCACTGACTGGAAAGATTTCCTGACTTCGTTTGTTGAGATCTTCAAGGTTAGCTCCATTGAAAAAATCGATAACGATTTTTGCGAGAATCTCGGCTCGCTTTGCATCGACTTGAATATGCTGTGCCATCGTGCTGGCTTTGGCGGCGGTTTGAACGGCTGGGTTCTGCAGGTAGACGTGATACTCGTCATCGGAAACTTTTTCCATTTGATGAATAAAGCCCCGTTCTTTTAATAGTTGATAGAGGGGAACCGGTTCAAATTCCTTGATCAGATGAAGTCCGTCTCCGGCTTCTATTGTGTCCAGCATTTCAAGCAGCTTTGGCAGAAACTCCATGGATTCTCCGCGCAAATCGATCGTTCTAAACTGCTCTTTTTTTTCTGATAAATCGGACATTGCACTTTCTCCTGAATGACTATGAATTGACTCTGTCGTTGTTTTCATCTCTTTACAATATTGTTGATATAGGCTTAACGATTTTCGGTAGTGTTGTTGAAAATCGACTTGGTACAGACGTTCCCATCCTGGCCAGAGTAAGCAGGTATCATTGGGTATTGGATTTGGTGTGGCGATATGGCTGGTGGGATAAAGACCTTCAGCGCTGAGGAGATTTGCCATGTCTGCACTTGTTAGATACTCCGAGACCTTTGTCGTTTCTTCCCTGGCATTTTGATGAATGGAGAGGATCAGAGGGATTGCAATCGCACCATCACTTGGCCAGATCACCTCAAAATCAGGATTTTTCAACATCTTGGTAAAAAATAAAGGGGCAACAAAGAGATCAATATGGTCGAGTTTGCGCCGGTTGATCAGTTTGATCATTTCGGCAGGATGGTATTCACCGCAGATTTTTCTGGCAAATCGCTGGAGACCATCCTCACCAAAATCGTTGAACATTTGATAGATGACCCCTTTTTGCAATTCAAGTTCTGCCAATGGAGTGGCAATTTTCCCTTGGAAATTGTCATTGCAAAGATCTGCCCAGCACAATCTGGAGCTAGACACCTTCTTGCGATTGCGGATCAAAATCGCAGGTGCTGCCCCAGTAATGGAATAACGGTTGTTGGGGTCTGACATCCCGGCCTGAGTAAAAGGTTGATTCATTTTTTGCAGATTAGTTTGGCGATAATTTTTGTGGTTCCCAGTAAAATGATCGTAACCAGGGGCGATAAACAAATCGTAGTCTGCATAGGGAATTTCAGGTTGAGAGTTAAGATCAAGGGCAGCCGCTTTTACATGGAGCCCGATTTTAAGACCCGTGTCGTGGTTGAATTTTTCGGCAAATGTCTTGAATGCTTCTTTAATCGGTATGGCGATAGGGCAAGGCAGGAGGGCTGCAATATTAATATCCCCTTGTTCTTCATCAATTTGAAACTGGCAACAATCTTGTGCCTCTCGCTTTGCTGCTAATGCACGGTTCAATTCTCGGAGGAAAAGTTCCGGATTAACTTTTTTCATGGAACAGGCCGATTCAAGGGTGACAAAGCGGGCAACTGTTTTTAGTTTGACCGGGTTGGTAATCAGGTTGAAACCATGAGACAGAAAGGTGTCGACGGTTTCTGGATATCTGGTAACAATGTCGTAAACTTTTGTTTTTAACGTGATTTCTTGATCCATGTCTCTCTTCCCTTGAAACATGAACCCGCATGAAGGGAAGTCCCCTCATGCGGGTTCATGCCACGAAGTTTTCTCCGTGTGTTGAGGTCTGCAATTGTTTTAAAAGTTATAGCGAATCCCGGCATAGACATAGGGTCCGACACTTGAGCCCAGAAGTGTGTCAACACTTTCATCAAAAATGTTGTTAACCCCGCCGTAGAGCTCAAGTTGTTGTTTTTCTAGCAGGAACAGGGTGCCGCCAACATTGGTCAGGAAATAGCTGTCGATGGTGTTGTCGTCGGCGACTTCAGCGTACTGTTCACCGATATATTTGCCACTGATCCAGAGATTGTAACTATCTTGCATGTAGTTCAGGGTTGCCGAAACTTGACGCTCTGGATTGAACTCCAG
>JADGEB010000006.1:0-2397 GCA_016744595.1 Desulfuromusa sp.
GTCCTGGCGTCGACCCCGGTTCATCACATGATACCAGGTGCCAGGATATGCTATGCGTAGTGGTCTTGACATAGGCGGAGCATATCACCATTTGTCACAAAAGCCAAAAGCAGACTTGACCCTTAAGCTTTTCTTAAGCTTTGACCCTTAAGCTTGCGACATAGTTTCGCAACTCATCTACTGGAAAGAGGAACCGATATCCGCACCATTCAGGAGCTGCTTGGACACAAAAATGTTTCAACAACCATGATTTATACCCACGTCATCAATCGTGGTGGCCAAGGTGTCATCAGTCCAATCGATCAATTATAAAAGAACGAAAAAAGCCGAACGGAGCAATAACTTGCTGACGTTCGGCTTTGGTTTAAAAGTTGTCGATCTTTTTTTTCATGCCCCTCCCCCTTATTGCTGCATCATTCAAGCAACTTCAGCGGAGATTGTCAATCATTTCGAAGAACTGGGTTTCAGGGCATAAACGTTGATCTTCTTCCGCCTAAATCATCTCCAGATTTTTACCCTTCAAATTGACCTTACGATAAAAACAGGTCTCACGGGTTTTTCCGGTTTCTGGATTCTTGGTGTGACAGGAACCGCCACCCTGCGGAACAACACGGTAGATAATTGCGTCCTGATCACAGTCGGTCAGGATTTCGACAATCTTGAGAAAATCACCGGAGGTTTCCCCTTTTGTCCACAATTCGTTACGTGAGGTTGACCAGAATGTCGCCATCCCTTTTTCAAAAGAGGTCTTCAATGCCAGCTCATTGGCATAAGCAACCATCAAGATGCGGCCATCGGCAACATCCTGTACCACTGCCGGAATCAAACCGCCACGCTTTTCAAAATCAATCAGTAACTCGGTTCCTTCTTCTAAGACTTTTTTATCCATAATAATCTCCACTTATAAGTCGATGGTCAAAAGTGTTTGGCCTTGACCATATCTTGAGTAAATACCTTCGGTGCTGGAATTGGGACAATGCCATCAACACCAAGCCGCAACAGTTTTGGTGCCAGAATATTCAGTTCAGATTCCCGGATAACGGCTGAAACACTACACCACGCTTTATCAACCACTGGACTCACCGTTGGGGAAACCACCGATGGCAGCATCTTTTCAACCTCAGACAGTACAGCAGTCGGCACATCCATAAACACCATAAAAACTGGCTCACGTTCAGCCTGTAGCACTGCATCGATACACATACGAATGTCTTCCATTTTTTCCAGCTTTGCAGCGTCCTTAATTGCATCACGGTTGGCAATTAACTGTGGATTAGATGTAAACAGTTCAGCAACGATATTGTTTCCATTGGCTTTAAGTGTCGCGCCGGTTTCTGTAATATCGGTAAAAGCGTCACATTCCCCCATGTTCACTTTCGCCTCTGTTTTGCCTTCACTATGTAAAATTTCAATATCTTCGATACCATATAGTTCTGCCATCCGCCGCTTTGTCAGGTTCGGCAGTTCGGTGGCAATAATTTTACCTTTACAATCTTCCGGCGATTCAATACCTAGCTCGGGACGACTTGCCAAAACCAACCGAGAGGGTTGGTTGGTATATTTGGAAAAAATAAAATCTCCCAGCACTTCAACCTCTTGTTCACGTCCTGCTTCGAAGATATAATCTTTACCGGTAATACCGCAATCTACAATGCCATCACTGACCTTCTGTGCCATCTCTTTTCGATCCAGTATCCGAAAGACAACATCTTTATCGTATGGTCCCTGCAATTCATATTGACGCCCTTTTTTCAAAGGCCGTCCCGATTTTGCTAACAACCGTAATACTTGTTCATTCAGGCTACCTGACGGTATCCCAAAATAAAGAACTCCCTCTTTTTTCCCGTATGACATAACAATTTCCTCTGAAGTAAAGGTATGCAATCCAACAATCCGCAGCATTCTGCCAATATGCAGCAAAAACATCAACGTAAGTTTCCAGTTCAGAACAAAAAAAGGGTGAAAGATCAATTGACCTCTCACCCTTTTTACTTTGTTACTTATAAATAGCTGTGTTTAATTGCCAGCCATCATTGCTTCAACATCGGCCTTAACTTCACCAGTTGGTTTAATATTGAAGTTCTCAACCAGAACCTTGACGACATTTGGAGACAAGAATGCTGGAAGAGTGGGTCCAAGACGGATACCTTTAACACCCAGAGACAGTAGTGCTAACAACACGATAACCGCCTTTTGCTCATACCAGGCGATATCGTAGGAAATCGGCAGATCGTTAATATCGTCCAGCCCAAAAACTGCCTTCAATTGCAGCGCAATATATGCAAGGGAGTAGGAATCATTACACTGACCAGCATCAAGAACCCGTGGGATGCCACCGATATCACCAAGATCTAATTTATTATAACGGAACTTGGCACAACCAGCAGTGAGGATAAC
>JADGEB010000006.1:2497-106750 GCA_016744595.1 Desulfuromusa sp.
ACTTCAGTGAAGTAATTCCGACTGGTATGACGGCCATCGCAACCACCCATAACGACGAAGCGTTTCAGCGCACCAGATTTGACGGCATCAACCACCTTATCAGCCAAGGCCATCACCTGAGCATGAGCAAAACCACCGACGATTTCACCGGTTTCAATCTCAATCGGTGCAGCACAACTCTTAGCCTGCTCAATAATTGCCGAAAAATCTTTGCTGCCACCTTCGGGACGATCTTCAATATGGGTAGCCCCTGGCCAGCCAGCTAGGCCAGTTGTATAGAATCGATCCTTGTAAGCATCCTGAACGGGGGTAATGCAGTTAGTCGTCATCAAAATTGGGCCATTGAATGATGCAAATTCCTTATCTTGATGCCACCAGGAATCGCCGTAGTTACCGACAAAATGCTCGTATTTTTTGAATTCTGGATAATAGTTGGCTGGCAACATTTCACAGTGAGTATAAACATCAACTCCGGTGCCTTCTGTCTGCTTGAGCAGCTCCTCCATATCCTTCAGATCATGACCTGAAATCAGGATACCAGGCTTATCACTGACACCAATGTTAACCTTGGAAATCTCTGGATTACCATAGGTTGTGGTGTTAGCTTCATCAAGCAGTGCCATGGCAGTGACAGCAACTTCACCACACTTCAGAACCATGCCCACCATTTCGTCAACACTCAGATCCTGGGTCGTTGATACCAAAGCATCAACCATAAAATCGTAAACTTCTGATTTTTCGAAACCAAGCATGGCAGCATGATCAGTATAAGCAGCCATCCCCTTTAAACCGTAAATCAACAGTTCGCGGAGGGAACGAACATCTTCATTGGCTTGTGACAACACACCAACTTCTGCAGCCTTGGCAGCAAAATCTGCTTCAGGAGCATTCCAATTGACAACATCGGCATCACTGCTGAAACCGATGGCTGTCTTTAAACCATCACGCTTGGCAACCGTTGCCTTAATCAGCTCAACAAAGCGGGCATTGTCGAAGTTTGCATTGGTAATCGTTGCAAACAAACCCTGGGCAATAAAGAGGCCAATAGAATCGTCCAACTTATTCTGTTTTTTGGCTTCGTCAGCAACAACAGCCAACCCCTTCAGGGTAAAAACCAGCAGATCCTGCAAGTTGGCAGTATCTTCTTTTTTCCCACAAACACCGACGATATCACAGCCAGTACCTTTTGCAGCTTCCTGACATTGAAAACAAAACATACTCATTTTGATGTACTCCTTTGGTTGAGGTAATAAGATTTGTTTATTTATTCCCAGAAAATGCCACAGACTGAAAACTAAAAAATTGATGCAGATCAATTGTAGACAAAAAAGGTAATGATTTTCTAGCAATTAAACAGAGGTCAACTCCATTATCATTATGGAGTATAGCAGATAAAACACAACCGACCACTTGCCCAAGAGACTTTGAATTTACAGTTCATGTGGGGTATAGTGTGCCAATTGTTGACAGGTTTGGTAATATTTACATATTTCTTGATTTACATCAATTTATCCAGCCACTTCTTCACGCTATACTCGGAGCATAAATAAGCAATTAACACCAATAAGTGATGGAGATATAATCATGACAACTGCTGTATTAAATAAAGATATGACTGTTAAAGATGTTCTGGATCGCTGGCCTGAGACTCTGGATGTTTTTGTTGCCAACGGGTTCGAAAATTTTCGTGACGAAAAGCAACGCAATGCGGTCGGTTCGTTTCTTAAATTAGAGCGAGCGGCACAAACTAAGAAATATGATCTGGACAACTTCCTCTCACTGTTGCAGGAAAAAATTGATGGGGAATTGAATCAGGTTGATGTAACAATGAAGACAACGGAAAAAGCCGACAGTCAAGTCAAAGTATCCGGCCTGCTCCCCTGCCCGGTACGTCTGCCGTTACTGGAAGGGTTTGATGCTTTCATTGAACAGTATACCGAAGAAACCGGCAATGAGGTTAGCTATAAACTTGAAGCAGCTTCGGTTGGAGCCAACTGGATCGAAGAAAATATTCAGGGAATTGAGAATGCTGATGAACTGCCAGACATCTTCCTCTCTGCCGGATTTGAAACTTTTTTCGATCAGAAAACAATTGGTCGTTTCAAGGATCAGGGAGTTTTCACCGATATCACCGATACTACTGTAAACCCAGATTTTTCAGATATCGACATTAAAGATCCAAAAAAAGATTACTCAATTATTGCCGCTGTCCCTGCAGTCTTCATGGTTAATCATGATGTTCTGGGTGATCTTCCAATCCCGCGATGCTGGGCTGACCTGCTCAAGCCGGAGTATGAACAAAAAGTGGCTCTGCCCGTCGGTGATTTCGATCTGTTTAACGCGATCCTCCTCGCTTTGCATAAAGAACACGGTGATGAAGGCATCAAAAAGCTCGGCCGTTGTATGCTAAAAGCAATGCATCCATCGCAGATGGTCAAAAATGCCAAGCGGGTCGCTGAAGAAAAACCTCTGGTGACTATCATGCCGTACTTTTTTACCAAGATGGCACGGATGGTTAAAAGTCTGGAGATTATCTGGCCAGAAGATGGTGCCGTCGTCAGCCCGATATTTATGCTCACCAAACGAGAGAGTCTCGAAAAGGTCAAACCAATTGCCGAATTCCTTTCCAGCAAGCCAGTTGGGGAAATTCTGGCGCAAAGAGGACTGTTCCCATCGGTTCATCCCGAAGTTGATAACCAGCTAGATGGTGATCATCCATGGAAGTGGATTGGTTGGGACTACATCTATCAGAATGATATCGGTGCCATGATTAAGCACACAACACAAATCTTTGAAGATTCAATGAACGCGGTGTAGAATTTTATACGCTATTTATGTAGGGGCGCCGCTTGCTGCGCCCATCAGCGACAAAACAGCAAAAAGGTGAAATTATGCGTTTTCTAACCATATCGGGACCTCCATCTTCCGGAAAAACATCAGTGATTTTGCGAGTGATCGAAGCTCTGCAAGATCGTAAGAAAAAAATCGGGGTGGTCAAGTTTGACTGTCTTTTAACCGATGATGATAAGCTTTACGCCCAGAAAGGGGTATTAGTCAAAAAAGGATTATCGGGCGCACTTTGCCCCGATCATTACTTTGTCAGCAATATAGAATCTTGTGTGACTTGGGGGCACGAAAATAGCTGCGAATACCTGATCAGCGAAAGTGCCGGACTCTGCAACCGTTGCTCTCCTCACATTAAAGAAATTACCGCCGTCTGTGTTATCGATAACCTTAGTGGGATCGGCACACCCAAAAAAATCGGTCCGATGTTAAAATCGGCAGATATCGTTATTATCACCAAAGGCGACATTGTCTCCCAAGCTGAACGGGAAGTTTTTGCCTCACGGGTCAAGCAAGTCAATCCTGGTGCCATCATCATGAATGTCAACGGGATTACAGGGCAAGGAGCTTTTGAGCTAACCAGTCTTTTTGAGGAGGCATCAGATATTGAAACCTTAAAAGGAAAGGAACTGCGATTCTCTATGCCTTCTGCACTTTGTTCCTACTGCCTGGGAGAAACCAGGATTGGGGAAGAACATCAGATGGGCAACATCCGCAAGATGGATTTTCAGGAAGGATCGGCATGATGAAAGAAACATCTTTACTCCACAAACCGATGTCCGATGTCCTTATTGATCATCCCTACGTAGAAGATTTCCTGACCTCTTTTGGGCTAGTAGTTAAGCCAGGTACTGATAGCCTGCAGCATTACCTTGATAATCTTGATCCCGATAACTTGGAAGATCTAGGAGTCAATGCAAAACAGTTACGTCAGAGCCTGGATGATTTCCTTGAAGGAATGTTGGCCATAAGTGATCCCATGGACGAAGTCAAAGCGCTGACAATTATTGGTGGTCATGATAAATCGGGAAAAGCAGAAAACCTAGAATTAACTTTGAAGCCGGGAGAAGTGATCTGTATTGTTGGTCCAACCGGCTCTGGAAAAAGTCGCCTGCTGGCCGATATTGAATGGGTTGCACAGGGCGACACTCCAACCCGAAGAAAAATCCTTATCAATGGCCAGGTGCCAGACAGCAAGTGGCGTTTTTCTACTGAATATAAACTGGTGGCACAATTGTCACAGAACATGAACTTTGTCATGGACTTATCGGCGGAAGAATTTATCCGCATGCATGCAGAAAGCCGCCTGGTCACCAACCCAGAAGAAAAAGTTGCACAAATCCTAAAACAGGCCAATGAACTGGCGGGGGAGACATTTGCGCCCGACACCCCAGTCACATCTTTAAGTGGTGGTCAATCCCGTGCGTTGATGATTGCCGACATGGCAATTTTGAGCAAATCACCGATTGCGCTGATTGATGAAATTGAAAATGCCGGAATCGACCGTAAAAAAGCGTTGGATCTACTGGTTCAGGAAGAAAAAATTATCCTGATGGCAACCCATGATCCGATTCTCGCCCTGATGGGTGATCGCCGTCTGGTTATTAAAAACGGCGGTATCGATAAAATCATTGAATCGAGTGAAGCAGAACGGAAGAATCTGGTTTCACTGGAAAAGCTGGACAACAAACTTCTCGCCCTAAGAAACAGAATCCGAACCGGGGACACCCTGGAAAACATCGAAGGAGTATAAAATGCATGACGGTTGTAGTGGAAGTTTTGGTAACGGAGAACAAATTGTTAACAAATTAAGGCAAATGGGATTCAGCAGCTACGCTATGCCGGTTCCTCCTGAGATTAAATGTACTAGCTGTGAAACAATCTTCACCATGCAAACAATGGAATACAGATGTGATAATTGCGGTATGGTTTACGGAGTCACTCCCTGCCATGCGACTGATCCCGGCAGTATCCAACCGGCTGGCATCAATTACTAATCTGAATTACGGACAAAAAGAGCGGCTCATTCACCTTTGAGCCGCTCTTTTTGTCTCTATGATAAAAAAATGATCAAGCAGAAATTATTTTTGAACCTCGCTTGCTCCCTCTGAAATAAACTTCCACAGTTCTGTATAAATTGACTCATCTAACCCGCGAAATCTAATTCCAACACTATGCTTGGAATTCTCACCGTCTTTAGCTTTTTGCGTCCAGCAGATATCTCCATCTATCGAAAAAACTTCTTTACCATCCGGCAACGAAAATTCTATAGAAATTCCACCTTTGACCCTCGGAAGTGGATTTGATCTGGAAATTTCGATGCAAGCCCCTTCAGTACTCAAATTAAAAAAAGTACCGCGACATTCATGCCTGCTATAACATAGCTTTGTCGACAGCGGGTTGGAAAACTGGTAACGGAAATTGTCTCTGGCACCGGTCATCATTCCTTGCAGGATAGTCAAAAATTGTTCGACACTGCGCTTACTGACATCGGAAACCCCCTTATTCTCTGCAATGGAATGATGTTCATCAATCACCTCATCTAGCAACTTCCGATAACGGAAAAACCTTTTAAGCAGGTCATTTCGATCAAAAGTAAAACCATTAGAAGATACCAGCACATTACTGACAGCAACTGTTGCATGACAGTGCTCACAGTCAATCGAAGTAATTTCAGCCAATAGTGCAGAATTAATATATTTTTCACATTTTGGGCATTTCATTATCAGCATAGGGAGCCTCGTAATCCATTCATCCGACAATCTTTTTTCATAAGAATAAATAATCTCTTACTCTTAGTTTAATAAATTTCCTGATCAAGGTAGCGGTTCTTAATTTCTATAATTTCCGGTAAATTTTCTACAAACAACTCCACCATAATTGGTTCAAAGTGTTTCCCCGATTCTTCCCGAATAACTTCAAGCGCTTTTTCTACCGGCCAAGCCTGTTTATAAGGTCGTGCAGAAGTCAACGCATCAAAAACATCACTAATTGCGGCAATCCGTGCAGAAACTGGAATCTTGTCACCAGCAATCCCGTGAGGATAGCCAGTTCCATCCCATTTTTCATGGTGATAAAGAGCGGTTTCCCGTGCCAGAGAGATGATACTAGAATCATGATCACCAATAATTCGGGCGCCAATTTTGGGGTGCTGCTTCATCACCTGCCATTCTTCAGGGCTGAGTTTTCCTGGCTTCAATAAAATACTATCAGGGATTCCAATTTTTCCTACATCGTGCATGGTACTGGCATAAAGCAGTAGTGTCGAAAAATCTTTTCCTAACCCACGCTTACTGGCCAACAAACTACATATATGACTCATGCGTTTAACATGGGCACCGGTTTCATTATCCCGCAACTCACCAGCAGCACCAAGACACTGAACTATTTCGAACTGGGTTTCGCGGATTTCAGTAGTCCTTTTAATAACTTCATTTTCCAGTAGATCAGCTCGCACAATCTGACGGGTATAGAAAAGCCTGGTTTGAAGGGTGTTCTGAATTCGTAACAGAACTTCCCAATCTTCAAACGGTTTGGTGATAAAATCTTTGGCTCCAGCCTCCAATGCTTTCTGACGAGTATCCTGGTCAGTCTGAGCAGTCAGAACAATGACAGGCAAAAAATCGTCTCTTGTGACGGCACCAAGTTGCTGTAGCACCTCAATTCCTGACATTCCAGGCATCCGTATATCGAGGAGAATCAGGTCAAATTGATGCTCCCGATAAAGAGGAAGAACCTGAAATGGATCAGTCGTAGAATAGATATTCTTATATTCTTCCTCTTCCAGAACCGCCTCTAGGAGCGCAACGTTTGATGGATTATCATCAACGATTAAAATCTTGGCATCGTATATATCAGCCAAGGCACTGCCCATCAATAAATCGGTCAAATCTAATTCAAAATCCATGACTTATTTCTCCAAGGCATCTGCCATTATTTTTAATAGTTGACTAACATTAACTGGTTTTGGGATGAAGCCGTTGAACCCCAATTTGTGAACGCGCTTTACAGTCTTCTCCATAGCATCAGCACTGACAGCAACAACTGGGACAAATTCCGTTTTAGGATTTGACTTCAATTGTCGGTATGTCTGGAATCCATCAATGCCTGGCAAGTTGAGATCCAACAAAATTAAATCGGGAAGATTTTCCTCTGCCATAACAACCCCATCTTCCCCCGTAGGAGCTGTAATGAGGCGGAAATTTTCCTGTTCAAGGATAAGTTCATGCATAAAGATAGTATTTACCGGGTCATCTTCAATATAAAGAATCAATTTCTCCTGAACTTTTTCTTCAGCACATGTTTT
The DNA here is from genome assembly GCA_016744595.1 of Desulfuromusa sp. Lineage (GTDB taxonomy): Bacteria > Desulfobacterota > Desulfuromonadia > Desulfuromonadales > Geopsychrobacteraceae > Desulfuromusa. The sequence goes on from JADGEB010000006.1 coordinate 9,648, forward strand.
GTTGTTGCTAGTTTCAATGAGATCAGATCGATTTTCTGCTATGGACATTCCCACAGAAACTGGCAGAGTGAACCAAAAATGGCTCCCCTTATCTAACTGGCTTTCAAACCCGATGTCGCCACCCATTTTTTCAACCAACTGTTTGGTAATCGTCATTCCAATTCCGGTTCCTTCAATCTCGTTAGGATTCTCTAGAACTCGCTTAAATGGCGAAAACAAATCTTTCTGTTTCTCTTCCGGAATACCGATACCGTTGTCAGTAACGTTAAAACGTAGAAATCCCGAAATTTCCATCTCTACATCAACAACCACAGTTCCTTCCGGCTTATTATACTTCACTGAATTAGACAGCAGATTCAGCATAATCTGTTTTACCCGGGTCAAATCTGCCCGCACTAACGGGAGATCTGTTCCGGCATAAGAACCAGTTATTGTAATTGACTTCTCATCTGCGAGAGAACGTGTCAGAGACAAACAGTCATCAAGGAAAATGTGTGGATCTAACGACTCTAGTGAAAGGGAAAATTCTCCTGATTCGATACGTGCCAGATCAAGAATTTCATTGATCAACTGGAGCAGATGTTGCCCCGCAGTATGAATCTGCCCTGTCATATCCATCTGTTTTTCATTTAATGGATTTTTTTTACTTTTGAGCATCAATTGTGAAAATCCATTGATTGCATTCAAAGGAGTTCTAAGCTCGTGACTCATATTGGAAAGAAAGTTAGATTTGGCTTGATTGGCCTGTTCTGCATGCTTTCTGGCACGTTTCAGTTCCGTGACGTTCTCTTTAACTGCAACGAAGTTGGTGATCTCACCTTTGACATTCTTGATTGGAAGAACCAGAACATTTTCGTTGTAGAGGTCACCGTTCTTTTTTCGATTAATAAATTCGCCACGCCAGACATGACCGGCAGTTATGGTTTTCCAGAGCTGCCTAAATGCCGACTCCGGGGTGTTTCCAGACTTTAATACCCGCGGATTCTGACCAACGGCTTCAGTAAAACTGTATCCTGTGATCTGTTCAAATGCAGGATTAACGTATTCAATTGTCCCCTCGGTATCAGTGATTACAATACTACTGGGAGACTGTTCAACCACCATCTTAAGCTTATGAGTCTCTTCCTCAGCCTGTTTTCGCAAGGTGATATCACGTGAATATAGGATATATCCATCCGAATCATCATCCTGCTGGAATTTCTGGATATAGGTCTCCATCACATGAATCTCACCCTTTTTATCCATCAACCGATATTCCATGGGAGTTGCACCACTGTAAAGCTCATGTAGTGTCGAAATTTGAATATGTTTCAAATCTTCGGCGAGAACTATATCTCGGATATCAAATCCAATAATTTTTTCTGGCGGGATTCCTATAACTATCCTAGATGAAGGACTTGAATAAGTAATTATTCCATCTTCATCAAGAAGAGTAATAACATCGGAAACATTTTCAATTAATCTCCTGAAATAGCGCTCGTTCTTTATCAACTGCAACTGCACTTCTTTACGCTGCAGGATTTGCTCTTCTAATGCACTGGTGCGCTCTTTAACCTTCAGCTCCAGTTGGCTATTGGCCGATTTTAGAGCAGATTCAGCTTTCTTTTTGGCTGTAATGTCGAGTGAATACTCGATCATCTGAATCAATTTTCCATCATCATCAAAGATTGGGTACCCATGAACCTCAGAAAAAGTATCTTCACCTTGCTTGTTTTGACGGACACGCTCGAGGACAACCGCCTTTCCGGTCTGTTCAATAATCTGCAGCGGGCACTGGACACCGATATCATCGCAAGGATTATCTCGATTGTGAATCAGCGAATAGCAGGTTGTTTTACTTCCATCTCCCTGTGCCAAGGCAACAGAGTTGGCTAAAATTATCGACTGATCTTGTGCATCAATTACGTAAAATGGATGAGAAAGAGATTCTATAACTTTACGTAAGAAGTCCGCCTGTTCTTTAATCTTGATTTCAGCAGTTTTCCGCTCAACAACCTCATTCTCAAGAGCAGAAGTCCGCTCTTGAATAGTCGTTTCAAGATTTTCGTTAGTTTCCAAAAGTTGTTGCTGAAACTGTTGTCGTTCCAGCAGAATTTTCCTGCTGGATTTCAGGACAAAAGCTCCCATCAGTAGAATGAAACCAAATGTAACTATCGTTGACGTATAATCAACCCATTTATAAGTGTGACTGAATTGAGAATTAATTTTTTGAATTCGCCTAGTCTCTTGAAGGCTTTGTGAATGAAGAAAGTGTGAATTTCCCAGCATCCGTTTAAAAAAAGGTTCGATGCCCTTATAGTAATTATTGACCCGGCGAATGGCTCCAGCAACCTGGATAAGATCCGTCCCTTCCAATATGTATATTTTCTGTTCAACAAGTGGCTTAAATTCTAAGATAATTTGTTGTAATTCTACAAATTTTGCTTTCAGTTCAAGAATTTCAACATTTATTGCTTGTGTGCCAAATTTTTTATATTCCAGATTCCGGGAAGTAGATTCTTCAAAACCAAAATTAACCAGGTTATTGATCTGTTGAGTGCCACCTCGTTCAATGACAGACAATATTTCCATGAGTTCAGCGAGTAACACCGAAAGAAAAGTATTCGTGCGCCTTAACTCTGCAATAGAGGTTGCGGTTGACAGATTATGGAGTTTTATTTTCATCGCTAGAATTTTTTTCTGCAGAATATGGGATAGCTCCATCTTGACCTGCTCATTTTCTAGCAACATCTGCAGATAATCTTGCCGTTCCTTTAACAGCCCTTGACCGATACGGAGTCCGGAGAAGCTCATCATAAACAAGATGAGAAGCAAAATAATCTGCGCAACGATGTTTTTCTGAAAGATCTTCAGCGTAGGTATCTTCAATCCAAAAAACCGTATTTCTGAAAAATATTTTGCCCCACATCCGATGATGCAATTTGCATAATTTTTCTGGCAAGTTCTGGATACTGACTATAAGTCAACAAACCCATAACCAGTGGTTGCTTTTTAATTTTCTGAGCAGGAAGAGCGATAAAGTCCATTTTCCCGATATTAGCAGATAAAAAATTGACTGCTTTCCAGTTCATAACGACATCGGCATCCTTGCTAATTATCGCCAGAGCAAGCCCCTTGGAATCAGTAGTCATATAGAAACTGTTATCGATGACTTCTTGATATATTCCAGCATGCTGAAGAATTCGTTCCGTCTCACGCCCAATCGCACCGGCATTTTTAGTTCCGATGACAACGTTCAATAGTCTGCTTTGAAGATGATTCAGATCAGAAGTGATCTGCTTGGGATTACCCGGCTGAACAAAAAGACCAGCTTCATTGTAACCAACCTGTATCGATTGAGTGATCGTTCCTTTTTTTTGCAATTCATCAATATATGATTTATCACCTGGAAAAAAAAGGTCTCCTATTTGGTTTGTTTCAACTGATTTGAGGATATGACCCGATCCACCAGAGGTAATTTTAACCCGACAATCTTCTTTCTTTTCAAACAACGCACTGATTTCCTGTAGCGGTTGAAGCATAGTCATTCCGCTATAAATCAAGAGTTCGCACTGATCGCTGTTTGCTGGTTCTGGATACTTCTGCATATCACAAGCAACGAGAAAAAGTAGCAGAACAAACAGCAAGTTAAATTTGGTATTTTGCATAGCCACCACCGGCATTAAAATTTATCAATCAACAATATAGAACAAACAACACAAACTCAACAGATAAATAGATTTTAAATAGTTGGTGCTTATATTTTACATTCTCTTTTTCTCCGTTTTTAAAATAAAAAGGGCGGTAGATCTGAGATCTACCGCCCTTTTTATTTTGTAATACGACTTAAATATTATCGATTTATACTTCTTCCTCAGCCTTGACAACCACTTTCAGATCAGCAACAACTCCAGCATCCAACTTAACTGGAACGATATGCTCACCCAGAGATTTAATCGTCTCGCTCAAGTTAATCTTTTTACGATCAATCTCAACACCTGCCTCACGAAGCTTGGTCTCAAGATCCATAGAGGTTACAGAACCAAACAACTTGCCTTCTTCGCTGGCACGCTGAGTAAATGTGCACGTTACCTTTTCAATCCGAGCCTTGACCCCTTCAGCATCCTTGGTCACTTTTTCCAACTTCCGCGACAACTGACGTTTTTGATGGTCGAGTTCCTTGACATTGCGCTCATTGGCGACACTTGCCAACCCTTTGGGAACCAAGAAGTTTCTGGCATAACCGGCCTTGACTGATACAACATCACCAATGATCCCTAGACCATCGATATTTTCTTTTAAAATAATACTGGTATTCATGTCTCTCCTCCGTATTGGATCGAGTTTATATTTTCTTTTGCCTGGGCCGACGAAAATCGATCCATAGATCAAAAACGCCGGCACAAGTAATAATTATTGGTAAAGGGTTAAGTATCAGCAAAAGCAAATAGATCAAACCTTTTACCAGTGGTGGATAGGGCTTTTTCTGTAGAAAACTGTTGACGACTGCCATCCCCTGCAAAAAATAAAGGGGAAGTAAAACAACCAACAAATTTCGCCCTGCCAATGATACAGTTTCAACTGGCAACAACAATAAAAAGCCAGCCCCAATCAAAACCCAAATCAGCCCGCTAGGCAAACGCCAATGTGCAAATGGGGTTCCGTAAATCTGGTACCGGTTCCCCTTAAAACGCTGTAGCAGTACCAAACAAAACGTCTGAATTGCCAGCAAAGAAGCAAGGTAGAGTCCGTAGAAACTTTTGCCGATAAACTCGGCCATACCATCAACAACCTGTTGCATATTCTGCAACTGTGATTCACTAAAGCCAGAATCACTATAAATTTGCATCGCTTGATCAACTTCAGCCTGTATCATTTGATCGATCAGCGTTTGTATGTTGATTCCACTTGCAACCACAGTAAGCAGAATCATAATTGATGTTGCAACTGCCGAACCCAGGGTAGCGTATAATACCGCTCGATCCCAAGGAATTCTCTGCCGCAAAAATAACGGAAGCAACAAGGAACCAACACCAAAGATTCCTAAATAAGCAGCCAGAGTGTATGTTGTTGCTAACTGCAGCAACAAAGCACTTGTTACTGCGACAACGACTATCCCAGCCCGAATCCCAAACCGCATACTCAGGTAAGCAGCAGCTAGCGGAGTCAATAGGTTGAGAAAAGCACCTGATGGCCCAATCCAGCTAATTCCGAGCAAGCAGAGTAGAGTGACTCCAATTCCAACTGCAGTAAAAAGTACCGACTGCCCCTTCATCTTGGTTATAACAACACCTCGACTTAAAGGGAATGTGACGCAGTGTAGGGCAGAAGTGCAATCTGCCGGGCATTTTTAATTGCTTCAGCTATTTGACGCTGATGCGCTGCGCAGGTTCCAGAAATCCGACGAGGAACAATTTTACCTCGTTCAGATAAATAATACTTAAGATTATTAACATCTTTATAATCGATCTTCTGTTTCTTATCTGCGCAATAGCGACAAACTTTACGCCGGCCAAAACGACGCCGTGGTGGTGCAGAAGATGGACGGGAAGGTCTTTCGTAAGCCATAAATATTCTCCTAAATTGTGGCAACCCAAAATAGATACGGGTAACTACTAAATTATTTTAAATTTAACTTTCTTCCTTAATCGGGGCAGCATCTTCGTCGGCAGATGAACTTTCGACGGCTGCAACTTCTTCTACTTCGGCAGCAGGCTCCTCTATAACAGCAGGAAACTCTTCTTCAAAACGGACAGTCAAGAACCGAAGAATCTTTTCATCTAAGCGAAGACGACGCTCAAATTCAGCAATCACCTCAGGCTCAGCACAGAAGAGGGTTTGCACATAGTTGCCACGCTCGACCTTTTTGATCGGATACGCCAACTTGCGAACGCCCCAGTTATCCAGCTTGTGGATCTCAGCCGCCTGATCGGTGAGTACCTTCTGGAACTTCTCCACCATAGCAGTCAACTCATCGCCGACAACCTCTGGATGGATAATGTAGAGTGATTCGTAATTTCTCATCAATGGATCTCCTCTAGGATTAACAGCCCCGGACTAACCCGGAACAAGGATATGCCTGATTCCCCACGGATTCAGGCGAAACAACAGCTTTTAACATAAGTACCCTATTGATTCAAGACTTTTCGGGGGAAATTTGATCGTTACTTGGAAGGACATTACCGACCCGAAGCAAAGTCAATCGAGTCAGTATAGGGCCGACCAGTTCAAAAACAACCGTTGAACCAAGGATGACGGGTAGAAGAATATCTTTTGATTCAGGGAATCGCTGACTCGCCAGCAACACCATCGCAATAGCAACCCCTGCCTGTGGTAGCAGTGCAATCCCCATCCACTGGGATATCTTTAGTTCGGTTTTACCGATTATCCCACCAACCCAGCTCCCCATGATTCGTCCTAGGACCCGAAGAAACATATAACCAAAACCAAGGAGACCAACCTGCCCCAAAACATCAATGTGTAGAGACGCCCCAGCTAACAGAAAAAAAAGGATAAGAAATGGCCATTCTACCCCTTCAATTTCATGAAAAGATTGCTCACAGTGCTTACAGCAATTAGCCACAATAGCCCCGAGAACCATCGCTGCCAACAAATAAGACACATCGAACCAAACAGCCAATCCGGTGCAGAGAAGAACTAATCCGAGAGCCTCAGCCTGAGTCGCTTCGCCAGGACGAATACGCCCACTAAGATAGGCCATTGGTATCCCGAGAACCACACCAAGCAGAACAGCCCCTCCAATCTCCCAAGCCCCTGTGGCAAGAATTTGCGCAGCACCAACTTGCCCTCCAATTGACTGAGCAATAACTGATATCAGACTAAATAAAAGCAAACCCAACACATCATCAATTGCTACGATTCCTAGCAATGTATCTGTAAACTTTCCACTAGCTCGACATTCACGGATAACATCTATCGTGGCGGCCGGATCTGTCGCAGTTGAAATTCCAGCAAACAATAATGAAATTCCAACAGGCACCCCACAGAGAAAAAGGACTATAAAAACGACCGAAGCGGTAACAATAACAACTCCCACTGACATGCCAAATACGGCTCGACCATAATTTCGGAACGTAGTGATGGTCATTTTTTGGCCAAGCATGAAACCGATCATTGCCAGGGCGATGTTGGTCAGAACAGGAAACCATTGCTCAGTAAATGGGGGTAGTAAATCAAGAACAGAAGGACCGATCACAAACCCGGATAACAACAACAGGGTCACACGAGGTAAAGGAGTATGCCGTCCAACCAGATCAGCAATCAGCCCAAGGAGAAACAGACCGCCAAAGGTCACCAGAATTTGAGCGGTAATATGATTTTCCATCGTAGTCGATCTCCTGTGTTTTCAATGTAGAAAAACTGAGATCCTCAGAAATCCAATTCAATGCTACAAGTATACATCAGTCATCTTCATGCTTCACCAGATCGATAATAATAAAAATAATTGATATGACATTTGCAACAGCAGCACCCATTGCAAGCCCCTTAGCTGCGAGGATATTTCCAACAGCAAAAAACATATAAACAGCTGGCAACAGATGGAGATCGGCAACAAAACTTGTCGCCAAAATTTCGGCACTTAAAATTCCACGTTTCCCCAATTTAAGCGTTGTGGCAATTAAGTTAAATGAAGTTGCCAGAATCAATTCAAATGCTGAAGGATCAAAGATGAAACCGATATTAGTACTGAGCGCCATAATAATAAAAAATGTTGTAAAAACCCTTCCCCAATACATAACAACCTCCCCTTTCTTAGTTTAAACCAACACTGGGTTATGCAAATTTTTCTGCATACTTCTTTAAATATCTCTGCATATCTTTAATCTTACCGATAACCAGCAGGACATCTCCCTGCTGAATATCGGTATCCCCAGAAACTTGAGTAATAATTTCTTTTTCTCTTTTTATGGCAAAAACCATCAGATCAAAAGCTTTCAGTTCCATATCCTTAATATGCCGTCCCGGAAAATTATTAATGTCCTTAATTTCCATCTCTTCCAGATCAACATCCGTATCATCGCTATAAATTACATCATCCACAAAATGAGAGGCGTCCGGCTTGATGGCATAAGAAACCAACCTCTGACCAGCAATAATCTGTGGGGTAATAACATGCTTAGCTCCAATTTTTAGAAGTTTTTCTTTATTTTCTATATCTTTAGCAATCGAATAGATATAAGCAGATTTATTATCAAACTTATCAAATAAGATTTTGGCTGACACAACAATGGCAAAATTATCATTATCACTAGACGATGCAGCAATAACGCCCCGGCAGGTACTGATATGAGCTTTTCGCAGGTTTACATCACTGAACGGATCACCATTAATATGGTATTCAACCTTCAACCCAAGGCATTTCACGTCAAAACCATCAAAATTATCAATCACGACAAAGGGAATTCTCTTTTTTTGAAACTGCTTGATAATCTCCTGAGATGTTTCATTGAGACCACAAATAATAAAATGTTGATCGAGTAACCCAACTTGTTTCACCATGTGTCTTTCTCCAAGCGACCTGATAAGATGTCCATCACTGATTATGGACACAAAAACTCCCATTGAATAACCAAATCCGGCAATTCCTGAAAAAATCAATCCCATACTGAAGATACGTCCCTCAGAGGACGTTGGTGCAACTTCACTATAACCAACCGTCGCAATCGTTATAACTGTCATATAAAGAGCATTGAGAGGCGAGTAATCGTCAATGGCCATATAACCGAGGGTACCAAAGGTCAATATCAGGATCATAACGATGATAGGCGAACGTAGTCGGCCAAGAATTTGGTTAATATCTTCACCGGGTTGGATATCGAGAGGGGGACGTTTCCATTGAACGAATACAGAAAAAACGTCTTTAAGTTCATCCCAGTTTATGACAGCACGAGAATCGTCTTGCCGGTACTTTTTATGGCGCGGATTATTCGCCATAGCAGTAGTTTTCCTTTAGCAACAGGGGATAATGACTTTTTTTGTCAACATTTCTTACAAAAAAACAACCAGACATATTTGATATAAGAAAGATTAGCCTTCCATATACGATAGACGCTCTAAGCTGTCAAATATATTTATTAAATACAAAAAAACCCCACCACAAAGAAAGTGGCAGGGTTTAATAAACACTGATGAACAAATCTAGACATTGAAACGAAAATGCATAACATCACCGTCAGAAACCCGATAGTCTTTTCCTTCAAGACGCAGAAGGCCTTTTTCCTTGGCTCCGGCTTCACCATGTGAATTGACGTAGTCATCGTAAGCTGTTACTTCAGCCCGGATAAAACCTTTTTCAAAATCGGTGTGAATAACCCCAGCAGCTTGCGGTGCCAACGCTCCATCTGAAACAGTCCAGGCACGTACTTCTTTTGGACCTGCAGTAAAATAAGTAATTAACCCAAGCAATTCATAACCAGCATGAATTGTTCGCTCGAGCCCTGCTTCTTTAAGTCCCAATTCCTGCAAAAATTCTAATTTCTCTTCACTCTTCAATTCAGCAATTTCGGATTCGATCTTGCCACAAATAGTGACGACTTCTGCATTTTCAGACACAGCATGATCCCGAACTTTCTGGACGAACGGATGCGTTCCTTCGAGATCGTCCTCAGCTACGTTAGCAACATAGAGAACCGGCTTCATGGTAATCAAATGAATTTCGGAGAGCAGTCCAAGTTCTTCCATATCCAGAGCAACTGAACGTGCGGGCAAACCATCATTCAGAGCAGCAGCTAACTTTTCGAGAACCTGAAGCTCCTGCTGCAACTTTTTATCACCACTTTTAGCCTGCTTCTTACCACGTAAAATCCGGTTATCGATACTATCCAGATCGGCAAGATTCAGTTCTGTTTGGATTACTTCTATATCGCGAAGAGGATCCACACCTCCATCAACATGGACGACATTTTCATCCTCAAAACAGCGAACAATGTGGGCGATTGCATCAACCTGTCGAATATGCCCGAGAAACTGGTTCCCCAAACCCTCGCCTTGGCTGGCGCCACGAACTAGTCCAGCAATATCGACAAACTCCATTGCGGTTGGAACAATTTCTTTAGGACTGACAATGTTTGCTAATACATTCAGGCGCCGATCTGGAACGGCAACAACTCCAACATTCGGCTCAATTGTACAGAAAGGATAGTTAGCCGATTCTGCTCCAGCTGAGGTGATTGCATTAAAGATCGTCGACTTACCTACATTTGGCAGGCCAACAATTCCACACTTAAAACCCATAAATTTTCCCTGTTAAAATAAAGATAGCCGGAGCAAAAGCCCCGGCTATTGGATCGAACAATTAATATATAATCAGTTATCAAACAAGCAGCGGAGCAATAACCAATGCGACAACACTCATCAGCTTGATGAGAATATTCATGGCAGGACCAGAAGTATCCTTGAAGGGGTCACCAACGGTATCACCGATGACGGCAGCTGCATGTGCATCACTGCCTTTACCTTCACCTTCGAGCTGACCACTCTCGATATATTTCTTAGCATTATCCCAGGCACCACCACCATTTGACATCATCAGTGCCAACAACACACCGCATACAGTTGCTCCGGCAAGCATACCACCCAGAGCCTCTTTACCAAGAAGAAATCCGATCAAAACCGGGGCAGCAACAGCAATTACACCGGGAAGAATCATTTCTCTTAAAGCGGCCTTGGCAGAAATATCGACACAGCGTTGGGAATCAGGCTTAACACCCTCTTTACCTTCCAACAGACCTGGAGTTTCACGGAACTGACGACGAATTTCATCGACCATCGCCCCAGCAGCTCGTCCAACACTCGTCATGGTCAGTGCACCCATGAAAAATGGCAGAGCACCACCAATCAGCAATCCAATAACGACCATTGGATTGATCAGGTTAATAACCTCTAGCTTAACTGTAGTTGCATAGGCTGAAAAAAGCGCCAATGCGGTCAAGGCTGCTGAACCTATGGCAAATCCTTTACCAATTGCAGCTGTCGTATTTCCAATTGCATCCAAGCCATCAGTGATTTTTCGTACGTCTGGTCCCAAACCGGCCATTTCAGAGATACCGCCAGCGTTATCGGCGATTGGACCATAAGCATCAACTGTCATAGTTACACCAACAGTTGCCAACATACCAACGGCTGCAATCCCAATACCGTAGAGGCCAGCACAGTAGTTTGCAGTAAAGATACTGATACAGATAATAATAATTGGTAGAGCTGTTGATTCGAGACCTACAGCGAGACCATGAATAATATTCGTGGCTGGACCAGTCTTACTTGCCTCGGCGATCCGTGAGACGGGGGCATGTGCAGTATAATACTCTGTAATTTGACCAATAGCGATACCAGCCAAGGTACCAGCCAAGATAGCCCAAAAGATTCCAGTACTAAGACCTGCAAACTGAATATAAATGAAAGCAGCAATCAAAAAACCACCAGCAGCAACAAAAGTTGTGTAGTGTAGAGCTTTGGCTGGATCCATTCCTTTCAGAACTTTCATCGAGCCAATCCCTACAAACGAAAACAGCAACCCAATCATAGCTAGAGCAAGAGGCAACAACATGGCACTAGCTTGAACTCCTGCACCAACACCCAGCTTTGCCAACAGTGCCGGACCAGCAGCTGCAGCAATTGCCATTGTTGCGATGATAGAACCAACATATGATTCAAAAATATCGGCACCCATTCCCGCAGTATCACCAACACAATCACCAACATTGTCAGCAATAACACCTGGGTTACGTGGATCATCTTCAGGAATACCTGCTTCAACTTTACCAACCAAGTCAGCACCAACGTCAGCAGCCTTGGTATAAATACCACCGCCAACACGGGCAAACAGAGCAATAGAGGATGCTCCCATAGCAAAGCCGTTGATATATTTGGCTGTGACCGGATCTCCACCGAAAAAGATATAAGCAATGCCTACACCAACCAAGCCGAGAGAAGCAACTGCGAGTCCCATAACGGCACCACCGTTAAAAGAGACCTCCAGAGCCTTAGCCTGCCCATCGGCACGAGCAGCTTCGCAGGTTCTAACGTTTGCTCTCGTCGCCGCCTTCATACCGATAAAACCACAAGTCATTGAACAGGCAGCACCACCAAGAAAAGCCAGTGCGGTCTGAATGGTCATGGCAGCAGCAATCAGAACAAATACGACAACAATGAAGATAGCTAGAACCCGGTATTCACGACCAAGAAAAGCCATGGCACCGCTGTGGATATCATCAGAAATCTCACGCATCTTCTCATTACCGACCGGTTGTGCCTTAACAATGTTGTAGAGCACAATCGCGATCACAAATCCGACTATTCCCAGTATAGGAGCCCACATTTGCAGTTGCATTCGTTCTTCACCTCTCTGTGTTTGTGTTAGTACTAATCTAGAAGATTGTAGTTATTGAATAAATTCATTGCCTCAGTCGCACCGCTTGATAATATTTTTTCAACTGCATCAGCAGCGGTATTAAGTAATTGAGGGAGTAGTTTTTGCTCATTTGCAGAAAATCGACTCAGAACATGCCCAGTCACGTTTCCACGTTCCGGTCGCCCGATACCAACACGCAACCGAATAAAATTTTTGCAGCCGAGAACAGCAACAATGTCTCGCAACCCATTGTGACCACCATGGCCACCATCTGCTTTGACCCGTAATCGGCCAAAGGGCAGATCAAGATCATCGTAGGCTACAATCAAATCCCCCGGTTCAATTCCGAGGGATCGATAAGCAGCATTCACACTCGAACCACTGCAGTTCATAAAGGTCTGGGGTAAGAGAATGGTGGTTTCACTGGCTATGACCCGGCCAACACCGTAATTCCCTTGATACCCTTTTTTCTTTAATGCTATCCGATAACGCTGTGCAATCTGTTCTACCACCAGAAATCCAACATTATGCCGGGTTGCTAAATATTTATCACCAGGATTTCCCAGCCCAACCAGTAACTTCACGCTCAATCCAGCCGCAAAAATTATTCAGCTGCAGCTTCGCCACCTTCAGCAGCAGCCACCTCTCCAGCTTCACCTTCTTCTTCACCCAATTCATCATCTTCAGAAACTTCAACTTCTTCCTTAATGATACTCAAGGTAAGAACGGTGAAGTTAACATCATGAACAAGATCAATACCTTCTGGAGCCACAACTTCTTCAATATGAATCGTGTCACCAATTTCGAGCGCAGTTACATCAATATCGATTGTCTGCGGAACTTCTGTCGGCAGGCAAAGGACTTCAAGCTCATTACGGACTAACTGCAGGGAGCCACCCTCTTTTTGCCCAACAGCAGTTCCAACAAGGTTAACTGGAACCATAAAGGCCGATTTTTCTTTCAAATTGATGGCATGAAAATCAGCACTGATCATATCACGACGTATCGCATGAACATCTACATCTTTCAAGATAACAACCTTACCATCAAGCTCTGGTGCACCCTTCAGGGTAATCAAAGTATTCAAACCAGCCTCACCAGAGATAGCAACTTCAAGCTCCTTTGGATCAACAACAACAGCTGTTGGTTCAAGGGTTTTGCCATAGACAACTGCAGGCAATCTTCCCGCAGACCTCAGCTTACGGGCAACACCTTTGCCGCTTTTCTCACGAATTTCAACATTTAATTCTACTTGAGCCATCTATCTATCCTCCATCAATAAGGAAATTAATCTAGTAATATTATACAAACAGTGAGCTGACAGATTCAGCATTATGGGTACGGCGAATTGCCTCCGCTAATAAATGACTGACTGACAGGCTACGCAATGTATCACACTGTTCAAGTTTTTCGTGGGTTGGGATCGTATTGGTAATAAAAACTTTCTCCAGTGGGCTTTCCGTGATCCGCTGTAGAGCAGGACCAGAAAGGACGCCGTGGGTTGCACAGGCGTAGACAACAGCAGCACCCTGTTCCTGCAGAGCAGTTGCAGCAGCACAGAGCGTTCCAGCAGTATCGATCATGTCATCAATAATGACGCAACTTTTACCTTTCACATCACCGATAATGTGCATAACCTCAGAAACATTTGGTCCACTACGTCGTTTGTCAATAATAGCCAGTCCGGCATGCAGACGTTTTGCAAATGCTCTAGCACGTTCAGTACCGCCAGCATCAGGAGAAACGACAATAAGTTCACTCAAGTTCTTATGCCTGATTTCTTCCAACATGACCGGTGCTGCGTAAAGATGATCGACCGGAATATCAAAAAAACCCTGAATTTGTCCCGCATGCAGATCCATTGTCAACAGCCGGTCAATCCCGGCAACTGACATCAGGTCAGCAACTAATTTTGCTGTAATGGGAGCCCGTGGAGCAACCTTACGATCTTGTCTTGCATATCCAAAGTAAGGAACCACCGCATTGATTCGTGCTGCGGACGCCCGCTTGAGGGCATCAACCATAACCAGCAGTTCCATCAGATTGTGATTGGCAGGTGAAGATGTTGATTGTATCACGTAGACATCACGACCACGAACATTTTCACCAACCTCAACCATCACCTCACCATCAGAAAAAGTTCTGACCTTGGCATTCCCCAGAGAAACATTCAAATGCTGACAAATATCATTTGCCAACGGCTGATTTGAGTTACCGGCAAAGACTTTAATCATCCCCACGGATTATATCCCTTTTCTGGCTGGAAGAACGCAAAATGGTTGAACCATGCCAGCTGCACAATTCAACCAACTCTGATTTTCGGATCCCACTGCTACCACAACCATCTCTGCCCACTAGTCAAATCTTGTACAGCGTTCATTCTGCCTCAATCCACTTAAGAGGTCAGTTTGATTTAAAATGGCTGGGGCGCCAGGGATCGCCCACTTTGTCACCGCCATCCTGTCGGCTCCTGCGTCGGCTCCCCTACACTCGCTAACGCGGACTTCCTGTCCGCTTTTCTGACATTAAGCCAGCGCTCGCTCCGCTTCGATCCCTTGAGAGATCAATTTAATTTAAAATGGCTGGGGCGCCAGGGATCGAACCTGGGAATGCTGGAATCAAAATCCAGTGCCTTACCGCTTGGCGACGCCCCATTATCATTCTATTCTTTATGTACTAACTGTATCAAACGAACCGGCAGGTTTTACCCAAGTTCTTCTCTTCTGTCAACCTTCAATTAACCGTAACAGTTGTCAAACAGGCCGAACCGGGCACACCAGCCAATCTTTTTCTACCAACAATTCACTAGCTGCTTTACTTGCTGCCGCAAAATCGGGATAAACTCCAAACACAGTCGCTCCACTACCCGACATCAAAGCACCAAGCGCCCCCTGATCGAGTAACTGTTGCTTAATTTCAGCTATGAGCGAAAACTGCTGCAAGGTAACCGATTCCAGATCGTTATGCAACGCAGCACAAAGATCACCCCTAGTCACAACAGAAAACCTTGGAAGGTTAGCCAGTTCACCCCCTTTTGTCAACTGTAAACTTTGGTAAACATCTGCGGTAGAAACTGCTATTCCGGGGTTAACAAGAAGGTAAGCAACATTGGGCAAAACTGGTAGAGGCTTAAGCTCAGTCCCTATTCCAGTTGCCCAAGCGGGCTGTTGAAATATAAAAAAAGGAACATCCGCTCCCAAACGACTCCCCATGCCCAGAAGTTGCTTATCATCAAGATCCAATTCCAGCAATTCGTTCAATCCAAGCAACACAGTTGCTGCATCGGAAGAACCACCTCCCAAACCAGCAGCAACAGGTATCCTTTTATTAATTACAATATTGACCCCGAGATCAATATGGGTCTCCTGAAAAAACAACTTAGCTGCCTGTGCAACAATATTCTCTTCTCCCTCCGCCAATTGAATCTCAGGGCAAACAACACGTACCCCCGATGGTCCACCCAGCGTTATTCCGATGTCGTCGCATAGATCAACCCGCTGCATTGCCATCGCAAGTTCATGATACCCATTTTCAAGCCGACCTAATATATGTAGACAAAGATTAATTTTTGCCGGTGCCTTAAATTTTTTTGTCAACATCCACCTACTCCTCGACCAACAATTCAGGTATTGCACTCTTAACCAAGCGATCATTACTGTCAAGCCATTTAGACTGAGTAAAACACGACCAGCCAAACAAACCACAGTAATCACATCAACAATATAATTGAGTTCTAGCACCCAACTTGCAACTCCAAGAAAGGCAACTATTGACCACTGGTGGCTAAATATGGCCACACCAAGACTTCAGGATCACCCTGAAATAACAGGCAAAACATCCAATAGCACACCATTCATGCAAATCTTTGAGAAAATAACAGGATTATAAAAGTGGCACTATACTTGCGATAAGAATGCTGTTACTTCAAAACAGCACAAACAACTTTTCACATTAATTTTTTCAGCTTTATGTGGTGGACATACCGTCATTTTAAAGTAAAACTAGAAGTTTGGATGTACAGCAGTTTTTTTGTCAGAGAAGCAATCCCGCGATCTGACTTTTTATTGTAGCATTACTATATTATCAACCCACACCAAGGAGAATGTAAAAATGAAACAAGTTATTAAAGTTTTGTCGCTACTTATTGTAGCAGCCGTTGCTTTCAGCGTTCCAGCTTTCGCCAAGAAAGATCGTATTGTTTTTGGCGGTGGCCCTGCTGGTGGCACCTTCCAAACTGTTGCCAACGCCATCCAGGTTTATGCTCCGGTCAAAGCAATTGATTCAATCAGCGTCAAAGCACAATCCTCAGCTGGCTCGGTAGAAAACCTGCGTAAAGTTAACTCAGGCAAAATGGACTTCGCCACTGTCTACTCTGGTCACGTTTAC
Organism: Desulfuromusa sp.; assembly: GCA_016744595.1. Lineage (GTDB taxonomy): Bacteria > Desulfobacterota > Desulfuromonadia > Desulfuromonadales > Geopsychrobacteraceae > Desulfuromusa. The sequence continues at coordinate 26,383 of JADGEB010000006.1, forward strand.
CTCGGTGCTAATGGTATGATGAAAAATGATACCAAAAAATACACCGATGTCCGTGCAGTCTCCTTTCTCTATGGTGCCCCAGCACAGCTGGTCGTCAAAAAAAGTTCTGGCATAAAGTCGGTTAAAGATCTGGTCGGTAAAAAAGTCGGTGTTGGTAACGCTGGCTCCGGTGCATTTGCTAACTGTGAGCTATTTTTCAGCCATATGGGCGTTTGGGACAAAATTGAGCGCAACGCTATGGGTTACAACGATGCTGCCGCAGCCTTCGGTAACAACCAACTTGATGCCTTTTGGCTCTTTACTGCATTCCCATCAGGCGCTGTCATCATGGCTGCCCAGACCAACGATATTGCAATGATCGACCTTGGTGCTGATGCAGAAGCCTCCGGTTTCTTCAAAAAATACCCTTACTTTGGAAAACTTGCTGTTCCTGCAGGCACTTACAAAGGTGTCGACACCGACACTCCAGCATTTCAGGATTCAGCTCTTTGGGTAGCCAACAAAGATGTTTCTGATGATGTTGTTTACAAGCTTCTCTCTGCAATCTACACCCCTGAAGGCCTTGCTCACATGGTTTCTCAAAAGAAAACCTTCAAGGCCATGTCAGTCGCTAAGGGTGCTGATGGTATCGTAACTCCAATGCACCCAGGTGCAATCAAGTTCTGGAAAGAAAAAGGCGTTCTCTAAGCCACTTTCTTGATTTGTTGTTCATTCGGGGCAGGGCAAACTGCCCTGCCCCGATATTTTTGTCTACTTGCGTAGCAGGCAATAGTGAATAAACCCACATAACCAATTTATTAACTATTCCGTGTTCCCCAGTAATAAACTTTACTCATCAACGAGAACAGAGGTTTCCAGTGTATAATGAATTAAATAAAATTGAGCAGATCTTCTTTGATATCTGCGCCCTCTTCCTGCTGTTATTTTACTCCTATGCTGCAGTGATATCTCCTGCATCAACTCAGTTTCACCGAGGTATTTACGTCATTATTACCTACATTCTGGTATTCCTCTTATACAAATGTAAATCAACGTTGATGCGGGTTGTCGACTATCTTCTGATCGCCGCTTCAATCGTAACGATAGCTTACTGGATGTTCAATTTTGAAGCGATCAACTACCGAACCGGTGCTGAAACAACTCTGGATATGGTCATGGCCGTTGCTGGCGTACTGATCAGTATTGAGCTGGCTCGGCGCGTGGTTGGATCCGTCTTTGTTATTATCGGCGTTGTCATGCTTGCCTATGGTGTATACGGCGACTCTATGCCTGACCTCATCTCACATGCCGGGGCAACCTTTCCGGAACTTTGTGTTTCTATTTTTTATAAGAGTGACGGTATCTTCGGCATTATGGCTAATGTTCTGGCTACCTACATTATCCTCTTTGTTCTGTTCGGCGCATATTTGGAAAAATGTGGCGCACAGAAATTCTTTATCGATTTTCCTTTGGCTGCTGTTGGGCATAAAATTGGGGGGCCAGGCAAAGTTGCTGTTATCGCTTCCGGCCTATTCGGTTCGATCTCAGGCAGTGCCATCGCAAACGTCGTTTCAACCGGAGCTTTCACTATCCCGATGATGAAAAAAGCCGGTTTCAAGCCACATGTTGCTGGCGGTATTGAGCCAGCAGCTTCAATAGGTGGGATGTTTATGCCACCCATTATGGGAGCAGGCGGCTTCATCATGGCAGAACTGACAGGGCTTCCTTATTCGAGAATCATGCTCGTCGCACTATTCCCTGCTTTTATGTATTTTTTCAGCGTTTTTGTCATGGTTCACTACGTAGCCAAAAAAGACAATGTTGTTGGCGACAGATCAGAGCATAGCGCCATGGAAATCTTCAAAAAAGAGTGGTTCTACACAATTCCTCTCGTCACCATCACTATATTTATGCTTTACGGCTACTCACCCGGATATTCTGCTATCCTCGGGTTAATCTCCTGCATTGCCATTTCATGGGTGCGAAAAGAGACCCGGATTGGACCTAAAGAATTCCTGGAAGCAGCTCGTAACGGCACTGAAAGTAGTCTCAAGATAGGTGCAACAGTGGGTGTTATCGGTATTATTATCGGCGTCCTGACCTACAGCGGACTAGTTTTAACTTTTGCTGATATAGTCATCAACCTTGCCGGGGGCTCACTGGTTATGACCATTCTGCTGATTGCCTTGGCCTCACTGGTTCTCGGCATGGGAGTTCCAGTCACAGCAGCTTATTTAATTACTGCCGTCGTTGCCGTGCCGGCTCTGACTCACTTAGGTGTAAATGAGCTTGCTTCACACATGATTGTTTACTGGTTATCCCAAGATTCCAACATCACACCACCTGTTTGTATTGCAGCATTTGCCGGTGCCACAATCGCCGGAGCTAATATGTGGAAAACCGCTTTTTCCGCCTTTAAGTTTGCCAAGTTTCTCTACCTTGGCCCACTGCTGTTTGGTTTTGTTCCTGGTTTCTCTCTGAATGGATCATCGACAGATATTATTAAGGCATTTATCTTTATCCTGTTTGGTACCTGGCTCTATTCATATATTCTCAGTGGTATCTGGATGAAAACCTGGCTAGGCTTTGGCAAAAACAAAGCTGCATAACCCATATCTTCAAAGACAAAAAAAGACCTCTCGTTATTAATTGAGAGGTCTTTTTTTGTTACTGTTTTTCAACCAGCCTATTTAATTTTCACTCGGAGATTCCTCGGCCTTCTCTTCCTGTTTACGCTTATTTTTTTCTTCTTTTTTTGCTTTCTTGGCAATTTCTTTCTGACGTTTTTCAAAGCCGTAATTTGGTTTTTTAGCCATCTGAACATCCTTTCCAACAGTTAATTACAAAACATTTAAACAAAATTGATTATTGAGGACTCAATAAACTGCCGTATGGTTTCTCATCACCGCCATAGAGATTAGCGTTGCCCTGCTGAAGAAATGGTTCTCCTGCCACGAAATTTTGACCTTGTCTTGCTCTTTTGCAACTTAGGTTGAGTCGGTCGACGTGCTGGCTGAGTGGCCCTTTTAGGTGCAGGGACAGAGTAATCAAAACCTTCCAGATGGTACCGCTCAAGAGGAGACCCCAGAGCCCTCTCGATGGTACGCACCATCAGCTTATCTTCATCGCTCGCCATAGTAAAAGCATCACCACTCCGTGCAGCGCGACCTGTACGCCCAATCCGATGGATATAAGCATCGGTCGTATCCGGCATGTCGAAATTAATCACATGCGAAACCTGTGATACATCAATTCCGCGGGCTGCGATATCCGTCGCTACCAAGATTTGGTATTTCCCATCACGGAAACCATCCAGAGCAGCCTGACGCCGTGATTGAGAAAGGTTCCCCTGTAATGATGCGGCACGATAACCACTTTTATCCAGCTTCTCACCAAGCCGCTTAGCCCGGTGCTTGGTTCGGGTAAAGACCAAGACCGATTCAGTATCAGTCTGCTGCAACAACTTCAGCAACAGATCAGTCTTGAGATGTTGAGGAACCGGATAGAGAGCATGGGTCACCGTCTCCGCTGGAGCAACGGTATCAACCTGTACCGTTTCTGCATTCTGTAGAAGCTCTTGAGCCAAATGGCGAATCTCTTTTGGCATGGTTGCCGAAAAAAGAAGTGTCTGGCGTTTCACCGGCAGACATTTAACAATCCGACGGATATCAGGGAGGAACCCCATGTCAAACATCCGATCGGCCTCATCGAGAACCAAAATATCCAATTTGCTCAGATCGATGGTTGATTGTCTAATATGATCAAGCAACCGTCCTGGGCAAGCAACGACAATCTCAGCACCACGTTTCAACTTAGAAATCTGTGGGTTGATGCCAACTCCGCCATAAATCGTTACACTGCGCAAACCACTCTGCTGCCCCAAAAGGTTCAGTGATGTATGAATCTGCTCTGCAAGTTCACGGGTGGGAGCAATGATGAGAGCCCGGACACAGCCACGCCGACCCTTCATCAGTTGGTGCAGGATCGGCAAGCCAAATGCTGCGGTTTTACCAGTCCCGGTCTGTGCCAGCCCCATAACATCACGATGCTGCATAATCTTCGGGATTGCCTGCTCTTGAATCGGTGTCGGTTGGGTAAATCCTGCCTCGACAACCCCGGCAATAATTTTCGAGTGGAAGTTAAAGTTTGTGAAATCCATTTATTCCTTCTTTATCAAGCTTGTCCTAATTATCTGAATATTACTGTGACGAGGAAATAGACACCTACGGACAGGCTCATGAATAAAAAAAGGCTCCAGAATATCCCGGAGCCTTGAAGAATGTCTTTTTCAGTCTTGGAACAGTACCATTATAGTCATCTTTCGTTCTTTTTTCACTTAAGAACGGTAACAACTGCCGAGACTTTAGCAGGCATAGAGAGTAGAAGTCAAGCTGGCAGAATACCGTCAAAACGACAACACCCTGAAAATATGATACAATCCGGCAATCACAGAAAATTACTACAAAAGGATTTTCTATGCTTTACAAACTTTGTATTGAAAAATCCGTACAGTTTAGATCAGCTCGCAAGCAGAAAAAACTGCTTCCCCTTTGTCTTATCTTTCTATCACTTGTCGTAGTCGGGTTTTTACCGGGCTGTGCCAATCATAAGGTAAATACACAAGAGCTGCTAAATGAAGACTATCACACCTTATCAAACGACAACTTAACTCTGTATTTCTATAAACTAGAAGATCAAATTGAAGTTATTGAACGCAAACAAACAGGTTCATCAATCAGCCTGGGTTTAGGCTTGGGTAGTTTTGGGCACCGCAGTGGGGGAAGTGGTAGTATCGGGGTGACAACAGGCGGCAGTCAACAGAAAATTGCTACCGATCTACGTAACCGACGAAATGAAGTAAGACTAGAACTGCAACATCGTGGGATTATTCCATAGTTTTTTTTTGCAGTCACGTAGCTGTCAGCACGATTGGCGCCTCAAGATAGCTCCTGACTGTACCCAAGAAATCTGCGGCATCTGCTCCATCCAGAACCCGGTGGTCAGCAGAAAGAGTTAAACGCATCATCAGGGCAACATTTGGTTCCCCCTGACCATCAACCACAACCTCACCCTTAATTGAACCGACTGAAAGAACCGCAGCTTGCGGGGGAGTAATAATTGCACCAAAAGATTCAACCCCGAGCATACCCATATTTGTAATAGTAAATGTCCCACCACTCATTTCCGCCTCTGTTAATTGACTATTATTAGCAGCTTTATCTGCAAGGCTCTTGGAAATTTCACTAATTTGCAGCAAGCTCAACTGGTGACAGCTATGCAACACCGGGTAATATAAGCCACGATCGGTAGCAGCAGCTATGGCAATATTGACGTCGGAGAGTTCAACCCCCTGCTCACCGTTCCAGGTTGCATTCACCCATGGATGTTCGACCAACGCCCGAGCCGTCGCAGCAAGAACAAAATCATTAATAGTCACACCAAGATCATGACGAAAACGAACAACATCGGTCATATCCACAGAGATCGTCACATAGAAATGGGGAATTGTTTGCCATGCATGTTCCATTTTACGAGCCAGTAAACGCCGAACTTTAATTGACTTTTCCCGTTCAGGAAGATGGGATAAAGAGATTTTCTGCTGATACGCTGTCTTGTTATTCCTACCTTCGTCAAAAGAAGTCTGTGTCTGTTCAATATCCGCTAAGATGATTTTCCCCTGCAAACCACTACCACGCAAAGAACTCCAGTCTATTCCCAACTCAGCAGCCAACTTTCGTGCAGCAGGCGACACACGGATAGATCCACTCTTACTTTTTTCAAGTCCAGTCATTTCCTGTCTCCTTCGCCAAAGATACCTTATTACAGGCATCAGCAGCAGCTAACTTCTTCACCACAAATACCGCAACGTCGACAACCGGGGACGCATCGAGGTGTCATTTTTTCCTGTTGTGCACGCTGGTATTCTTGCCAGAGATATTTACGCTCAACGCCTTGATCGATAATCTCCCAAGGGAATAATTCATCCATACCTCTCTCACGGGTAACATAAAAATCAAGAGCTAGTTCAGACTTCTTACACAACTGTTTCAAGTTCTCTCCAGCGGCAAGAGCAGGTAAAAGTTTTCCAATACGTCGATCGCCACGCGACAAAAACGTCTGCAGAATCGCGGCACGAATCGATTCACTATTCATTCGAGTGTTGTGAATTCGTGAAATTGCAGATTGTAAATAACGAAGTTTTTTCTTAAGACTTTTTTCCTGCTGCATTCCTGCCCATTGAAACGGTGTAAACGGTTTTGGAATAAATGGGTTAATACTCAAGGTCAGGTTTCCGAGCTGCCCTCGTTTGCGGCCAGCTTCACGCCAGATGGTAGCGATACTCTCGGTCAGGGTGATAATTGCATCGATATCGCTCTGCTGTTCACCGGGAAAGCCGATGATGAAATAGAGCTTCAAATTCTTAATACCGCCATCTGCAAGTAATTGTACCGACGCTAAGATCTGTTCTTCATCAATCCCTTTATTAATAAAATCACGCAACCTTTGACTTCCAGCTTCAGGGGCAATTGCAACGGACTTGTGTCCCGCTTGATGTAAAATCTCAACTTCACCTGCGGTCAGAGCATCAAGTCGGATACTCGACATAGAAATTTGGCCATCTCTGTCCAGAACCCCCTTTTGTAACTCAAGTATATTTGAATAATCAGCAACTGCTGCTGCAACCAACCCGATCCGGTCACGGTGGCAAAGTCCTACATCAACTTGTTCCAAAAGATTATCCAGACTCCGCTCCCTCGGAGGCAAGTAGACAAATCCCGCGGCACAAAATCGACAACCACGCGAACAGCCACGCGAAACCTCAGATAAGGCCATGTTGCCAAACTCGGTATCATCAGTTTGAATAAAGCTGCGGCTGGGAGACTGATCCAAATCGTTCAAAAACTGTCTAACAACATGTCGTGGGGCATTCGGTTCAGGATTAAAGTGAAGCACCTCACCCGTCTCTTGGTAACCTGGGTCATATAAACTTGGGACATATATTCCCTGTAACTGAGCTAACTTATCAAGACAATCTTTTCGGCTCTCAGTTACATTGTGCAACACATTCAGGAGACTGGGAATAATCGGTTCCGCTTCACCAACCGCAACCAGATCAACAATGTCAGCTAAAGGTTCAGGGTTAATAAACGCACAAACCCCTCCGAACAGAATCAACGGCCAGGAAGAGTCACGGTCTGCCGAATAAAAAGGCAGTCCTGATAAACTGAAAATCAATGGAAGGTTGAGATAGTCATTTTCAAAAGATATGGAAAATGCAATCAGGTCGAAATCGGTTAATCGATGTCCCGATTCGAGAGAACCCAATAAAAATCCGGATCGCTCACATTGCACTAAATCATCTTTATCGGGAAGAAAGAAACGCTCACACAAGCAGTCATTACGCTGGTTAAAAAGGTGATAAACCGTTAAGAAGCCAAGGTTACTCATCCCCTGATGATAGGTATTTGGATAAACCAAAGCAATCCGGAAACGATCTTCATTCCAAGAATGAAATATCGTACCCGTCTCTTTTCTGACCCTCAGTTTATTACCGTGATGATGGTTTCTGGACATGGCGTCATTTAAGCACAGCTGGATACAGAAAAAAAAGGGGGAGGAGAAAAGAGTAGAGACATTGGAAAGAAGAAGTTGTCATTGATTTATTTAAGTAGCTTCGTAATGATTTCTTGATATTTTGTTTCGATAACATGGCGCTTCTTCTTCAGAGTGTTAGTCAGTTCCTCACCCATTTTAAATTCTTTATCCAAAAAATGAATATTCTGGAGTTTTTCGAATGGCTTAAACCCGTGCTTAGGGTGCAACAAGCGATTAATCTCTACCTTAACCCGATTGAGGCTTTGTTTATCCATTAACAAGTTATCCGTTGACTCTTCTCCATGTTCAAATTTGCCGCTGATAAAATTTCTTAATTGTTCAAAATCTGGGACAATCAATGCTCCAAGCCCCTTTTTATCCTGACCAACTAACACCGCATCACTAACGAAAGGTAACTTTGTAATTGCCGACTCGATGCGACTAGGGTCAATATTTTCACCACTGGCCAGAACAATAATCTCTTTAGAACGTCCAGTAATGACAAGCTCGCCAGTGAGTGTCAGCTTACCCAAATCCCCAGTTTTGAAGAAACCATCTGCAGTGAAAGCTTTATCGTTCTCCTCATCATTATCATAATAACCTGGAAAAACTTGATCACCACGAAGCTGAATTTCACCGACCTCTCCAGCAGCCAGAGTTCCACCATCATCACCAATGATTCTTAGCTCTGTATTTTTTGTTGGTGGCCCCAATGTACCAAAAATGTCACAATGAACAGACCTTCCTGCAATGGCTGGGGCACATTCAGTCATACCATAAGCATTAACGATACGAATTCCGATAGCATCAATCCATTCGTCCAAGTAGGGTGGAAGACTACCGCCACCGCTGATTGCCATCCGCAATCGACCTCCAAATTTTTCCTGAACCAACCGTAACTTCTTTTTTGCAAGTAGATTCAATGGAATCAGTAACAACAACATGATTCCAGCTGTCAACTTACGCCAAAATCGTTTTAAGATAAAAACTTTAGTAAAAACAGGGAGTTGATTGTAGAATATCCGTCGATAACGATTATATCGAGCTGACACTCCAACCAACTGCTTAAATATGCGCGCTTTTCGTGGATTCTGTTTTTCCAGTGTCTGGTTGATCTTACTGTACATTGATTCCCACAGTCGCGGCACGGTTGCTACCATGGATGGCTGGTATTTTTCCAAATCGGCAGCAAAAGTTTTCACTGAAGAATAGACAATACAACAGCCCTTAGAAAGGGCGATATATTCAGCAGCCCGCTCAAAGATATGCCAACTAGGAAGAATTGAAACCCATCTGTCATCTTCATGTAGATCAATGAGTTCTGGAAGATTTCGGACATTGTACATAATATTGCGATGGTTAAGCAGTACCCCTTTTGGCACTCCGGTCGTTCCGGAGGTATAGATCAGAGTGAAGATATCTTCCGTTGTAATAGCATAACGTTGAGCAATAAAATGCTCAGTATCAGCTGTACTGATACTGCGATCTTTCAGAATATCGTTATAACTATAAATATTGTCAAACCACTTATGAGTCTTACCCCCTTCAATAACAAAAATGGCTTTTAGGTTTTTAAGCCCCTTAAGCATCTCTTCGTGTGCCTTGAGTAGCATTTCTGTTTCTATGACGAGAAATTCACAGTCGGCATGCTGCAAGATAAATTCTAATTCGCGAGTCGGAGTATCGCTGCCTCGCGGGACACTTATAGCGCCGAGAGACAGGAGTGCAAAGTCGGTGACAATCCAGCCATAGCGATTATCTGAGAGCAACATAACCTTGCTCCCCTGACGAACCTTATGGGAACCAAAGGCTTTCGCAAGAACAAGAGCGTCATCAAATAGTTTTTGATAACTGACTTCAAATTCGGCATCAGAAGAGCGATATACAAAGGCGATTCTTTCAGCATATTCAACGCTGCTATGAAGCAACATGTCGAACAAGGTTCCTTTGGGTAGATTTGTATCTGGCATTTAGAACAAGCCCCTGAATGTTTGAATGAAACCAATCACGATCAATAGAAATCAACCAAGTAAATGTAACATTCTATTTGTTTTACTTCGAGCTTTTCTACTTTTCTGCAAAAAAAAAAGGAGCCACAAAGTGGCTCCAGTGACGAGGGAGTCGTCGGGAATTCATAAAATAGTACAGAAAGCTGTACATCTGCCGGGCGGAGAACCGGCTTACATCACAACAATAATCATGTTACTTCTTCTTCATCAACTATCTGGCTGCAGAACAGCGAAAATATATCTCAATCGACCCGGCGACGCAGGAAGGTTGGAATATCAAATTGCTCATCATCAACAAACAAGTCATGAGCTTGGTTGGACAATTCCCGCGTTCTGCGAGTACTTGGTGAAACAAGTTGCTGATTGCGGATATGGGTCGGCACATCAAGGTCTGCTTTGGCACTCACTTGTGCCAGTGTTTGCGAACGATGATCAACTATATCTTCAACCTCTTGTTTTTCTTCAAAGGAATCTCCGAATCCAGTGGCAATTGCAGTGATCTTGATTTTCTCTCCAAGGTCTTCATCAATCACCAGGCCAACAATAATATTGGCATCTTCATGGACTTTTTCGTGGATAATAGTTGAGGCTTCTTCAAATTCTTCCATGGTCATACTTGATGAGCCAGAAATATTGACCAGCACACCCATTGCACCAGAGATATCGACCTCTTCGAGCAGCGGACTGCTGATTGCGTTATGTGCAGCTTCAGCAGCACGTCGCTCACCCTCAGCAATACCAATTCCCATCATTGCCATGCCATGATTACTCATTACGGTCCGCACATCGGCAAAGTCGACATTTATCAGACCCTCAGTTGTAATCAAATCAGAAATGCCCTGAACTGCTTGACGCAAAACATCATCAGCCGGCTTGAAGGCATCGAGAATACTCATATGCTTACCAGCCAAACCGAGCAAACGATCATTAGGAACAACAACGAGAGAATCTACAACTTCACGCAATTCTGCAATTCCCGCATCTGCCCGCTTCATCCGCTGACGGCCTTCGCGAGTAAACGGCTTAGTTACGACACCTACGGTTAGTGCACCTGCCTCTTTTGCTGCCGCAGCTATGATTGGTGCAGCTCCGGTACCGGTCCCCCCCCCCATGCCAGCAGCGACAAAAATCATGTCGGCTCCTTCAAACATTTCAACCAGACGTTGCTTATCTTCTTCTGCTGCCTGACGGCCAATTTCAGGATTGGCACCCGCCCCCAACCCTTTCGTCAAATGGCCACCAAGTTGAATTTTCATGGAGGCATCACTACGCCGTAGTGCCTGCGCATCAGTATTTGCCGTTAGAAACTCTACCCCTTCAACATTGCTGCGAATCATTGTATTGACGGCATTTCCACCACCACCACCGACACCAACAACCTTAATTTTTGCAGCTTGATCCAATGCTGCTTCGAACTGAAACATGACTCCCTCTTGATTAGGCATTATGCCCTCCCTAACGCTGCGTTTCCGGCTTCTCCGCGAACCCAAAAACTAGTTATATTTAAGTAAGCTTAACTTACCAATATTCGATTTATTTTACAAGTAATTATCATATAATTATCGATTAAAAAAACTCGCTAAACCACTCTTTCATTCGCTGGGAAACCCGCTCAAATACGTTCTTTTCTCCAATTTTAAAGTTCTGTGCTTGAGTATTCATGCTCCCATACTTCACCAAGCCAACTCCGGTAGCATAAATCGGAGAATTAACAACATCAGTCAAGCCACCAATATCCAGTGGATTACCGCGTCGTACGGGAAGATTAAAAACCTGCTCTGCCAGTTCTGGCATCCCAGGCAGAATTGCACTACCACCAGTAATAACAATCCCCGAGGCAATCAAATCGCTGTAACCACTTTTGTTGATTTCACGATTCACCAACGAAAATATTTCTTCAACCCGAGGTTCAAGAATTTCCGCTAACAGTTGCCGTGATAAAATTCGAGATTCGCGGCCACCAACCGATGGAACCTCTATCGTCTCGTCTTTCCCGACCATAGAGGTCAAACAACAACCATATGACTGCTTAATTTTTTCTGCCTCTCCCATAGGAGTTCGCAAACCCACCGCAATATCGTTGGTCAGATGATCGCCACCAATGGATAAAACTGAAGTATGCTTGATTGCACCTTCCGAAAAAATCGCAATATCAGCAGTCCCGCCACCGATATCGACCAACGCAACACCCAACTCTTTTTCATCAGAAGACAACACCGCTTCAGAGCTGGCTAATTGTTCAAGAACAATATCCGCAACGTCTGTCCCAGCCCGGTTACAGCTCTTGATAATATTCTGAGCACTAGCCACTGCTCCGGTGACAATATGAACCTTTGCCTCCAAGCGTACCCCACTCATTCCCAGTGGTTCACGGATGCCATCCTGATCATCAATAATAAATTCTTGAGGCAGAATATGCATGACTTCACGATCCATCGGGATTGCTATCGCCTTGGCGGCGTCAATCACCCTCTGTAAATCTTCATTCGTCACTTCTCGATTTTTAATTGCAATCACACCCTGTGAATTAAGTCCCTTGATGTGTCCGCCCGCAATTCCGGCAAAAACCGATTTAATCTCACATCCAGCCATCAATTCGGCTTCACGAATTGCCTTCTGGATTGCAGAAACGGTACTCTCAATATTAATCACGACACCTTTGCGTAATCCTTTTGACGGGCTAGTCCCTATGCCAACAACGTCCAACCCTTCTTCCGTCATATTGCCAACAATACAGCAAATTTTTGTAGTACCGATATCGAGTCCAACGATTAAATTTTCAGTTCTTTTACTCATGACACCCCCTTGGTATCAGCTTTTGGCCGTTTTTTCAGCCGTTCAATTCTAACGATCACTTTTTCTTCAACATTCAAATCAATGTAATCGAGCATCTGTAATTTTGGTTGTAACTGTGTAAAAATCCGTTCTAGCCGGTCTAATTTTTTGCTATGCTCGTCATAACCAAGCTTGATTTTAACCCCACCTTTCAGTGTAAAAAGGGAAAACCCGCCGCTTTCCTCATGATGTACCTCAGAAACCTGCGCCAGACTAAACAAATCACGCTTACGCAAATCAGCCAACAGCACTACAATTTGCCGTAACGTCTGCGCATACTCTGAATCATGATCTTGCGCTTTATCGTAGTTAAAACCGGTAACAATTGGATAATCAAGACTATCCTTCGCACCCAGAACCTTAAAAACTTCCCCTTGGTCATCCAGATAATAGAGATACCCCAAGTTTATGATTGCTACAGGTTCACGCTCTTTCAAACTGATGACGACCTGTCGTGGAAAAATCCTTTGGACATCGGCCTTTTGCACCCAAGGATTTTCTTCAATTTTTCGGCCAATCAAACCAAGATCCAGACTGAAAGTATTGATACCAATCTGGATATCTGAAAGAGCTTCGACCTGCCGTTCCATGAGTCGTTCATTGCCTCGCACGACAATCTTATCAACCCTGAATAGATCTGATGCCAGCATCAATTGCGTCACAAAGAAACCACCGATCAAAACCAAAGCAATGCTGAAAAAAGTAATCCCGACACGCAAACCACGATGTAACAAATTCCGCCAATTTAATGGTTTTTTTTGCTTTTTGATCCGGTTTTGGTGTGTTTTTTTACTTTTTTTCTGATTTTTTTTCAAATCACGCATGTTTTTCTCAGTCGCTGGCTAAGCAATATTTTTGTCTTATAAAACATAGTGTTTCTTCAGTGGTGATGCCACACATGAGTATCCAGAAGCTCTTAAATAACACTGTAACGCAGCAGGTCGAACTTTTTGCGACACCATCACTATTTATCCAAATCGGCATCAAGCAATATCATCTCGACCAGTTGCTGAAAATTGATCCCTGCTGCCTCAGCCGCTTTAGGCAGCAGGCTGGTTTCAGTCATACCCGGGATCGTATTAACTTCGATACAAAAAAACTGACCTTCCCTGAACATAAAATCAACCCGTGCTGCACCCCGGCAGCCTAGTACCCGACAAGCCTTAAAGGCCGCTTGTTGCACCAACTGATAATTTTTCGTGTTAATTGGTGCCGGCAGTAAATATTCAGTATCCCCAGAGGTATACTTTGCTTGATAATCGTAAAAACCATTCTTGGGAACAATCTGGATGATTGGCAAAACCTCCCCATTCACCACCGATACCGTTAACTCTACGCCATCAATAAAATCTTCTACCAAAACCGTTCCATCCAAATCTGCAGCCAGATCAATACCACTACGCAGATCTTCATGACTTCGGGCTATGGTGATACCAATAGTGGAGCCCTCACGTGAGGGCTTGACCACCAGTGGTAATTTATTACAGCGCTGCAGCAAATCAGCAGAAGAATCGCCCGGACGCATAAAATCGAACTCAGGAGTTGGCAACTTATGATAAAGAAAAAATTGCTTGGTCATAACTTTGTCGATCGCCACACTAGATGCCAGCACACCACTGCCGGTGTAGGGAATTTGTAACACCTCCAGTAAACCCTGAACCCGGCCATCTTCACCAAAACGCCCATGCAATGCGATAAAAGCAACTTCAACGCCTGCTTCTTGCAATTGTTCCGGCAAATTTTGCTTAACATCGATAGCAACAACATTGTAGCCAAGTTGTTGCAATGCACGTACGGAAGCATTCCCGGTCTTCAAAGAGATCTCCCGTTCTGCTGATAAACCTCCCAGCAAAACACCAACCTTCTTTGACAACATCTGCTCCCGCGTAAAACAACTCATCCTTGAAGCTCTTTCTTGCGCAGTCGCTCTGCTAACAAGTTACAAACCTGGTTAATATTGCCCGCTCCCAATGTCACCACCATATCGCCCGGCTCAACAATCTCCGCGACAAAGTCACTCACCTCTTCTAAAGTAGAACAGTAAGACACTGCCTTGTGACCATGCTCGACAATTCCCTGTGCCAATGCTTCCCCTGTCGCCCCCTCTATTGATTCTTCACCAGCAGCATACACATCTGTAACCACAAGTTGATCAGCCTGATAAAAAGCAGTCAAAAACTCGTCAAACAAGGCCTCTGTTCGACTGTACCGATGCGGTTGAAAGACAGCAATCACTCTCTTATTCCAGCCACTTTTAGCTGCACTCAAAGTTGCTTTTATCTCAACAGGATGATGACCATAATCATCAATGATCATGATGTTGTTAATTTCATTCCGTAACTCGAAACGGCGCTGCAGACCACCGAAATTGCGGAACCCTCCGATAATGGTCTGGAACGGAATTTCAAGTTCATGCGCCACAGCAATCACTGACAGAGCGTTTAAAACATTGTGTCGACCAGGCATCCGGAAAGAAATTCGTCCCAACTCTTCACCCTGATAGTAAGCAGTAAAACTGGTTCGCCCCTGACGGTGTTGAACATCATCAGCATAAAAATCAGCTTGGCTGCTGAATCCATAAGTGGTGAAGCGCTTTTTGACGGCGGGCAGAATATCTTGAATATTTGAGTCATCCAAACAGAGGACAGCTCGTCCATAAAAAGGAACTTTATTAATAAAATCGATAAATATCTGCTTGATTTCTTCTATTCCTGAGTAGAAATCAAGGTGATCCGCATCAATGTTTGTTACTACGGCAATCGTCGGTGATAGATGCATAAAAGAGCCATCAGACTCATCTGCTTCGGCGACCAAAAACTTTCCACGGCCCAGCTTAGCATTGGAACCAAACGCATCAAGCTTGCCACCGATAACAGCAGTCGGGTCGACACCTGCATGTTGCAATACAACAGACATCATACTTGTTGTTGTCGTCTTGCCATGCGTTCCAGCAATAGCAATGCCGTACTTCATTCTCATCAACTCTGCCAACATCTCAGCTCGTGGAATAACTGCGACATGCTGGCGCAATGCTTCAACAACCTCAGGGTTATCTGCTTTAACGGCTGTTGAAGTCACAACAACATCGACTTCTGTAATATTTTCTGCACTGTGACCAACAACAATTTCGCCACCCAAATCGGCCAACCGAAGAGTCGTATCCGACTCACGCAGATCAGATCCAGAAACTCGATACCCTTGATTTAAAAGAAGTTCGGCAATACCACTCATACCAATACCACCAATACCAATAAAATGTATTTTCTTGATCCGTCCGTACATCTATATTCCCTCCACCAATGGCGCTCCAAGTGAGCGTCGACACTCATTTAGAATTCGCTCCGCCGCACCCGGCAAACCAAGCAGACGCGCCTTTTCAGCCATACTCTGTAGTGCTTTTTCATCTTCAAGAAGCTCTTTTACCAAGAGGACAAGTCTCTCTGGGGTTAATTCATCCTGAGGCAACAATATTGCAGCTCCAACATCATCAAGCGCCTTGGCGTTGGCCGTCTGATGATCTCCAGCCGCATGGGGAAAAGGAATCAAGATCGCTGGCCTTCCACAAACTGTCAACTCTGCCAACGTTGTTGCTCCGGAGCGACAGATCACCAGACTTGCAGCAGAATAAGCAGCTGGCATATCATCAATAAAAGGGACAACTTGCTGTGGATCAAACCCCGCAGCAGAATAGGCTCGCTGAACTTCTATAAAATCTTCTTCCCCAGTTTGATGTAAAATTTCGAGCTTCTGTTCCCAATTGCGCATCAATGGCAGCATCTTTATAATTGTTTGATTAATAGCCCTGGCTCCCCGACTACCACCAAAAATCAATAGTTTGCCAGGGTGAGGAATTTCCGTGGATACGTTGTCCAACCCTTGCCGCAATGGATTACCGGTCACCTTGGTTTTACAACTGTTAAACAAATTTGCACTTGCAGAAAAAGAGAGGCAGACCAGTTTTGCCCCCCGAGCCAATAGCCGATTACTTAATCCGGGGATTGCATTCTGCTCATGAATCAGATAAGGAATCCCTCTCAGTTTTGCCACTATTAATACCGGAACTGAAGCGTACCCACCCACTCCGATAACCAAGTCTGGCTTGAAGTTGCGCAATATTTCATTCGCTTGTCCGAGACTTTTGAATAGTTTGGGCAATAATTCCAACTTTCCACGCCAGCCTCGACCAACAAACCCGACCATATCAACAGTTGCCAGAGGTAATCCCAACTTTGGTAGTAATTTTTTTTCTAAGCCCCGCTCGGTTCCGACAAATTGCACTTCTGATTTTCCATCTTGCAGAAGTAATAATTGTGCCAATGCAACTGCCGGGAAAAGATGTCCACCGGTTCCGCCACCGGCCAGCAGCAACTTCACTTTACCGACCCTAGTGAATTTGAAATATTCAATAGAATTCCTACCGCAATCAGACTCACCACCAAACTTGTCCCTCCATAAGAGACAAATGGCAATGCCAACCCCTTTGTTGGCAGTAAACCTAGACAAACTGCCAAATTTACAAATGCTTCCAACCCGAGCAGCAGACTTATACCAAAAGCCAGATTTCGACCAAATGGATCCTGACATTGTAACGCTATCCGAATACCGCAAAGAACCAGCAGCAAAAACAGTGCTGCGACAATAAGAGCTCCAACCAGTCCCAGTTCTTCACCGATCACAGAAAAAATGAAATCAGTGTGTGCTTCTGGCAAATAAAATAATTTTTGCTCTCCGATTCCCAGCCCTTGCCCAAGAACTCCCCCTTTACCAAAAGCAACCAGACTCTGAATGATCTGAAATCCGGTATCAAAAGGGTCATCCCATGGATCGAGGAAAGCCATAATCCTGCGGCGGCGATAATCAACCTGCATAATCAGAAAATAGACCACCGGCAGGGTCATCAGAATTGTTGGCAGGATGTAACGCCAACGCACCCCAGCAACAATTAACATCGACAGTGCAACTCCGGCGATAATCATGGCACTGCCCATATCTGGCTGTTTAACCAACATCCCCAAAAGCAAACCAAGGACGAGCATGTAGGGGAAATAGCCTTTAAGAAAGGAACGAACCTTTTCTTTCTTACGTGTCAGGGAGTGGGCTAGATAGAGAACCAAGGTGAGCTTCACCAGCTCGGCGGGCTGAACGGTCAAGCCCGGCAAACGTAACCAGCGCATTGCACCACCAACCCGCACACCAAAACCGGGGATAAATAGCAATGCCAGCAACACAATACTTCCGAGCAAAGAGATCACTGCTAATTTTCGCCAGTTTTTGTAATTAAAATAGGTTGCAACTGCCATCAGAACAAAACCAACCAGCGTATAGAGCAGTTGTCTTTTCAAAAAATAGAAGCCATCGTTAAATCGCTCCGCTGCCATAATTGCCGATGATGAATAGACCATCACCACACCGATACAGGTCAACGTAACTGTCAGCAATAGCAGAGAAGTATCAACATCACGCCGGAATGTCATAGCCCAACCTCCCCTACAGGAAGTTGCCGAACCAGACGTTCAAATTCAGACCCACGCACCTGAAAATTGGCAAACATATCAAAACTGGAACAGGCCGGAGACAACAATACCGTTCCACCTGTAGCAGTGATTTCACAAGCTTGCTCAACAGCGGCTTCCAAGCCTGTAACAAGGCGAACATCACAGCTTCCTGATAAATCTGTTGCCATTTTCTGCGCAGCTTCGCCAATCAGAATCAAATGATCAACCTTCTGCTTGAGCAGTGGTCTGAGAGGTGAATAATCACCCCCCTTATCTTTTCCACCTGCGATCAGAGTGACACCAGACGAAAACCCGGCAAGACTCTTCATCACACTCCCGACGTTAGTTCCTTTTGAGTCGTTATACCAAGCCACTCCATTCAACCGCCGGACTAACTGCATCCGATGCTCAAGACCCGAGAAGGAACAAACTGCATCCCATGCCAGTCCTGCCGGACACCCCTGTAACAAAGCCGGGATCATCGCAGCCATTGCGTTTTCAATATTGTGCTCACCGGAAAGCTTCAAATCAGACAACGGGAACTGAATATCGGCTCCTGACCAATTCCAAACCAGTTTGTCTCCCAAACGTGTCATCCCCTCAATCAACCTTCCTCGGGCAGAAAACCAAATTTTTCTTGCTTCAACATTAGCTGTCAGCCTGCAAACCTCTGGGTCGTCAGCATTCAGCACAACGAAATCAGCGGCTGTCATGTTACGGAACAACCCCAGTTTAGCCTGATAATAACTCTGTAAGTCATGATAGCGATCAAGATGATCTGAACTCAGGTTAAGGAGTAATCCAATGGCGGGATGAAACTGTTCGATGCTTTCTAACTGAAACGAGGAGAGTTCAACAACGACCCCGTCATATTCATCAAAACATGCTTCAACTAAAGGCGTACCTAAATTTCCACCGACAAAAACATTCCTTCCCCAATCCTGCATTATCTCGCCGATCAGGCTGGTAGTCGTTGATTTTCCGTTGGTTCCTGTTACTCCGATAATCGGTACGGTTATTTCCCGTGCTGCAATTTCAACTTCTCCAAGTAGGGGAATCCCACAGGATGATGCCAGCTGCAAAGGCTCACAATCAAGAGGGACTCCCGGGCTTACGGCAATCAGATCGGCCTGTTTGAACAGTTCGAGGTCATGACCACCGAGATCGTAACGTACTGGCAGTCCCTTCAGAGAATCAAGTCCTGCAATTTCCTCCTGCTTGCGCAAATCGGACAACGCCACAGTTGCTCCACGCTCGATTAAAAAACGTACCAGAGCCTGACCACTCAAGCCTGCTCCAATAACCACAATGCGTTTGTTTTTAAAATCGAACTTCATGAGCCACTCACGATAAAAATGAAATATTTAATTGGTTTAAATGGCTAAGCAAAAATTTCGTCCAGTAAGGCCTAGTGATTTTTCAGGGGCGAAGACATACAACTGGATACTGAGATCCTGAAAAAACGCTGTAACACAGCAGGATAGACTTTTTTGCGACGCCATTTTCATCGTAATTTCAACGTCGAAAGAGCAATAAGTGCCAATATGATACTGATAATCCAAAACCGAACGATTATTTTTGGTTCTGGCCAACCCTTGAGTTCAAAGTGATGGTGAATTGGCGCCATCCGAAAAACCCGGCGCCCCCAGTAGCGAAACGAAATGACCTGAACAATAACTGAAAGCGCTTCAATAACAAAAATTCCACCAACAATGACCAAGACAAATTCATTTTTAGTAATTACTGCAATAGTTCCCAGCGCTCCACCGAGTGACAAGCTACCGACATCACCCATAAACACCTGAGCAGGGTAAGTGTTAAACCACAAGAATCCGAGCCCCGCACCGACCATTGCACCACAAAGAATTGCCAGCTCACCTGCGCCCTGAATACCAGTAATCTGCAGGTAACTGGATAGCTTGGCGTTTCCAACCAAATATGCCAACAGCAAGAAAGTCCCAGCAGCAATAATCATCGGACCGATCGCCAGTCCATCAAGTCCATCAGTCAAATTCACTGCATTACTGGCACCAACCATCACCAAAGTAGCAAACAGAATGTAGAATATCCCAAGATCAGGATTCACATTTTTAAAAAATGGCAAACTTAAATGGGTATCAAAATTGCCACTCCTGTAAAGCAACAGTGACGCAATTAAAGCGATCAGAATTTGCCAGAACATTTTCTGTCGAGCAGAAATGCCATCACTACTTTTACGCACAACCTTGAGATAATCATCAATAAAACCCACGGCACCATATCCTGTTGTGACCAGCAATGTGACCCAGATATAGAGATTTGTCAGGTCAGCCCAGAGAAGTGTCGGGATAATTATTGCGAATAGAATCAACGCCCCACCCATGGTCGGGGTTCCCTCTTTCACAAAGTGGGATTCGGGTCCAACCTTGCGGATCGTTTGGCCAATCTGCATTCGCTGCAAGGTTGCAATCAACCAGGGTCCAAGAATGAAAGATATCAGCAAGGCGGTAATCGTCGCGTAGATAGTACGGAAAGTGATGTAACGAAAAACATACAACACCGAATATTCTGTATGAAGAGGATATAAGAGGTGATATAGCACCTACTAGTTTCCTTTCTTTCCATTCAAAGGGGTATTAACGGCGGTCTTTAAAGCCTCCGCAACTTGTTCCAGGCGTACTCCTCGCGACCCTTTTACCAGGATTTTGTCACCGGAACGTTGCTGAACCTGCAAATATTCTATCGCTGCAGCCGCATCTTTCAGTTCTGTCATTTGTCCGGCCTTCATTCCCGCAGCTTTTGCCCCCCGGCAAAGATCGGCAGAAAACTGGCCGATACCAACTAACAACTCAGCAGCCCCGGCAACTTTTACACCCAGATCTTCATGCATTTGCGCAGAATCCTCACCCAGTTCGAGCATATCACCCAACACTGCAACCCGCCTGCCCGACCCAGTCAACGACACCAAAGCATCAAGAGCTGCGTAAGCTGAAAGGGGATTGGAGTTGTAGCTATCATCAAGCAGCAGGCCACCACAGGGGAGAGGAGTAAGGTTCATTCGCCCCGGGATGGCAACAAATTGATTCAATCCATTAGCAATTTTATCTACCGAAACTTGCATTTCTAACGCCGCCGAAGCAGCAGCCAAAGCATTTGATACATTGTGCCGTCCGGGAATTCTCAATTCGATTCGATGGCTCTGCCCTGCGGACAGAAGATCAAACCGGACACCTGCAGTTATCTCCTCAATATGTTCTGCACGAACTTGAGCCTGTTCAGAGATCCCATAGGTCAACTTCTTCACCCCATTAGCAACTGGCAAGCGCGATACCCGCGGATCATCAAGATTGAGGATGGCTGTCCCTCCCTGTAATCCGGCGTAAAGCTCACCTTTTGCTCTAGAAACACCATCCAAACCACGTAATGTTTCCAAATGTGCGGCGCCGATATTAGTGATGACACCAATTGTAGGTTGGGCTATTTCGGTCAAACGTTCAATCTCGCCAAGGGCACTGGTTCCCATTTCCAGAACCGCCCATTGGTGTTCCTTTTTCAAGCGAAACAAGGTCAACGGCAAACCAATCAGATTATTAAAATTACCAGAGGTCTTCAGACCTGGAGCGACTTGCTCCAAAATCGTAGCCAACATTTCCTTGGTGGTTGTTTTCCCGGCCGAACCCGTGATAGCAACCAATGGTCCGTTGAGTTGTAAACGGTAAGCTGCGGCGATGTCTCCAAGCGCCCGTAAAGTGTTTGCTACCCGCACAACTGGAACGCTCAAGCCAGCAACAACTTCTTCGCTCAGACATGCAGCAGCACCATTCTTTACCGCCTGACCGAGATAATCATGGCCATCAAAACGTTCCCCCCGTAAGGGGACAAACAGCGAACCGGGAGCCAGATTTCGACTATCAGTAGAAATTCCACTCAACGCGCAGCTAACTTTTCTGCCAGAGAAATCACCATCTGTAATTCGGGCAATTCGCTCGAGGTCAAACATGGTTTTCGTCTCCGGTTCCGTCGATAACACTATCTGAGCCTGTTACTTTATTTAGCACGCGATCTAATTCCTCGCGGTCATCAAAATGGATCTTTTCGCTCCCCAGGATCTGATAATCTTCGTGTCCCTTCCCTGCAACCAACAACAGATCACCTGTCTCGACCAATTGGCCTGCAAACTCAATTGCATTGCGACGATCAGGAATAACGATAAACCCCTCTTCCGCGGCGAGTGCCTCTGCATCACTCAACTCTTTACCACCGGCACTTTCCACGCCGACGCGAATCTGCTCAAGAATTGCCAGCGGATCTTCCGTGCGCGGGTTGTCTGAAGTCAATATCGCCAGATTGGAATAGCGGGTTGCCACCGCCCCCATAACAGGTCGCTTGCCCTGATCACGATCCCCACCGCAACCAAAAACGGTTACCAGCCGTCGAGATTCAAGTTTCGTAAGGGTCTTGAGCACCTGTTCCAGAGCATCACTGCTATGGGAATAATCGACCAAAGCTAATATTCCTCGATTGTTTTTTACTTTTTCCACTCGTCCCGGAACCTGAGGTGCAGCAGCAATCCCTTTGGCTATTGAATCAGATTCGATTCCAAGCTGATGAGCTGCAGCAACAGCCGCCAGTAGATTACTAACGTTAAAGTCACCGATCATTCCGCTTTTAACTACCAGACTTTCATCAGCAAATGAGAAGATGCCACAAATCCCATCGCGACCGACTTCAATTTGTTGCGGATGAACATCTGCTTCCGCATTCAAGCCGAAACAGCTCCAGCTACTATTTTCCTTCAGCAGTTTCCTGCCGAAAGAATCATCACTGTTGATAACCGCGGCCCCGTTACCGAGCAACTCAGTAAATAGTCTGCGCTTACTGGTAAAATAGCTATCCATATCAAGATGATAGTCAAGATGTTCCGGCGTCAGATTGGTAAATATCGCCACATCAAAATGAATACCGTCTACACGGTGCTGCTCCAAGGCATGTGAGGCAACTTCAAGGATCATTGCAGTAGCACCCTGCTCCCTGAAATCAGCCATCATCCGCATCAGATCGATTGATTCAGGCGTCGTACGCTCTGCTGGAATACAAATACTGTTAAAGCGATATTCCACTGTGCCGAAAACAGCTGGCGACAACCCAGCCTGTTTGAGTATCGCTTCAAGCAGATAGGTCGTTGTTGTTTTACCATTTGTGCCGGTAACACCGATCACCGGAACTCCGAGCGTTGGATCTTCATAGTATCCAGCCGCTATCTGCGCCATCGCCAGGCGGGCATTGGCAACCCGGACAAAACAGACATCCGCCGGACAGGACTTCGGGAGACGTTCGGCAATAATCGCTACAGCTCCACTTACCAACGCCTGGGAAATGAAATCGACTCCATCGACCTTAACTCCAGGCAGAGCAAAGAAAATCATTCCCGGCTGTACCTGACGCGAATCATAGGCCAGGCCAGTGACGACAAGCTCTGAAGAACCAAGTATTTCCTGAGGCTGGATTCTTTCCAGTAGCTTTTTCAATTTCATGGAAACCTCTTTCCCCACCTGTATTTATCAGGCACCAAAACGAATCCAGGCCTGCTTGCCATACCGGATAACTTTACCTGGAGCTGGGTATTGCTTAACAACCTGACCACTCCCGGAAAGTTTTAAATTCAGGTTTTCCTTCTCCATTGTCTGCAATACCTGGCGATAACTCATCCCAGAAAAGTTTGGCATCCTCAGACCATCGCTTGTCTCAACTTCTGGTAACAATGCAGCCAAATCGGGCAAGGGTTCTGCGATTAGCTGCTCCGTTGTTAAGGCCGCAACAGTTCCTTTGGGAAGAATATTTAAATGACTGAGAGTCTGGCCAGCAATTCTTGCAAATACCGGTGCGGCAATCAAACCACCATAAGCTTTTCCTTTTGGCTCATCTACAGTGACAGAAAGTACCAATGCAGGGTTGTCTGCCGGGACAAAACCAACAAA
Organism: Desulfuromusa sp.; assembly: GCA_016744595.1. GTDB lineage: Bacteria > Desulfobacterota > Desulfuromonadia > Desulfuromonadales > Geopsychrobacteraceae > Desulfuromusa. The sequence continues at coordinate 50,254 of JADGEB010000006.1, forward strand.
TGAAGAGACTCGCTTATCGGGAGAGTAGCCACCCGTCACCGTATCAACCTTTTGTGCCGTACCCGTCTTGCCGGCGACCCGGTATCCCGACAGTGCAGCTCTGGTTCCTGTTCCACCCGGTTCGGTAACCGCAACCATCATATCTCTCACCTGCTGTGCCGTTTTTTCCGAAACAACCCGTCGTCGAACCTGTGGCAGTCGCTTCTGTATTTGTTGACCATCTGCATCAGTCACCCTTTCAACTAGATAGGGTTCCATCAATAAGCCACCATTTGCAATAACAGCCATAGCAGAAGCCATCTGTATCGGCGTGACACTTAGCCCCTGACCAAAAGAAATTGCCGCCAAATCAATCTCGAACCATTTTGATGGTGAGCGTAGTATCCCTTTCACCTCTCCAGGAAGATCAAGTCCAGTTTGTTCACCAAAACCGAAATCGCGAATATAAGAATGAAACCGCTCCCGCTCTAACGCTTTTCCCAGCTTGGCCAAACCGATATTACTGCTGAACTTCATGACTTCTTTTAAAGTCAATTTTTCAAATTTTTTATAGTCACGGATAATTTTTCCACCGACAGAATAGCGCCCATTTTCACAATAAATTTTTTGTCCTGGTTGAACCAATCCCTCTTCCAAGACTCCGGCCATAAGAAACGGCTTAAAAGTTGACCCTGGCTCATACATATCACAAACCGCCCGGTTGCGGCGTTTCGCTGCCCGATATCGCCCGGCTAGATTCGGGTTGTAATCAGGCTGACTAGCCATCGCCAGAACCCGACCACTGGCAGGTTCCAACATCACAACAGTTCCACCAACAGCGCCAGTTTCCTGAACAACTCGAGCCAGCTCTTTTTCAGCGATATATTGCAGCGACCGATCCAACGTCAGAAAAAGGTTGTGACCAGCCACTCCGCCTTGAACCAATTGATCTGCTGAAGCCAGCCCACGGCCTCTCGCATCGCGCAACGAAACCAGTCGCCCTGGCTCTCCCTGCAGTTGCCGATCATATTCAAGCTCAACCCCTTCAAGACCCTTTGGATCTAGCCCGGTGAAACCCAACACATGCGCTGCAGTACTCGCTTGAGGATAGTAACGTTTCCGTTCAGTTACAAATTGAAGGCCGTATATCTTCAGATCGCGAATTTGCTTGGCAACCTTTGGGTCAAGTTTCCGTTGCAACCAAACAAAACGTTTTTTCGAAGAAAGTAATCGCAGCAACTCTTTCTGCGGTTTTTTAAGAAGTCCCCCCAGTTGCCCGGCAACTTTTTTAGGATTTTCAATCAACACCGGATCAGCATAAAGTGAATCTGCAGCAAGACTTATAGCTAAAGGATCCCCCTTGCTATCAAATATGCTTCCTCGCTGTGGTGCCAACTTGACAACACGTTGACGTTGTTGGTCGGCACGACCCTGGAGCTCTGAAGCCTGAACGACCTGAAGGTAATAGGCGCGCCCGGCAATCATCAAAAATATCAGGATAAATAAAACCCCGAAAAAGCGGATGCGCATCTGAATTCCACGTTCTGTTAAAGCCATATCACTCCACCCTGATAATTTGTCCGGGCGCTGGGGTACGTAATCCAAGATCTCTTCTGGCCAACTTTTCAATTCGCTCATCTCGAGCTAAAAAAGCAGCCTCCAGTTTCAATTCTTTGATCTGCTGTTCATGGCTACGAATGTCACGTTCCAAGCTGGAGATACCGTATTCCAGGTTAATTGCATGGATCCGCGACCAAACAAACAGCAGAGACAGTAAGGAAACTAGTAGAAGTGCAACAAAAACCGAGCTAAGTCGGGGACGATAAAAAGAAAAACCAGGAATTTTAACTGTTGCTTGAGAAACGGCTTCTGACATTTACTATCCCTTTCTTGATCCCAACGGGCTGACTAACAACGCTCAACTGCTCTCAATATAGCGCTGCGGGATCGAACATTCTGACTAATTTCAGCATCTTGGGCTCTTACTCCCCTGCGTGATAATATTTTCACATCAGGAGTATTGTCGCACTGACAAACCGGCAAACGGGGAGGACAGATACAGCCCTTAGCCTTTTCACGGAACAAATGCTTAACGATTCGATCTTCCAATGAGTGAAAGCTGATAACGACCATACGTCCACCCGGCTTAAGCAGTGAGATGCCAGCCTCAACTCCCCGCTTCACCTGACCCAGTTCATCGTTAACGTGAATCCTCAATGCCTGAAACACCCGAGTTGCTGGATGGATTTTGCTTGGACGATAACCACCAGGAACTGCTTGACGAACCAACTCTGCCAGCTCTCCAGTGTTTGTTAATGCTGATTCCTTGCGCTGGGCAACAATCTTTCTAACAATTCGCCTGCTGTAGCGCTCTTCGCCATATTCAAAAAAGATACGTACCAGTTCCGCCTCATCGATCTGATTAACAATGTCTGCAGCAGTAACTCCCTCGGTGGGATTCATCCGCATATCGAGGGGTGCATCGTAACGGAAGGAGAAACCCCGCTCCGGGGTATCTAATTGATGAGAGGAGACCCCGAGATCAAGGAGCATACCGTCAAGACTATCTATACCAAGTTTTGACAGAACCTGACTTGCCTGATCGAAAGTCGCATGGTGTAAGCTGACCCGATCCCCATAAGGCGCCAAAACCTCAGCAGCTGCCTGCAAAGCAACAGGGTCTCTATCCAATCCGATGATGCGACTATCTGTAGCCGCGTCAAGAATCAAACGAGAATGTCCAGCGCCACCAAGGGTACCATCAAGATAAATGCCGCCAGCCACAGGTTGCAGCCAGTGCAAAACTTCCTCAGGCATCACCGACAGATGCTCAAAGGGGGCAGACAACATGGCTAAAAGCCCAAATCCGCCTGCCCCTGTGCATCCTCATCCAATATTGATTCAGAATCAGCGGCAATCAGGGCATGGGCTTTCTGGCTCCAGATTTCTATTTTTTCGAACATGCCGATAGCAACAACATCCTTATCCAAGCCTGCATGTTCGCGTAGAGACTGAGGGATCTGAATTCGACCCTGGGCATTAAAAGAACATTCTTTTGCCGGAGCAATCCGGGTACGCAAATTAGCCTCACGTCTGGAACCAGGAGCCATAGCAAAAACATTGGCACAAATTTCTTCCCAGCGACTAGGTGGATAAGCGACCAAACCATTTTTATAACGGGTGACAACCAACCCCTCCGACTGGTAGGTTTGACGTAGTTCGTCCCTGAACGAGGCCGGAATACTAATCCGCCCTTTCAAGTCGATACTGACATTATATTCACCGGAAAATTTCATATTGACACCACTTGACACTATTTGACACCAGAATGATGGAAATATAGCTGTGGCATCAATAACTGTCAAGCAGAAATGCTTTTTTGAAGAGATTAATTTATCTGGAAAATGTTGCTATGACGGGGACTTGGATACAATGAAACATGGGAAAAAGGTGGGGAATCTCAAAACTGCCTAATATTATAAGCTTCTTTTAAGAAGTCGGACTGTTTTCTGTTCTAAAACAAGACCGATAGGGTTAAATAAAGGGCAAAGTCAAACCATCAGAATATTTTTTTCTTGTACTGCTTCTCACTCATCAGATGTAGAAATCACCATTTCAATCTCTTCTATCCGCCGATCATCCATACGTCGCACCCGAAACAGAAGATTTTCTTCTTCACAGCAATCTCCTTCGGTTGGAATTTTACCCAACATCTGCAACAAATGCCCAGCTAAAGTGGTGACGTGCTCTTCGGGAAGATTCAGCTCAAAACGCCGATTCACCTCACGCAGTGGCATAGCGGCATCGATCAGATAATGGCCTTCCCCCAACTTTCTAAAATCAAGTTCTTCAACATCATACTCGTCGTGGATGTCACCGACAATTTCTTCAACAACGTCTTCAAGGGTGACAATTCCCTCCATTCCACCGTATTCATCGACAACGATGGCCAAGTGTTCGCGCCTTTTGCGAAAGCTCTGCAACAGAACACCAATCCGATTTGACTCTGGGACATAATAGGGCTCACGGCACAGATCTTTGAGCGAAAACTGTTCGGACTGCCCCATATAACCGAGAATATCTTTAGAATGAATCGTCCCAACAATGGTGTCGAGATCTTCATTGAACACTGGGAAGCGTGAATGACGCGTTTGCCGCACGATGGACAGAACCTCCTGAAAATTAGCCGACACATCAACGCCAGTCACTTCAGTCCGTGGGATCATGATGTCACGAACACGGGTTTCCGACAGGTCAAAGATTCCATGTAACATCTGCCGTTGCTCAGCCGCAACAACACCCGACTCTTCCCCCACCTCAATCATGGCTTTAATTTCATCCTCAGAGACAGACAGGGTCTCAGCATCCTTTCTCCGGATAAAACTTGTCATCAGTCGCGAGATCGAGGACACGACAAAAATAACCGGTGCGAGAATAAAGACGACAAAGCGGATCGGATTCAAAACCAGAAAAGACATCTTCTCTGGATACTGCGCAGCATAAGTCTTAGGGCAGACTTCGGAAAAGATCAATAAGACCGGGGTCAGAATCAACACTGTCAGCAACTCGCCCCCATCACCGAAATAACTGACACATAACCCTGTCGCAATAACTGATGCGGCAATATTTACCAAATTATTACCAACCAGAATCCCACTGAGCAAGCGGTCAGGATTTTCTAGAAGGGACGCCAGTTTATCAGCACCCGGGTGTTGTTTCTGCTGCAAGAAACGGACTCTCAATTTATCAAGAGCCAACAATGCGGTTTCTGAACCAGAAAAAAACCCCGAAAGAAATAACAACAGCAATAAAGCCAACAGGCGCCACGATAGTTCGTCAGTCATCAATGCTCCAAAAGAGATAATTCGTAATATTACAGACCACACCAACGTGGGGGCGGAGTTTAGCGCAATCTTCCACAAAGGGAAAGAGCTTGCTTTGCAGCACATCAATCAACATGATATAAAGCTTCTAAAAATTGACCAGACAACCGACAGGAACATGACATCTATGGCCTCAGCTTCCCTTAGTACAGCACGTCAGCAGCACCACGAGATTGCCCAGCAACTTCATCACCATAACTTTTGTTATCACGCCCTCGATCGCCCTGAAATCAGTGATGCCGAATATGATCAACTGTTGCAAAAACTCCTCTCTCTTGAAGAGCAGTTTCCAGAGCTGGCAACAGCAGATTCTCCATCACAACGCGTTGGCAGCCAACCACTCGAAGGGTTTACGCCAGCAATCCATGCCAGGCCGATGCTGTCTCTGGAAAATGCATTTGATGCTGAAAACCTGAAGGAGTTTGATACCAGAACCAAACGCTTTCTGTCACGATCCGAAGACCTCCAATATCTGTGTGAGCCGAAACTGGATGGCGTTGCTGTTGCCCTCACCTATCAGCAAGGAAAACTGGTACGTGGAGCAACCCGAGGTGATGGAACTACTGGCGAGGACATTACCCAGAACGTTCGAACAATCGGAGCCATTCCATTACAGCTACAAGATGATTACCCTGAGCAATTGGAGGTTCGCGGTGAAATTTATATGGAACTTGAAGCATTTCAGGTTCTCAACCGGCAACGCCGTGAAGAAGGAGAGGCAACGTTTGCCAACCCACGCAATTTAACTGCGGGAAGCTTGCGGCAACTCGATTCCAAGCTGACCGCCACCCGCCCCCTGACCATCAGTTGTTATGGAATCGGGATTAGCTCAGAAGCAACACCCAAAACCCACAAAGACAGCCTTGAATCTCTCCAAAGATGGGGGTTAAAAGTCAACCTAGACATGGTTCAAGAAGCCAGTAACATGGATGACGTTATTGCTCGCTACGTTGAGTTACAAGAGATGCGTGAGACACTTCCCTATGAAATTGATGGGATGGTCGTCAAAGTCAATGACAGCAACCTACAACAAGAACTGGGTGAGAAAAGTCGCACCCCACGCTGGGCAATTGCCGCCAAATTCCCGGCTCGACAAGAACAGACCCTTCTCGAATCGGTGCAACTGCAAGTGGGTCGTACCGGAGCCGTAACACCCGTTGCCAAACTCCAACCTGTCAACGTAAGCGGCGTGATGGTTTCGAGTGCAAGCCTTCATAATTGGGACGAAATTAACCGTCTCGATATCCGTATTGGTGACACAGTTGTCATTGAACGTGCTGGCGATGTCATTCCAAACATTGTGCGGGTCGTCGCCGAAAAACGCACCGGAAAAGAACAGCCCATCCCTGAACCCAATCATTGTCCGATCTGTCACTCCCCAGTGCATCGCGAAGAAGGAGAAGTGATCCCTCGCTGTCAGGGAGTCAATTGTCCAGCCAAACTGAAGGAATCCCTCAAACATTTTTGTTCACGCGGAGCGATGGATATTGAAGGCCTAGGGGATCGCCTGATTGATCAACTGCTGCGCCTTAAACTGGTTAACAGCCTTGCCGATATTTACCACCTCACCCGCGAAGACTTCTTTCAGTTCGACCGCATGGGCGACAAACTTGCCGACAATCTGCTTCAAGCGATCTCTTCCAGCAAACAACGTCCACTCGAAAATTTCATCTTTGCTCTTGGAATTCGCCACGTCGGCAAACACCTAGCAAAAGTATTGAGCCGTCAGTTTGGCAACCTCGAAGCACTAGCAACCGCCACAAGTGATCAGCTTCTGGCACTTCATGAAGTTGGGCCACAAGTCAGCGAAAGTCTTATCCACTTTTTCGGCGACACAAATAACCAGTCCCTTTTGAAAAAATTGAACCAAGAAGGGATTAACCCCACAAGTGACGAACAGGTCATCGGGGATCGGCTACAGGGACAGGTGTTTGTTTTTACCGGATCGCTGGAACAATTCAGCCGCAAAGAAGGGGAAGCTTTGGTTGAAGTTCAAGGGGGTCGTGCGAGTGGATCTGTCAGCAAAAAAACCGATTATGTTGTTGCAGGACCGGGAGCGGGAAGCAAACTGGCAAAAGCGGAACAACTGGGCGTTGTCATTCTTAGCGAAAACGATTTTTTACAACTGATCAATAGTGAGTGATAACACAATGGATATTTGTGTCAGCGTTAAAGTCACCGGACGAGTCCAAGGGGTCTGGTTCCGCCAAAGCACAAAAACATGCGCCGATCAGCACAGGGTTAAAGGTTGGTGCCGCAACAACGCCGATGGCTCAGTTGAGGCTGTTTTTTCTGGAGAAGAATCGGCGGTCAATAACGTGGTGGAATGGTGTAAAACTGGGCCAGCTCAGGCTCGGGCGGATAGCCACCAAGTGCAAACACTATCAGCATCAGAAACTTTTGATGATTTTCACATTCGCTGAGCATAGTATAACTGCAACCGATTCTATCAATCGAACATCATAGCCGTCGGTTCGCGGACCGACGGCCGCCTTTCCCGTATCCTGACCACCCTGCTACTCCTGCAGAGCGGCTATCGTCATGTGCCGTACAGTTCACTGGAGCAGATCGTAGAACAAAACAGAGATGGTTATTACCGGTCGCTGCGAGCATCACAGAAACAGATTCGGGGCGAAGGGAAAAATCTGGATGACTGGCTGCGCTTCTTCCTGACCAGCCTGAAAAAGCAGAAAGATGTCCTGCTTGGCAAGATCGAGCGCGAACAGTTGCTGGAAAAGCTGGCACCGCTGGCGGAAAAGATGCTGGCCATTGCCAAGGAGCGTGGCAGAGTTACCATTGCCGATGCAGTCACTCTCCTGGGTACTAATCGCAACACCGTCAAGCTGCATCTTCGCCAACTGGTTCAGCAGGGGTATCTGGAGCAGCATGGTGTCGGTAAGGGGACGTGGTATTCGGTGGGGAGATAGATTGAGACTGTGAAGGCGGCCGATTGGCCGCCTATATGATCGAGTATGATGCCCCCGAAACTCCCCTTTCAAATAAACAGCTATAAGGCTACGAGAATATTTCCAATATGGTCATAGAACCAGATCACCATTGTCTGCTCATAACAAATCCTCGATTGTCAGTAAAAACACCTAGAGCGGCCCTACTGACATCGATACAATCTGCAAAATCTCTATCCTGCCCCCGCACACCTGCTCGATGTACAAGCCTAATCATACCTTCAACATCGTCTAGCAATCTCAACTGATAATCAACAGTTTCTTGAAATGAAGTTTTCACAGACTGACTACATTGATAATGCACACAATCAAGATAATGCCTGAATGCATATTGCTCAGAATAATTAGTTGTTGTTGGTTGAGCACCAGAGAACAAAACATCAGCGTATGCAGAATTAAAAGTTGCAGGCACAGCCAAAGAGGGAAGAACCCCTTGAGAAAAAGCAATATCTAGAAAAGGAAGTTTGTATTCTGATAGTGTTTGCGGACTGTAGTACCATTTAGCGCGGCGGCCACCTTGTCCCGACGTTGGTTCCTGAAATTTTTTAGTACTAAAGGAACGGACGTTTAACCATGTACCCGATGCAATAGCATTCACACCAGCGCATGCTAAAGGCAACATTTGATGACTTGCGTATCCAACGACAACTTCTCTACCTTTCAACCTCAAGCCAGAGCACAGATTAAGAAGGTTGGCCAACCACATTGGGTCATCCACAAGGTATGTACCATTTGGATGCTCTGGCACAACATAATAACCTTGAACGTCCCAATCCTCAGAGGCATTCAAAAGGGCTTCTACCTGCTCTTCAAACCTTAAAGCCTCCCCAGAAATACATATCGTAGCGAATCTAGGTTTATCTGTTATCAGTCGTACAGATTCATCAATAATGGCACCTTGAACCGCCAACCAATCACCATCCACTCTTTCACAATACAAACTTGGCAGAATAAATTTACCAGTCTTGGCAATATCATTCAGATGAATTAGATCATTAAGTAGTTGTGTAAGCTGTGCCCCTGGCAAAAACAATGAAGTAGCATAATTCTCTGGCCAATATGCATGTTTAACTAACCCATGATGATCCCCACGAGGATTGTAAAACTGCGGATCTAACATAGTCGAGCCACCACGGTTTATAACATCACCTGAAACAGCACTTATTTGATCCTCAGTAAGGTCGCGAGGACTGAGGATAACAGTACCACCACCCCACCGGCCAACAAGTTGACGACAATGCTCCATCATTCCATGACCAAATTGCAGAAACAAATCCATAACACCCCCCTAAAAATGCTTATTAACAATCTCATCAAACCAAGACTTTGCAACTCTTGCACTTGGTGGTCTGCGAGAAGCAAACTTATCCATCAATACGTTAATGAAACTCGATAACTCACCACTTTCATCTCCGCTTATCTCAAGCGGTTGCACAGCCATCATCTCCGTTCTCTTAAGAATATCTAGATATCCACTGGCTCCAGCAGAAAAAGGATGCTCTCCTAAAAGAGCCTCACTTGCGACGACACCAACAGAAAACAAGTCAGCCTTTGAATCAATCTTTTTCTTAAGATTCCTAAATTGTTCTGGGGCAGCATATCCAGCAGTATGTGGGCCAAAGTGCGCAACAGTTGCCGTTAGAGAAGCTCTCCCAAGATCTCTGGCAATTCCGAAATCTAGCAACCAATACTTCCCTGCCCTATCTCGTATAATGTTTTCAGGTTTTATATCACGGTGAACAACACCACAAATTTCCAACTGTTCAACCGTTTCCAGAAGATTGCCAATCAGCTTCAGAACATCTTCCACCGGTAAGCGTTTGTGGTTTGATAAATAATCCCTAAGGTCACCCCCAGCTATGTACTCTTCCAAAAGGTATAGTGCTTTATTTTGTTCAATTTCTATAGTTCCATGACCATAAATTTTGGGTACATTAATAAGGTTATTACTAACGACAATATCGATCTCCCTTGACAACCGATCAATTGCACCGTTTGGAAGCATAATTTTGACAACAACTTTACCGATATGTGGATCAACAGCTAAAAACACAGCTTTTTGAGCACCCACCTTAACTTCCTCGATACTTGACACGTTCGGCAGAACCTGTCGAACATTATTTTTTGTCGGATATGCCACGTAACACCCCTCTAGCGATTTAATCTCCTACCTACCCATTCATTGAACAACCATGAAGCATAACTCGAAGGCAACTCACCCTTTGTACAATCTCTGATCTTTTTTGCCCTCTTCCCATTTGGCATAGAATAAATCCCTATACCCATGTCTTTGGACTTTTTTAAAATATGCGCCTGAGGATTATCAACAGGGGAAAGGACATATGACTCAGAGGCAAACCATTTGTTATGTTCAGCTTGCCTGAAGGCCTCTTTCCAATTATTCATTTTCGCTTCAATAGCTACAATTTTACTAATTCCGTATGATGACCTTAACCCTTTTGGTACCCAACGCTTTCCACTCCACCTGACCAAACCCGCATCAAGTAAATGTTCAAGAGATCTCACCAAGCCTTTACTTGTTATTCCAATCTGCCTCTCGATACGTTCGGAATCTGCGCCATTTACATAGTGCAAATACTGAAGAAGCTTTATCGCGGACAATGTCAACTTTGACCTTTCACCCCTCCAGTCTTCATATATCCTTGGATTGTATGAAGCTACCACAATGTCAGGAAAGCCGGTATCTAACTGAGGCTCACAAAATAACGCATAATGACCCTTAAGACCTTTAAGCCTGGGAAGCTCCCTCTCAATAAAACAATCGATAAGGTCGCTTTCAGGGCCAGACCTTGGTTGTCTCGTTATCAACCCTATTGAACTATCTGAGCTTTTAAAATCTAATACCGGTGTCATTTATCCCTCTTCACTTCAAAAATGTGAACGACTACGCCATCATCACACCCAATCAGCTAAATCTTGCCAAGACTTATCATAAAGCAATCAGTACGGCATCACATCATATTGAGGTAAATTCCGGGGGCAGGATGCCTAACTCAAAATTCAAAAAAACGCAGCACCTTATCCAACAGGCACTGCGTCTTTCAAATTTTGGGTTGTAGTTTTCATGAGCCCCTCCAGAACACTATTTAACCGATCCCATTAAGCTAGAGGATTTCTCTCGCAAGAACAAGATAAAATTCACAAATGCGGCACTCCAGAACTAATGGCTACTCAGCTCCTTCAAGCCCTGCAATCGCGGCCAGGCCGGTGGTGCTCGTCAACTTCATTCATGAGGGAATCGATTTGTCAATTAAGCTGCTTAAACAAAACCTACGGGGTCAGCCCTTGACTCGAGACACCCTCTCTTTCAAATCATCAACCTCACAAAACAACAACATATCGTCGGCCACTCCCTGCCTGAATCAGTGAATAGGTCAACAGCCATAAACACTTGTCACTCCCATTAACGGTTGACGTTTAACGCAATGCGTTATAATATAGCATCCATGATACTGAATTTTAAGTGCAAGCAGACGCAATCCCTTTATGAGGGTGGAAAACCAAAGCAGTTCAGGTCGTTTCAAGCACAGGCTGAACGCAAGTTACAGATGCTTGACAGTGCGGTAGAGCTACTTGATTTGCGCTCTCCTCCTGGAAACATGCTGGAAAAACTGAGTGGTGATCGATCGGGGCAACACAGCATAAGAATCAACAAACAGTGGCGCATTTGCTTTGTGTGGTCGGATGAGCCAACTGAAGTAGAAATCACCGATTATCATTGAAAGGAGTAACTTTTGAATAACATGAGAGCTATTCATCCAGGCGAAATCATACGGGAAGAGTATCTTAAGCCCTTGGGCATGAGTGCCAATGCACTTGCTACCGCTTTGCGTGTTTCTGCTCCACGGATCAACGATGTTGTTCGTGAGAAACGCGGAATAAGTGTTGATACCGCACTCAGACTGGCAAGGTACTTCAATACCACAGCGCAGTTCTGGCTGAACCTGCAAACCAGCTATGATTTAAAAGTAGCGCAAAAAAACATAGAGACCATTCAACAAGAAGTTCTCCCTTTGCGGGTTGCGTAGTTGAATAGGTCTACAAAGAGGCCATAAAAAAGGGGCAAATCTGCCTTTGGCTTTGATAAGAGTTGAAGGCATTGGTTCGGATCAATCGGTGTTGCCCCTTCGGGATACTCAAAATTGATCATTTTTCCGTCCAGAAACCTTTTGGCATCTCGCGGGCCAGGCCATCGACTTTTGCTTCGAGCATCTTGTTCCGCTCCTTTTTCGACACCTGTTGATCCTCGAGCAGCATCGTGTGAGAGGTACGGGAAAGACGCTTCTCAGCAACCTTATGGGCTTGTTCTCGGATGGTTTCTTCCAGACTGGCGCGAGGGACAACTGCGTAGACAAAGACGCAATCCATTGCTTCTGCAGCCTGACGCATGGTTTTTAAAGTGACGGCACCAGAGATTTCGTCTTTTTCCAGCTGGACTACGCGCGGTTGGCTAACGTTCATGCGTTCGCCAAGCTGTTTGCCTGACATTCCCAAAGCGTCACGGATCGAACGTAGCCATCCCTTGACGGGAGGTTGTAGCCCCTTGACTTTAGCCAGATGAGCAAAGGTATTATCCAGCTGTTCTCTCATGATTCGACGATGTTTTGCTTGCATTTTATAACCCTTATATAATTTACATATTAGCTACTCATAATATATAAATTATAGTAATCAACAAAATAAATAATATAAAGGTTATCTTATGAGAATATCGGGGCTGATAGCTTCCCTGCTCTGAGCCAATGATGCCCTATGCCTTGGTCAAAATTTCAGCGCCCTCAGAAGTCACCAGAATTGTATGTTCAAATTGCGCGCTTAGGCTTCCATCAACAGTCGTCACCGTCCAGCCATCGGTTGCAGAAGTTTCTACCTCATAGGATTTTCCCATGTTGATCATCGGCTCAACGGTGAAGATCATCCCTTCCTGAAGGCGGATTCTATTTTCTTTGCTGAAATGATGAAGGACATGGGGATCTTCGTGAAAAGTCTTTCCAATTCCATGGCCTCCGTAAGCCCGGACAATAGAGTAATCAAACTTACTGATATATTTCTCAATCGCCTTGCCCACTTCATATAAATATTTCCCCGGATGGATCGCAGCAATTCCTCGATCCAAAGCATTTTGTGTTCGGCTCACCAGATTTTTTACGTCTTCGTCGACATTGCCGATCATAAAAGTACGGGAGGTATCGCCATGATAACCATCCAGAATCACAGTAATATCGATATTGACAATATCGCCGTCTTTGAGAATATCTTTTTCAACAGGGATTCCGTGGCACACAACTTCATTGATTGATGTGCAAATGCTTTTTGGAAATCCGTGATAATTCAAAGGAGCAGAAATCGCGCCATGCTTCTGAGTAAATTCGGCACAAAGGTCATTAATGGTTAATGTTGAAACCCCTGCCTTTATAAAGGGTCCAATATAATCCAACACCTGAGCAGCCAAACTCCCTGCTTTTCTCATTTTTTCTATTTCTTCTTGAGTTTTAATAACTATCATTTTTTTCTCCGCTAAATCACAACCAAACTAAATTCTACTTAACTCACACTAGAATTTCAAAGACAAACTTTATCCAGATCGCCGTACAATTGATCCTCAAAAATCATAATTTAAATCCCTCAGTTCCCAGCTGGAATAATCCGAAACGGTCTATACAGCGGATCACCAATCAATACCATCTGCCAGGACAAATATGGAAGACTCAAAAAGTAACTCTCTACCAACGTGTAGTAGCCATCTAGTAGAAAACCAAAGAACAGCTCTGGCAAAGGAAACCCTTGCACATAGGGTTCAGTGACCGGGCCGATAGTTGCTGCTATGCCATCCTCCAACATTCGCTTGCACCAGACCTGGCTGCCCGGCTTTTTCAAGGTCGTACATTCACTGCTGGCGATATGATACCCAACCGCCCCTCTTTGCCAATTGAAAGCATCAACATATTTCCCCAGACTGTACCAACCGCAATAGAGAGCTGCCTGAGGGGCTTCACCGGCCTGGAAGAGTGCTTCATTTTGATCTAAGTGGACAGGTAAAGCACTCAATGTCTCCGTGACATTGGCAGCTCTATGGATTGAGGCATCATACAGGGCATATCCCTGCAAATTCTTCTTATCGGGTAGTGGCCACCGGGCATCAAAGTAAGCCTGTCCAGACAACCCATGTTTTTCCGCATAGAGACTGTCATCAATCAGATGATAAACAGTTTTTGGGGTTGGACCATCGAGCCGGGAAACAAACAAAACCTGATCTTTATTTGCTGCTAACTTGCGTTGCTGGCTTTGAAAACCGACAAAAAATGGATTCGGCACCCACCTCTCCAAAGGATAGGTTTTTTTCAGTACCAGAGCAATTTCAGAATCAAGCGCCGCTCCTCGATTTTTCTGACTCAGTTTTTCAATCTGCTTTGCAAGTTGCTGGGATTTTTCGCGTCGTTGTTGTTTTTGCTCTTCTGTCAGTTCACGATTCGCCAACTGCCAGTCAATTTGTTTTTTGGTGTGTTTCAAATCTTCCGCTTCCCGCCATTGTTGTTGCGATAATTCAGGGGCAGCGACACGTAAGGGGATGCCATAAAATAACAGGAGGCACCGGATTGGTGTTCCTTGCCGATGGGAAAGATAGTTGCGCAGCGGTTCAAGTAATTTTTGCTGATATTCTTCACGACTGCAATCTTCCTGATCCGACATGGTAACGGTCAGCAGATTAGCTTGCGGGATCTGGCGTTTATCACGGTAATACTCGGCGAGGTTAATACTAGAAGGGTTGTTCCGATTGACAATAAGGAGGATTTCATCGGCCTGCAGAGCAAAACAGACTTCAACACCAGCAAGGTTCAACAAAATCACTAATGCTATCAAAAAAGATTTCACGGCACTAACGCAACTCCAATGATTCCTTATAGACCTCACTCCCAGGCAGCCCAAATTCTTTGGCAACCTGTTTGACGATTTCTTTCCAACTCAGCTCTGTTTCTTCCCGTAACCGCAGCAAAGTCTCTCGAACAGTCCCTTCGGGTTGCCGTTCTGGAGCCGGGCCAAGCAGCAAAACTAATTCGCCTTTCACTGCACTCTGTGCAAAAGACTCAAGGGCTTCAGCAACGGTTCCACTGAATAATTCTTCATGTCGTTTGGTCAATTCACGGGCAACCGCAATAGGTCGATCAGCACCACAAACGTCAACCATATCGACAAGACAAGACAATAAACGATGTGGGGCTTCATAGCAGGCAATGGTCTGTTGCTCATCTTTGATCTGCTCGAAAAATTGGCAGCGACCGTGAGTTTTTGCCGGAAGAAAACCGACAAAACGAAAAGCATCAGTCGGCAACCCGGAAATCGAAAGTGCTGCCACCACCGCTGATGGCCCAGGAACAGCAACAACAAAGATTCCTTCCTGACGGCAACGGGATACCAGACGATAGCCGGGATCAGCAATACAGGGGGTTCCAGCATCACTGATTAACGCTATTGACTCCTCACCCTGTAACTTTGCAATTAATTGGGCAGAACGGGATTCTTCATTGTGCTCATGGTAAGAAATCAGCGACGTGTTGATTCCATAATGGTTTAATAATTTACGACTATGACGGGTGTCTTCTGCCGCAATCAAGGAGACTTCCTGCAAAATACGCACTGCACGATAAGTCATATCCTCAAGGTTACCAATTGGAGTGGCAACCACATAGAGGGTTCCGCTCACTCTAACCCCTCCAGTTGCTCCAGCCAGAGAGTCACTGCGGCATCACTTGGCATCCGCCAGTCACCACGAGGAGAAAGCGCCACCGTACCTACTTTGGGACCATCTGGAAGACAGGAACGTTTAAATTGCTGACTGAAAAAACGTTGATAAAATTGTCGTAGCCATTGCAGCAATTCACTGCGGGAATAATCATCAGCAAAAGCCTGTTCAGCCAATATCAACACTTTCTTCGGCGCAAAATGCAGCCGCACTATCTGATAAAGGAAAAAATCGTGCAATCCATAGGGGCCGACAACCTGCTCGGTTAGTTGATCGATATTCCCGTCGGCATCGGGCGGCAATAATTCAGGGGAAACCGGCGTAGCACAAACATCTTCCAATACTTTGGAGATGCGACCATCAAATTCTTCTTTGGAACACCAATCAACCAGATAACGTACCAACGTTTTTGGCACACCACAATTCACCGCATACATCGACATGTGATCACCGTTATAAGTACACCAACCAAGGGCTAATTCTGACAAATCACCGGTGCCGATCACCAAACCACCAACCTGATTAGCCACATCCATCAAGAGTTGTGTTCGCTCCCGCGCCTGGCTATTTTCATAAGTAATATCATGAAGTGCGGGATCATGATTAATATCATTAAAATGTTGCAACACCGCTTTATCAATTGGGATTACTTTGAGTTCAGCGCCCAACTGTTCTGCCAACTCTTCTGCATTGCCACGGGTTCGCTCCGTCGTTCCAAATCCCGGCATGGTCAAAGCAACAATTCCCTTGCGATTCAACCCCAGGCGGTCAAAAGCTTTCACCGACACCAACAGTGCCAAAGTGGAATCCAGACCACCAGACAGACCAATGACCACCTTCTGACTACCAGTATGGCGTAGTCGTTTCATCAATCCACTGGTCTGCAATTGAAAAATTTCCTGACAGCGGGCTGCCCGTTCAACATCGTCTGGAGGGACGAAAGGAGTTCGAACAACCGGGCGACGTAATTTTTGTACAGCTAGCGGGCGAATTTGAAATGACTGAACTCTGAAACTATGTTCAGGAATTCCAGCACCAAAGGTGCTGCTACGCTGTCGCTCACCCAACAGGCGATCCAAGTCGATATCGGCCAGTGCTAATTGGCTGTCAAATTGAAAACGTTCGGTCTCAGCCAGAATCTGGCCGTTTTCAGCGATCAGAGAATGACCTGAAAACACCAGATCGGTGCTCGATTCATTTGGTCCCGCCGACGCATAGGCATAGGCCGACAGACAACGGGCAGATTGAGATGCTACCAAATTGCGGCGGTAGGCATGTTTACCAAGAATTTCCGGGCTGGCCGACAGGTTCAGTAGCAGAGTTGCCCCTGCCAGAGCCTGTGAACCACTCGGGGGAGCAACCGACCAGGCATCCTCACAGATTTCGATTCCTATCAGCGCACTGGGGAAATCCTCAGCTTGAAACAATAGATCCGTACCAAAAGGAACCTGTTGAGAACCTATTTGACAATAATCAGAATGACTCTCAACAGCCGAACAGAACCAGCGTTGTTCATAGAACTCGCCACTATTTGGCAAAAAAGTTTTGGGAACCAGACCACAGATTTTTCCAGCCGAAAGGAATGCTGCACAATTGAACAATCGTCCTGAAATTGAAATTGGAGCACCAACAACCATAGTCATATCTTCTGCCGCAGTTAATTGTGCTAACTCCAACAAAGCTGCTTCAACTTTTTGCTGTAATTGTTGTTGAAAAAACAGGTCGGCACAAGTATATCCGGTCAAGCACAATTCCGGATAAAGAACCAAACGGCACTTCTTTCGATAAGCAAGACGGGCAATTTTGCGGATTTCCGCAACATTGAAATCGACGTCAGCGACTCTCAGCTCCGGGGTTGCAACCGCGATCCGCAAAAGACCAAAATCGACAAGATTAATGGCAGTATTCAGGCTCTGATCAGCCATATAGACTCCTATTCACTGACTATCCAATCCCCTCAAGACAAGGAAAAAGCATCTGGCAGGTGGTTTATCTGCGCCAAACCATCACTCTGGCACAGAATTGCCACAACATCAAATCGTGGTTGTAACTTTACATTTTTATTGTTTTGTAAATACCATTGCGCTGTGCGAGTAATTTGCCTTTGTTTACGCTGATCTACTGCTTCTTGTGGAGCACCAAAAGTGGTACTTCTTCGGGTTTTGACCTCAATAAAAACCAGAAAAGATTTATCTCTGGCAATGATGTCAATTTCGCCGACTGGTGACCGAAAATTTCGCTCGACAATTTTCAATCCCTGCTTGCACAAATATTTGACCGCAAGATCTTCTCCCCAGGCTCCCAAAGCCTGCCGCGCTTCACTCACAATCCCCCCTTAACGGCAAAAATCCTGCAGTTCTAAATAGTTGCACATTGTAGCACTGTTTTATTGCAATTTATACGTATTTTCAACATGATTCGGGTTACAGTACGGTCACAAAACAGAGGAGTGAATCAATGCAACAAAAATCAATTTGTGGAGTCGATGAAGTGGGTCGAGGAGCAGGCGCGGGAGAGATTTACTGTGCGGCTGTTATTCTGGATCCAGCAATGCCAATTCAGGGCATCACCGATTCGAAAAAACTTTCTGCAAAAAAACGGGAAAAATTAGCAGCAGAAATTCAAGAAAAAGCAACTGCCTGGTGCATTGCCACAGCAAGCTTGCAAGAGATTATTGATCTCAATGTTCTGTATGCCACCATGTTGGCCATGCAGAGGGCAGTTGAGGGACTACCGATTGAACCGGATAAAACTTTTATCGATGGCAATCGGGCACCACAGCTCACTGGTCTAGTAGAAACTGTCATCAAAGGCGATCTTAAAATTCCTGAGATCGGTGCTGCTTCCATTATCGCTAAAGTTGCTCGTGATCAAAAGATGATTGAGCTGCATGAGAGCTACCCTGAATATGGCTTTGACCAACACAAAGGGTACCTGACAAAACAACATCTGGATGCATTGCAACAACACGGTCCCTGCGCAATCCACCGGGTCACCTATGCGCCTATAAAAAAACTTCTTGGTTTAAAAGGATAACTATTTTTTAGAGTTGTATAATGCGGTAAGTTTATCCGGGGAAATCGCAGGACTGAAAAGAAAACCCTGGAACTGAGAACATCTCTGCTGTTGTAAAAATTTCAATTCTTCTTTTTTCTCAATCCCCTCAGCAACCGTCTCCAGATGAAGGCTTCTCGCGAGGAAAATGATTGATGAAATAAGAGCTCGACCTTCTCTATGGGTTGTTATTTCCGAGACAAATGAACGATCTATTTTCAACTCATCAACAGGCAACCTGCGTAAATAACTAAAAGAAGAGTATCCGGTACCAAAATCATCAATCGATAATTTAACACCTAATTTTTTCAGGCTGTGCAAAAGATCGATCTTATGATCGACATTGTCGATCAACAGACTTTCTGTCATCTCAATTGTCAAATATTGTGTATCGATACCGCTTCCTACAATGATATTTTCTGCCCTTGCAACGAAGTTTGGATCTGCCAACTGTACTGCAGAAAGATTATAAGACAAATTGATCGGTATATTCTCCAACTGGTGCCATCTTTTCAACTGTTGGCAAGATTCCTTTAAGATCCACTCTCCGAGAGGAACAATTAAACCGGTCTCTTCAGCCAGAGGAATGAAATCTGCCGGGGAGACAAAACCGTCCGGGCTATTCCAACGCACTAAGGCTTCAACACCCATAATCGAACCAGTAGTCACATTGACTTTCGGTTGGTAATAAAGAACAAATTCTTCATCATTTATAGCTCGACGCAGATTTGTTTCCAAGCGCAGTCGTTTGCCGTACATTTCACTGATTGTCTGTGAAGAGAAGAGAAAGCGATCCCCACCCTGCTTTTTTGCATAATCCTTGGCACTGGAAGCAAGGCGTAACAAGTCCAGGGGGTCATCACTCTCCACTGGATACGTTGTCAAACCAATACTGGAAGTCAGAACAATTTCTCTGTCTCCGACCTGCATTGGCTCTTTAACTTTTCGCAGGATTCTTTCAGCAACGATTGCTGCATTTTCAGCACTCTCCATCCGGGCAAGAAGCAAAGAGAATACTCCTCTGTCCAGATGAAACAGTTTCAGTTCAATATTTCCGTAGCCACCAGAATGACTCAATAGATCAGTACCACGAATAACCTTTTCAATCCGTTGTGCGACCTGACGTAATATCTCATCGCCGGCATTGATCCCAATGGTATCGTTGATCTTGTTAAATTTGTCGATCTCTATATGAAGTATCGCAACCTCATCCTTATGGCGTTTCGCAGATCCCAGTGACCAAGACAATTCTTCCAAAAACAATTGACGGTTAGGTAGTTTAGTCAGCGGATCATAAAAAGCCAGCTGATCTTGATAGGCTTTTGCCGCCAGATTATTCCGCACCCGCAAACCAAGCTCACTTTGATCCAAAGGTTTGGCAAGAAAATCGGTAGCTCCTAAATCCAATGCCTTCAACTTGTTTTCACTATCAGTCGCTGCAGTCAGAATGATAATCGGGAGATGGCTGAATTTCGGATGACTACGAACGGCTGTCAAAATATCGAAGCCTGAGACATCAGGCATCATCAGATCTAAAAGCAGGAGGTCTGGTTTCGATTTTTCTATGGTTGCCAGAGCCTGGGTTGAATCATCAACCGTAATGAATTTGGTATAGCCATTCTCTTCAAGAAAGACTTGAACCACATCGATATTAATCGGTTCATCATCCACAATCATGATTGTGGCATTCTCTAATTTATAATTACTGTCAGTGTTTAACATCAAATTACATTCTGGGGTTAAACCCTCAATCTATTGACTCCATCAAAAAAATATCTGCCATGCTATCAATAGAAATATGGAAAATAAATAATTTTAATAATTTTTTCGTATCACCTGCGACTTTGAGTTTTCTTAACTTCAATACCGTCAGCATTTGGAGGAACAACGGCTTGAACCATGGCAGTCAACGTTGTAAGGATGTGTCCGGCATGTTCCATTTGCCCGTTTTTAGCATGGGCTTCCAATTCGGTCGCCGGTTCGGTGAAATCATCATAACCAACAGTCCCACCGGAACCTTTTAACCAATGAGCCAAACTGGCCAGCTCCTCCATATTCCCTGAGCTTAAAGCTACGTCCATCTGCTTTACTTTTTCTTCCAGCCTTTCAATAAAGCTGATAATCGTCTTCTGCAACCGTACATTATTTGCCAGCCGGGAAACCAGTGGTTTCTGGGTGAGAACATCGGTCTTATTGTCAGAAATTGGTGAGTTTTTCTTTTCACTTGCGGCTGCAGGGATTGAAAGGGTTTTACTCACCACCTCCGGCACAATGATTCTTGCTGCCAATCCACGCAGAGCAATGATCGATTCTAAAATATCTTGTCGCTGATTATTCTTTGCATGCGTTTCCAGTTCAGCAGCGGGCTCCGTAAAGGCATCAAATCCCACCGTTCCGCCCGCCCCTTTCAACCAATGGGCAAGGTTGGCGAGTTCTTTGAGATCGCCCCTTATTTCTGCTTCATCCATAGCGGTTAATTGATCTTCGAGGCGCAGGACAAAACGGCAGATAATATCGTGAAACTTTTTATTACCGGCGGGCAGTTTAGAATAAATCGGGCTCTCATCAGAAATCAGGATATGGTTAGTTTGAGCCATCGGAACAGCAGAATTTGAGACTTTAGCACTTGATCCTTCAACCCTCTGACCACCAAGAAGATGAGCCATCATTTCCAAGAAGCGGTCAATATCAATCGGTTTGCTCAGATAGCCTGAATATCCTGCATCCAGACATGCCGCCTCATAACCTTTCATCGCATTGGCAGTCAGAGCGATAATGGGAATTTCAAGCCCTTTTTTACGCAGAATGCCTGCAGCGGTTATACCGTCCATAACCGGCATATTGACGTCCATCAAAACCACATCGTAATGGCTGCTTTCGGCTTTCTCAACCCCGACCTGACCATTCTCTGCCTCATCAACAGTCAAGCCAGCTTCTTCAAGTAAAAATCTGACCAATTCACGGTTTTCAATTCCATCATCGACAACCAGAATTCGTGCGGGTTTAAATTCCCAAGAATACTTTTCTGCTGTATCAATGGTATTTTTTAATTTGGCAATTTCATCCGATTGCAGAAATTCGACCCCGGACAAATTACCCGTCGGCAGAGAAACCGTAAAGATACTGCCTTGATCCAACACGCTCTTGACCCAAATATCACCACCCATGGCCTGAGCAAATTTACGACTAATGGTCAATCCGAGGCCAGTCCCACCAAAACGTCGAGATACGGTATTATCAGCCTGAACAAACGGATTAAATATTGCGAGCTGTGCATCTTCAGACATCCCGATTCCGGTGTCTACAATCTCAATCAACAGTCGGGGATCAGGGTTCTCTTCAAATCGACAATTCACTGTCACACTGCCGGCATCAGTAAATTTAATCGAATTACCAATCAAGTTAAACGCAATTTGCCGTAACCGAACCGGATCGACCTCAATCTTCTCTGGCAGACTCCCCTGAGCTTTAAAATCCAGATCGATCCCCTTTTCATCCGACTTAACTTTGAGCATCTGAATGACTTCGGAAATAATCGTATAAGGATCGACTTGCAATTTTTCCACTTCTATATGGCCAGATTCCACTTTGGAAAGATCGAGAATATCGTTGATCAATTCAAGAAGGTTTTTGCCACTTGAATGAATGGTATTGAGATATTTTAGACTGTCTTCTTCGTTCTTGACATAGCCCCGTTTGAGAATGTCGGTAAATCCAAGAATGGCATTCATTGGAGTACGAATTTCATGACTCATGTTTGCCAGAAAAGAACTCTTTGCCTGGTTCGCGGCTTCAGCCTCAAGTTTGGAGTTGATTAGTTCGACTTCTTTTTCTTCCATCTCCGTAATGTCATCAAAACTGACCAGAACTCCAGCATGCTTACTCCCTTCCCCCAAAACCGGTGAACAATTCACCCGAAAGGTTCGAAAATCATCTTCGGACAGCTGCAATCGAATCACTTTGTCTTTTTGGATCGTTCCCAAACCCAGTGCTACAATCCAGGGGCGTGCGGTTTTTTCGATTTTCACCCCAGTCGTATCAACCCAGGGAAGCTCCCCGGCGCGAAAACCAAGCAGACTGGTCGGAGTTTTATTGATCATCCCGGAAAATGCCTGGTTAGCGAGGACAATCTGTTCTTTGCGATCAAGAATCAGCAACCCGTCAGCCATAGTATCCAAAGCATCACGAACCCGGCTCGGAATCGCTTGCGATGGATCCAGTTGCCGTAACACTTTGCCGAGATAAAAATAATAAATGATAAAACCAACTGATCCGATCAGCAGCACCGTCAAAACCATCGGTGTTTTTATTAAGCTCAGCCAGCCAGAACCGGTTAGAGATTGGAAGTGCAACTCCAGCTGCCCCCACTTCTGGTCACCCGACCAGATTGGAACCCGGACTTGCGATCCTTGTGAGTATTCACCACCCATATCCTGCCACTGCAGATCGTGCTCTGTTGTAGCAACCAAAGCCTGTCCGCCCCTGTGGCGTAAAGCGAGAGATAAAAGATCCTGATTACGCTCAACCAGCAGATTGAAGTCGGCGGTTAAACGCAAATAATTACTGCCCTGATAGTTGGCCGTTCTGACCAGCGCCGTACTGTAAACAGCGATCGATTCAGCCAGTGCAGCCCGTCCTTCGCGCACGGCACTATTCCGATCCGGGATAATATCAAAAGAAAAGCATAGCATCACCAGACTGGTCATAATACCAACCAGTCCAAGAGCAATTCGTGCTTTAGGGCTCATAAATCGCATTTATCAATCATCCTGTTCGCATCAGTGAAGCAATATAAGAACTATTCATCGTCTTGCTCCTCTGCCTTTTTTTCACCTTTTTTGATAATTGCTTCCAAAGATTCATCATCGTCATCATTCAGTTTTCCGTTGGAGAGAATCGATAGTGGGTCAGCCAAATGCCAGGCAGGCATCGATGACAACAATGACGCAAGCAGCGAACCACCTTTGAGCATCCAAACCACATAACCTGCAGACAAGCCCATGGTTGTTGCAATGGCGCCGCTTACCACAGCAGTTTCAATTCTATCTTCGTGCCTAACTTCCTGTTGCAGGGCATCAAAAGAGCCCCGCACCAGATCGTAATTCCGAGCTGACAGAGTGCCAATATCCAAGGAATCCCAGACATTCCTCAGTGTTTCAATCGGAGTTGTTTCCAGTAGAAGATTCAGAGTCTGAAGCGTCAACTGCGGATCGCTATCCAGAGAACTATCATTATCACTGGCTGATTCTAAATTCTGAATAAAGGATAAAATCGGGTTAACCAAAGGACTTCGTGAATTCCTCTTCCCAGAATCAGCATTTGCATTGCCATCTTCTTTAAGCGGAACCTGCGGTTCTGCTGATGATTCACCTACTTCAGCAGGATCTTCTCCAATCTCAGCTTCTTCCTCTTCTGCACCGCCCTCTTCAACAATTTCCTCAATTGACTCCTCTATTTCAGGGGTAACGTCAGGTTCAGGTATGGCAGTGTTTGGTAACACGGTAACGCTGATACTTGAAGTTGCTCTGCCACTTTGGTCAGCAACGGTCACACCATCTTCAGAGGATTCAACCTGGAAACTTCCTTCATCTGCACCGGTGACAGGAGTAAATCTGAGGCCATCCTGCCCTTGGGAGATACTGACATAGTCACCGTTATTCACCTGCGTGACACCATCAGCAAGATATAAAGTTCCTCCAGTAATGGCAGATATTCTGAAGTGAGTGACTTCAGCACCATCACTCGCATGACGACTGATGGTGATAGGGTTCGTCTGTGACCCCACCAGAACTGTAGCATCGACAACTTGTGGAGTATCACCAACCGGTTCAACATAGATGAAAGCGGTTCCGCTGGACATCCCGCCGCGACCATCGCTAAGCGTATAATTGAAGCTGTCGGTATTGCTGAAATTGTCGTCCGGGGTATAAGTCAGGGTACCATCGCCATGATCAGCCAGAATTCCATGGGTTGGCTGGGTAAATGTAGTTATGGAAAGACTGTCTCCATCGGCATCCGAATCATTGGCCAGAAGGTCAATCATCGAAGTAATGGTCAAAGCATTATCTTCAATAGCGGTCAGATTATCATTCATTGCGGTTGGCGTAACATTGCTGTCATTAACAGTAATAGGGAACGTCTGGCTGGTACTCAGGCCTTCTCCATCAGTACTTGTGATGGTCACATTGACAGTCGGATCGATTGCATATTCAAGACTCTGACCGGCTTGCAGCTTCAGTTGATCGCCGATGATCTCGAAACGCAGATCATCAACTGTGTAGGTGTGAGTGTCCCCGGCGTCAGCATCAATGGTGCTGAGATTGCCGACAATCACCCCAGCACTGAACTCATCAACGCTGAGGTTATCTAAAGTGATCGCTGTCGGTGCATCATTGCTGTTACTGATGACGATATCGAAAGTGTCGGAGATGGCTTCATCATTACCATCATCGGCGGAGACCGTCACACTGATGGTGCCAATATCAGCATTGAGTGGCGTCCCACTGAAAGTGCGGGTGGCCGCGTCAAAAGAAAGCCAACCGAAAGCGTCAGAGGTATAAGTCAGAGTGTCGCCATCGGCATCATTGAAAGTATTGGCCGCAAACTGGAAGGTAAAGAGGGTATCTTCGATTGCGGTTTGATCAGCAATCAGGTTTGTGACGGTCGGGGCATCGTTGACTGGATTGACAGTAATAGCCACACTTGCAACATTCGAGGTAGCACCGCTCACATCGTCGATAGTGTAGGTGAAACTATCTGATGAGGTCTCAGAACCATTGTGGGTGTATGTCAGAGTCCCATCGCCGTTGTCAATAAGTGAACCGTAACCAGGACCGGAGATGACGGTAATGCTATTCAAATCTAAAACATTATCTGCATCGCTGTCATTGCCAGTGAAATCAATGACAATTGATCCAGCTTCATTCACTGTCGCCGTGTCATCACCAGCCACCGGTGCATCATTCACCAAATTCACTGTCACTGCAAAGGTCGTATCAATAAACAGTCCGGCAGTATCGGTCGCTCGGACGGTAATATTCGAGGTGCCATTCTGATTGTCGGCATAATTCAGGGTCAGGGTGCCTGCTCCACCATCAATATCGGTTGAATTAAACAGGCTGGGATTGGTGTTGACTGTAAGCGTATAAATTAAATTCGAATCTAAATCTTCAACATCCGCAAAAGCAGCAAAGAGATCAATCACGCTATCAACCGCGTCTTCAGCTACGACCACATTGGCAATGCCTGAGGTCGTGGGTTCGTCGTTTACCAGATTGACAGTCACCTGCACAGTCACATTGGTAACCGACTCGCTACCACCATTATCCAGAGCCACCACTTCAAATGCATTCAAGATACCATTTGCACCTCCATCTGGCGTCCAGTAACCGTTAGTTGTCGCATTCAACGTATCATTGCTACCTGCGATCCAGGCTGTCGCTGTTCCGGCGCTAGTACCGATATTCAGTGAGCCACTCTGTACTGATTTGACGACAAAAGCATCTACCGTCCCATCAACATCAGCTTCATCACCCTGCACCGCAAGATTTTCGAAGGTTATAGTAATTTCACTGTCTTCATCTCCTGAAGTGACCGGCCCGACAAAACTGGTAAAGGCAGGTGCATCGTTAACCGATGAAGAATTAACGGTTATCATTCCGGTGATGGGAGCAGCAACACCGTCACCCACGCTGGTAGCAATAGAAAATGGGCTGTCATAATTCACTGTTGGCGTAAAGGTGACGCCTCTCAACAACGTGTTGACATCGACAATCGCCCCGCTGGCCATCCATACACCGGTACCGGGAACAAACGTTGATGTAACTGAGCCAGAAGTAGCAACACTCAAAGCTCCGGCACCAGCATCGGATAAGGTCAGGATGGCAGTTACATTCGGGCTGTCCACGTCAGAGATCGTGATATCGGTTAAATCGAGCAGTGTATCCTCGATGTAAAGTACAGTTACACCCATATTGGTGGCTGTCGGCGCATCGTTGGTATTGACAACATTAATGGTCATGGTGTTTGCAGTTGACAAATCCACGCCGCCATATACGGTACCGCCTGTATCCTGCACTTGAAAAGTAAAACTGTCATAAGCAGTGCCTGATCCATTCAATGGAGGCGTATACGCCAACAGGCCAGCGTCGATATCACTGACACTGACCAGATCACCAGCCAAGACAGCCACCGAGTTATTGGTCAGGGTTCCCAAAAGAGGCAAGGCGGTCATTTTAACCTTATTGAAAGCATCATTATCTGCAGAATCACTGAACCCGAAATCTGCTGAAGTAAACGTATAAGCAGTTTCCTCTAGGGTGGAGACGGTTGTGTCTGTTCCACTCGGCTGATCATTGACGGAATTGACAATGACTTGCTGGGTTATAGGCAGACTGGATCCGGTATCGCCATCGGTCAAGGTGAAGGTCAGCGTTCTGGTCAGATCGTTGGGATTCTCCGAACTGTTACTGAAAGCGATTTGCCTTAAGACATCTTGGATTAAGGAAGGTGTCGCATTACTGCTACCGCCCCAAGTTATAACGAGGTCAGCCCCACCAGTGCCACCACTGAATGTCCCAATGACGTTGCCACTGCCGCCAACCTCCACGTTATTTCCATCGAGAGTCACACCACCGCCAGGCAAAATGCTGACAATATCAGCCGCGCTGCTGTTGGTGCTGATTGAAACGGTCAGTGTTCCTCCATCCAGATCAGGACTATCAATATCGGTGACTGTTGCACCGGCATCAACGATCACCACAGAACCATTTTCTATATAAGTATTCGGATCGTTAGGCAGAGTTAAAACCGGTGCAACAACTCCAAAATAATTAATCGATTGTTGGACTACAGCACTTGTGCCACCATCCCCATCGGATAGAGCAAAATCTACAGTTCTTGTGCTCGTATCAGCACCGCTATTGTTATTATAGGCAACTTGCCTGAGGACTGTTTGGATATCGGCAGGGGCACTGCTCTCATTCCAGATTATCACTAAATCTGCGCCTGCTGTACCACCACTGTAAGTACCGATGGTCACCGTGTTTACTTGGATATCAAAACCAACTAGGGAAACCGTGTCCTCTTCCAGAATACTCAAATTGTCATTTAGAGTGCCCCCTGCAGAGAAACTGACAGAGAGTGTTCCACCATCAAGATCCGCACTGTCTACATCATCGGCTGTTGCACCCGCATCAATTTTAGTGGTGTTACCTATTGTATAACTAATGGCTGGGCTTGGCAGCGTAATAACTGGTGCCTGATTGTGTGACGACGTCAAGGTGAAGCCATCCAACGCTTCTTTGCCGCCATCATCAAATGCAACATCAGCACCGGTAAAAAATAATGATGGAGTCACCAGACCATGCCCAGATCCTGACCCAAGAGTAGTTTTGGTGACCTCCAGAGCGAAGACATCGAATTCCGTAACAGCCAGTGTCTCCCCGGCACCAATACCCTCTTCGTTCTCTACGGATACCAGAATAGTACCGGCCGTCAAAGTTCGTCCGCCAATGGTCGTGGTCGTCTCAATCAGATCCAGACCATATATTTTCTCGTCAATGCGCACTCCCGGGTCGTCCCCCTCAATCAGGACTCCAGCAGTACCGCTGGTGGTCGATATACCGACACTGCCCGTTGTGTACAACCAGATGTCATTTTCCTCTTCGCCTCCTTTACGGCTGAAGATAAAATCACCAGTTCCAACCGTGATATCACCAACCACAGTGTCTTTTTCGATCAAGGACAAAGCCCATATTTCCGTACCAAGCGGATTTTCAAGCAGCACGGCAAAGGAGCCAACACTATAATCGCCCGGAGTATCGGGACGAAAAATAAAAACATCTTCCTTCTTTACGTTGAGACTGTTGAAAAAACCTGGATCAGGTGATGCAGAATTGCCGGTAAGGTTTAAATCCTCGCCAGTCAGTAATAGGTCACCGGCCAGCAGTTGAAAGGTATTAGTCGTGCCAAGCAAAATGTCCGCCGTGACATAATGAACTCCGTCGATATTTTTATTCGTGCCAAAAAGTTCAATATCAAACGCTGTAGAGAAAGTGCCATTTGTTGCTGAAGGAGCAAAAGCGAGGCTTGGATCGGTCATTTGGATCAAATCACCCTCATCCCAGGTATCGATCCCGAGTGACTGTCCCCCGGCACTGACATCGTCAACAGTGGTTAACCAGAAAGCATCATTAAAAGGAGCAGATAATTCATAAGCACCGATATCTACAGTTTTGGTAAGATCACCATCACCGTCAACGGGGCGTGAGTAACCACGCTGGTCTGTGGTTGGCGCTCCGAGGTTGGTTCCGGCATCAATAGCAGGACTATCGGCTAATAATGCATAGATCCGAGTTGATCCGCCATAGTAACCCAGGCTGTCCAGTTTCACGTCAAGCGGTATTGCGAGAGATCCACTCTGGTCTCCGATGCCGGATAAGTTTGCTGTTCCATCACTATCTATATTGTATCCTGAGATGACGAACCCTGAGCCGTTGACAGATATATTGTCGGTGCCATCATCAGCGGGATCAATGGTGTCGGTGCCAATAGTATTATTGGCCAGTATACTGTTAGTAATCATCAACCAAGCTGTACCATCGACTTCAATCCCTCCACCAGAACCACCAGCGTCGTTGTTGACAATGGTGCTATTTATGATCGTTAGGGTGCCAGCAGTATAGATACCTCCGCCATAGCCTTCAGTTGTCCAGTTTTCAGCTATTGTGACATTGCTAAAGATACTGGAATCCCCTGCCGTAATACGAACAGCAGCGCCTTCCAGTGCTGAGTTGCCCGAAAGAGTGACGCTATTCAGTATCAGGGCACTTTCAATATTGTAAATTCCGCCACCAAGTTCATTGACTGATGTATTGTTTGTTATCTCTGAATCAGTAATTGTTAGAGTGTTTCCATTGAGAAGCCTTATCCCTCCTCCACTGGATAATTCTTCCGTGCCGCCACTGGCGTAGCCGTTAGTGATGGTGACACCACTGATATTCACATTTCCGCTACCTGATAAAATTTCAAAGACCCGATCAATTTGAGCTGCGTCAATGATTGTTGTGTCGGCACCGGCACCGGTAATGGTTAACGCATCGCTGATATCCAGATCACCAGTAGCACTAAACTCTTCGCCGGTGCCCTCGATTGACAAGAGATAGGTTCCAGGCCCAAGGATGATATCGTCAACACCAGAATTATTGTTCGCCGCAATAATCGCTTCACGTAGTGAAATACCATCACCACCATCAGCCCCGTTCAAAGCTGTTACTGTTGATAAGTCTGGCGCATTAACTACATCATTTACCTGGGTTACGGTAATGGTGCCAAGCAAACCGTGCCAATTCAGCAGAGAGCTGCCATCGATCAAATCAGCGTCGACAACACCAGTTTCATATTCAAGATCCCAATCCCCACCAAGAATTGCCGAACCAGTCACATCATTACTGGCCGCAACGTCAGCGCCGGTCAACAAAGCAAGAGAACTGATTAAAGATTGCCCCGCTTCTCCTGAAGTCAGATTACAACCATAGAAAAGCAGATCAGCATGATCGGTTAAGGCATTTTGCCAGCTTTCAATCGTTTCAGCATAGGCATCAAGTGTTGACAGATTAAGGGGAGAATCGCCCAGCACAACTTCTCCGGCGCTGCCGTGAGAGATGATATGAACAGCGGAAATATTTTGCTGAGAATTCAGATAATTGCTGATCTGAGTAATTCCATCTGTGTTGCTATCGAGCAACACAGTTTCAAATTGTCGCCCCCCTTCTGCTTGTACCTGAATATCGTCAAGCAGTTGTTGGTAACCATCAATCCCAACATCGACAAATATAACTTCACGTTGAACCTGCTCAGCCGCCTCTGCAACCTGCTCACTGTCACCACTTAACTGCGCTGGCGCTGTCAGCAAGACATCTTGATCAGCCGCTAGAACAGTACCATCAACCGGCAACAGGGCCAGGTCAGCACTAAACAGCAGGCGTGGTTCAAGTTTTTCTAGCAGAAATACAGACTGGTGATTTTTCATTAAAACCTATCACTTCTTGGTAATTACGTAAGCAGGTAGAAAAAATTGATCTCTAATTATTTCATGATAATGATAATTTATCAATATTATTATATTAATTATTTCACGAAATTTATTTAATAAATGTATTGCGATCCTGTGTGATATTCACTATAGTTCATAAGCATTGGCTAATAATAATCCTCAAACTCCTTGTAAACATGACTGATATGATGTTGAAACCAACAATAAATTTTCTGAAAAAAACCTGTTTTCTGCTGCTGACTACTTTGCACCTAGCATCCGGGTTAAGTGTTGCAGAAATTGATGTTAACTCAGCAATCGAGCCGGAAAAACAAACAAGCAACCTTGAACCGGAGCTGCAAGTGCCATTCGAAACCTTACTGGCACTCGCAAAAGTGGATCCTGAAATCGTACCAACAAAGGAAACCCCAATCCACGCAGCATGCCAGCCGCTGCTATTGGAAGAGTTGATCCGTCAGGTCGTCTCTGATAATCAACAGATCCAAATGCAAAAAGCGGACTGGATGATCAGACAAACTGAAGCAGACCAAACCCGCGCAATTTTTGAACCCGAATTTGTCACCTCATTGAAGCGAGAAGTAAATAACCAGCGGAACAGCGTTGAAGAATCTCTGGGCAGGGGGTTGGCAACAACTTATACCGAGCGGAACTGGAACTATGATGCAGCAGTACAGGCACTGGCACCCACCGGTGGGAAAGTAAAGTTGGGTTACAATTTAAACCAACTCTCCAACAGTCTTACCCGGTCACTGAC
The DNA here is from genome assembly GCA_016744595.1 of Desulfuromusa sp. Lineage (GTDB taxonomy): Bacteria > Desulfobacterota > Desulfuromonadia > Desulfuromonadales > Geopsychrobacteraceae > Desulfuromusa. Next base: position 81,707 of record JADGEB010000006.1, read on the forward strand.
CAACGAAGAAAAAGAATATCAAATGTACCTCGGTGTCAACCTGGCACAACCATTACTGAAAAATGCGGGATCAAAAGTGACCAAAATTGGAATTTTGAGCGCTGAACTTGAATCATCTGCAGCATTTCAGGAATACCGCTTAAAAATGATGCAGCGGGTCAGTAAAGTTTCAGTTGATTATTGGGATTACTATCAGGCGTATAAAAAGTTGGAGCTTAGAGACAATTCACACCGTATTGCAGAACAAATTTTGATCGACAATCAAGAACGGTACCGTACTGGAAAAATGGCAGAAACCGAAGTTCTTGAAGCTGTGATCGGCGTCAATACGCGCAAATCTTTGCTCAGCGAAACAGCCCACGAACAATTGGAAATTGCCAATCGTCTGCGTAGCTTGTTGGGACTGACCGAATCCAGTCCAGACAAAATCAATCGTAGACGAACCACTTTAGACAATAAACCCGTCGGCAGAACAAATTCAATCAGACAGAAAATAGAACCTTTGCCAGCCTCTCCAGTGACAATCGTACGCACCGAACTTAAGCATGTCATTGACAACTCCACAGCTCTGAAATTTGACTATGGTGAAAGTGGGCTGACTCCTTCGATGAAAAAAGATTTAGACGATCTGGCAGCAACACTGAAAGATAAACAGAACCTTTCTCTTAGAGTTATCGGCCATACTGACTCACATATGCTTTCACCAGAGAAAGCAAAACTCTATGGTAACAATTTTGGGTTTGGCCGACTTCGAGCCAAGAACACGGTTAAATATCTGGCAGAGCAACTCAAGCTTAACAAAAGCCAGTATAAAATTGGCACTGGTGGTCCATTTGAACCCGTCGCAGACAACGATACAGCAGAAGGACGAGCAAAGAACCGCCGAGTTGAGATATTTATTTCTTTTGACCAGCAAGTCAGCGAGAGAAAACAGACTGTAAGAAAGACGGAGACATCTCAACGGGAGAACCGTTCGCCAAGAGCACCACACCCGCTCAATCTTGCAATCTCCGAACCAGAGAACTTCGAACAACAGAACCTCAATAATACAGAAATCATTGAAACAGCATTCAAGTTACGACCCGAATATCTAGCCGCCAGAAAAAAATTGGAACAGGCAGAAATCAAAATCAGCTTTGCCAAAAATCAACGTTGGCCAGAGCTTGACCTGTTGGCCAGCTATGGCCTGAACGGACTTGATTTTGAAACAGGTGATTCATGGCAACAAATTGGAGAGGGCGATTATTCATCTTGGTCAGCGGGGTTACAGCTCCGTCTGCCTCTGCAAGGGGGAATCGAAAGTCGCAGCAAACTGAGAAAATCGGAGTTGGAAAAACGGCGTCAACTAATGGTTCTGAAGGATATCGAAATTGAATTAAAAAACCGGATCGATACAGCCATAGGCAATGTATTCAGCACGACAGAGCAATTAAAATATGCGCAACAAATTATTGACATCCAAAAACGTTTATTTGATGCCGAGCTAGCTAAACTGCAAGCGGGTCAAAGCAGCAGTCGACTGGTTCTGGAAAAGGAAGACAATTATCGTTCAGCCAGAGAAACGGCACTGGTCAATACAGTGAAACGACAACGAGCCCTGGTAGAAATGGAACTGGCCGGTGGCTCTATCCTGAAAAAATACGGGGTGGACATCATGGAGACAGGGCTTTGAACAAAATAAAGGATATCTGGAAGGTTTTATCCATTGGGGCAAAGGAACTTCTGCTGGGCGGAACCTTAGTTCTTATTTTATTATGCCAAGCACAGTTATCACATGCCGAACAGGTCGGAATCTCAGGATTCACCGAGCCCGCACAGGATTCAGCATTGGGACTATCCATTTACGGCCGAGTTACAACAATCCATGTTGCAGAAGGTGAAAAAGTTAAACAGGGGCAACTGCTGCTGCAATTGGATCAGGAGCTAGAACAATTTGAAGTTCAGCGTCGTAAACTTCTATGGGAAAGTAAAGTTGAAATTGAATCGGTTTCCAAGCAGGTTAAAACACTACAAAATCACCTGAACTCTACCCGTGATCTGTATCAATCAACCGGCTCAATCCCCCGTGAAGAATTGGAAAACAAGGAGCTGGAACATGTTTTTGCCGTTGCTGAACTCAATCGTCTGAAAACAACTGAGAAACGGGAAAAGATCGAATACAACACTGCCAAACAACAACTGTCCAAACGCAACCTTTATGCCCCATTTGCCGGAAAAGTTGCAGAGATTTTAATCGGTATCGGCGAAAATTGTGAAGTAGATACACCACTGATCCGCCTGGTTGATGACAGTCGTGGTTATTTTGTTGCCAATGTTGAATTGGAAATTGTGACAAAGTTTGCTGTAGGACAAAAGGTTCAGCTACAACTACAAAATGGCGCAGATCCGATCATCATGGAAGCGCAGCTGGTTTTCATCAGCCCCCTGATTGATCCGGCCAGTGGACTCAGAAAAATCAAGGCGGAATTTGACAATCATGAACAGACAATTGTTCCCGGAATCGCGGGTTTGATGCTGATACCGGATCAGTAACCGTATTTGTTAATTGGACTGACTGTGCCAAACATCTCGTCAATCAAAGATCTCCATTTTTTTACCGGACATGCGGGTCAATTCTGGCCGGCCTTTCTAACCTTTGCCTGTCAGCAGACAAAAGCAGACAGCTGCATTCTACTAGTAAAAAAATTGAAGGGCTGGCAATACTATTACCAGTGGCCGGAGAATCTACCGCAGTGGACATCCAAAGACGTTCTCCCCGTACACCTACGACAACTTGCTGACAAAGCCCTGGAAAAAGGAACGTCCACTCTATGCGCACAGCAAGATAAATCACCTGTACTCATTGGTTTACAGCTAGAGGAATATCAATCTGAAGTCCCTAAAATTGGAATTTTCAGCGTGCCGGCACAACACGGTGCCGAAGCTGAACTACTTTTACAAACCCTGCAATTGCTCGCAGACACCCCGGCACTATACCAAAAAGAAAGAGCCAACCAACAACGCCAACAGGATCAAATTTGCTTTGCTGATGCTCTCGAATTGTTGCTGTTGCTTAACGAACAGAAAAAATTTATCGCTGCAACGATGACGATTGTTAATGAAATTGCTGCCCGCTACCGTTGCAGTCGCGTCAGTCTGGGCTGGTTGGAAAAAGGTTATATTCGGCTACAGAGTATCAGCCATATGGAACAGTTTGAGCCAAAGATGGAGATCGTCAACCAGCTTGAATCCGCTATGGAAGAGGCTCTCGATCAGGATGTAGAAATTCAGCACCCTTCTTCTCACGTAGTCGGTCCAGTCAACCACGATCATGAAAAATACGCCCGTAACCAACAGGTACAACATTTGGTTTCTCTGCCATTACGGGTCTCGGGACAATCCACAGGAGTTCTAACCTGTGAGCGAGATATTGGTTCTTTCAGCGATACGGATATCCGCAGCTTAAGGATTCTTTGTGATCAAATTGCACACCCCTTGGAACAGCGAAAAAAAACTGACCGGTGGATCGGGGTCAGAATTGTGGACAGTATTAAGGAGAAAACCTCTATCTTTGTTGGCGTGGAACACACTCTAGCAAAATTGATCGGTCTGCTGTGTTGTGGGCTGCTGCTGGCAATGATTTTGGTCAAACTCCCCTATCGGGTTGAGGCACCGTTTATTTTACGCAGCAAAGATGTTCGTCAGATCACAGCCCCTTTTGCCGGATACATTGATCAAGTACAGGCTGAAATCGGACAAAAAGTTGAACCAGGAAGCCCCCTTTTAAATCTTGATAATAGTGACTTATTATTGGAAGAAGCAGCAGCACTAGCCAATCAAGTCCGCTATTTTCGAGAAGCGGAAAAGTTTCGAGCCAGAAATTCACTGATTGACATGAAAATCGCCCAGGCACAAGCGGATCAAGCACAAGCCCAGCTGGAATTAGTTCAATACCGGATCAAACAGGCACAATTGCGTTCCCCTATCAGTGGCATTATCGTTGAAGGAGATAATGATGAACAGCGTGGTGCTCCAGTAGAAAAGGGGGAGTTGCTGTTCAAAGTGGCTCGACACGAAAAATTATTTGCCGAAGTTAAAATCGCCGAACAGGATATTCACGAAATCTCCACTGGACAATATGGTAAACTGGCATTTGTCAGCCGTCCACAACAAAACTACCCATTTTTGATCAAACAAATTGATCCACTAGCACAGCCCGAAGATTCCGGAAATATTTTTGTTGCTCGAAGTGAAATTTTCATCGCTGGAGATTCATGGTGGCGACCGGGGATGAGCGGCATCGCAAAAATTGAGGTCAGCAAGCGCAGAGTTATATGGATTATCAGTCATCGCACGATCAATTTTCTGCGACTCCTGATCTGGTGGTAAGGTTATGACAACCAATCAACGCACCTTCAGTGAATCCTGGCATCGTGTCGCAGAATTGCGAGTATCATTACGTCCATCTGTCACAATCCGCAAACAGCTGTTTCGCGGAGAAACTTGGTACGTTCTGCAAGATCCCTTCAATAACAATTTCTTTCGATTGACTCAAGCAGCTTACAATTTTGTGATCAGACTGAAAATTTCTCGTCCGGTTGCCCAAATCTGGGAAGAAAACCTTGAACAAAATCCTGATTCAGCACCAGGACAAGAAGAGGTCATTCAACTACTTGCGCAACTTTATCATGCCAACTTGTTATTCAGTGAACTTGCTATCGACAGTCAGAAACTATTCGAACGTTATCGGAAAAGACAACAACGGGAGGGTCGCAGCAAACTTCTCAGCCTGATGTTTTTCCGCATCCCACTATTCGATCCACAACCCTGGCTTAACAGATTTTCGGTGCTGGTACAATTATTCACCAGCCGCATTGCTTTTACGCTCTGGTGTCTAGTTCTGCTGCTGGCAGGAAAAGGGTTGCTCGAACAATTTTCCTCATTGACCAGCGAGATGAAAAACCTACTGGAATTTGACAATCTCCTCCTTCTTTATTGTGGGCTGGTGATTGTTAAAACTCTGCACGAGGCAGGTCATACTCTGGTCTGTAAACGCTTTGGTGGTGAAGTTCATACCGTTGGAGTTATGTTCATTATTTTTGCTCCGCTGCCCTATATGGATGCAACAGCAAGTTGGTCTTTCCGCGACCGTCAAAAACGCATTCTGGTCTCGGTTTCAGGAATGTTGTTTGAGTTTTTTGCGGCAGCCTGTGCCGCCTTGATCTGGGCAAATACCGGCCCCGGAGTCATCCATAGTGTTGCCTTGAATATCCTTATTATTGCGTCAATTTCAACTCTGGTATTCAACGCCAACCCATTGCTGCGCTATGACGGCTATTATATTCTTTCCGACCTGCTCGATATTCCAAACTTACAACCTCGGTCACTCGCCCATTTAAAACACCTGGCACGGCGTTATTTGTTCGGCCAGAAACAATCAACCAGCCCGGCAAATAGTCACACAGAAGCCTTCTGGTTAACCGGCTATGGACTTCTCAGCGGCGTCTATCGACTATTTGTTTATGGTGGAATCATTCTCTTTGTTGCGGATCGTTTTCTTCTAGCTGGTTTGGTCATGGCAATTTTCTGCTTAATAATCTGGGGAGTACTGCCTGTGGGGCGCCTCATCAACTACCTGCTCACCAGCCCGGAGTTGGCCAGAATACGTCCGAAAGCTCTCATTTCCAGTTTGACAATATTCATAATCATAAGTTCTTTCTTCATGGTGGTTCCAATGCCAAACCAATTTAGAGCTCCAGGCATCCTTGAGGCGAAAAATCATATTGAAATTTCGACTCAGACTGACGGGCAGATAATCGATATTTTTCACACGAGCGGTTCACAGATCATCACAGGAAATCCCTTATTTCAACTCGTCAATCCAGAACTTGAAATAAAACTCCAGCTAGTCACTGCCCAACGAGATGAAGTTTTATTCCTGCAACAACAGGGTGCTGTTTTACAGGGTGATGTCACGCGCTTAACCCTACAGAAACGCCTGACTGCGCTGGACACTAAACTGGCAGAGTTGCAACGCCGGAAGAGGTCACTGCTTATCTCTGCAACCCAATCAGGAACTTGGTTTGCCCCACGACAGGAGCAACAAATTGGAAGCTGGGTACCAAGAGGAATCAAACTGGGTGAAATTATTTCAAACGATAATTTTCTTTTTACTGCTGCAATTCCTCAAGAAGAAGCTGCCAATATTTTTCTGCAGCAACCTGCCGAACAGAGTGTTGTTCGTTTGGCAGGAATGGAAAATAACAAGTTCCCAGTAGAAAATTATCAAGTCATCCCTTTTGAACAAGGAAAGCTCCCCTCTGCAGTCCTTGGTTGGAAAAGTGGTGGAGTCATTCCTGTGGTGGAAACGGACGCACAAGGACTACAGACCATTGAACCTTTCTTCCTCATTTCGGCTGAACTAGATAAAATCAGCGGGCAGTCTTTGCGCCATGGACATTCAGGTGAAATTCGCTTCACCCTCCCCGCAGAACCATTAATGAAACAGTTTTATCGTAAAACCAGGCAATTCCTGCAACATCGGTATCAGACATGAACTTCCAGACAACGAGGTATCAACAAAACAAGCCCAATCATTTTGAATCACTGCACCAAGGTCTTGATCGATCAGCGCATCAACTATTTGGACGGTATCGGCGCAGAAACAAAGTACGGCAAGATTGGCAGAAAATGGCAAATTCCATTCTGCAACAATCATATCTACTACAGGGCTTTTCCAATCAGGAGCTTCAACAGCAATTACTCCTGCTGAAACAGGCTTATCGTAGACGAAAAAAGAATCATACGTCGTTACAACAAACCTTTGCACTCATAACCGAAGTCGCGTCAAGAACGTTAGGAATGCGACCCTATGAAGTACAGATCCTTGCTGCAATTGCACTGTCTCATGGATATCTGGCAGAAATGGCTACCGGTGAGGGGAAAAGTCTGACCGCATGCTTTCCTGCTATCCTTGCCGCCTGGCAAACAAAGCCATGCCATATTATTACTGTTAATGATTATCTGGCAGAACGCGACACTGAAGAACTGGCTCCTCTGTATCAGTTTTGTGATATTTCTGTCGATTGGATCGGCAGCAAGATGAACTTAAGTGCGAGACAAAAAGGTTACGCTGCAGATGTTGTCTATATAACCAGTAAGGAATTGTTGGCCGATTTTTTACGTGACCAGTTGCAATTGAAAGGTTGTCAGAATACCGAGCAACAGCGGCTCAGGCAAGCAAATGACCCTAGTAGTTTTCCCATGGGGGCACTAGTCATGCGTGGTATTGACACAGCTATTATTGATGAAGCCGACAGTGTGCTGATTGATGAGGCCATAACTCCATTACTCATCTCCCAGCCGCAGAAAAACGTTTCTTTTCAAAATACTATCATTGAGACTCAAAAGTTTGCCGAGGCACTGACAACAGACATAGATTATCGGGTAGATAGTCGTTACCGGGAAATTAATCTGACAGAAACTGGTAAAAAAACGATTTCACAAAAAGCTGGGTCTCTGCCTGGGATATTTCAAAATGAACAGCGTTGCAAAGAACTGGTTCTGACTTGTCTTCTAGCCAAAGAATTCTATCGGCGGGATGATAATTATGTGGTTACCGATAATAAAGTTCTTATTGTTGACGAATTTTCCGGACGTATGATGCCAGGCCGAAGTTGGAGACAAGGACTCCATCAAGCAATTGAAGCACGAGAAAACCTACCCCTCTCAAATCCAAATGAAACCTTGGCGCGGTTGAGCTTCCAAAATTTCTTCCGCATGTTTCAAAACCTCTGTGGACTAACTGGAACGGCACAGGAAGTGGCAACAGAATTTTGGGATATTTATCAATTATCGGTGGTTTCAATCCCAACTCACCGTTCTTGTCAGAGAAAAACTCTAAAAAAACAATATTATCTGGGTCAAGAAAAAAAGTGGCAGGCAATCTGTGCTGAGATTGCCTGTTGCCAAGCATCTGGACAACCGGTATTGGTCGGGACAAGGAGCCTTGCGGCCAGCAACATACTTGCAGAAATGTTAACCAGTCAAGCCATTCCATTCCAGTTATTGAATGCACTGAATCATAAAAAAGAAGCAGAAGTTATCGCTTCTGCTGGACAATTGGGGAAAGTTACAATTGCCACGAATATGGCTGGCCGGGGAGCTGATATCAAACTCGATAAAAAAGTTATTCACTTAGGCGGGTTACACGTCATTCTGTCTGAACATCACGAATCAAAACGGATTGATCGACAACTTCTAGGTCGTTGTGCTCGACAGGGAAACCCTGGCTCGGTACGAAACTACGCGAGCCTTGAGGATGACTTACTACAAAAATATGGTTCCAAACTACTAGTAAAAATATTAAGCGATGGAATCTCGACTCAAAAAAAGAGAGGTTGGTTGTTTAATAAACTTATTAATCAGGCACAGAAATCGTCTCAAAAAATTGCCTACAAACAACGATTAAACATCCTTGAAGTCGATACACAGCTTGAGAATCTTCTTTCGTTTGCACCATCACCAACAAAATAAAAAACCCCACCTAGAATAACCAAGCAGGGTTCTTACTTACTATAAATTGATGATCAAGCCATCCGCTTCTCAGAAATCCGAGCAGCTTTACCGCGCAGATTACGCAGATAATAGAGCTTGGCGCGACGCACCTGACCGACACGAACAACTTCAATTTTATCAATGTTTGGTGAATGGAGTGGGAAAATCCGCTCAACTCCAATAGCACCAGACATTTTACGAACGGTATAAGAAGAGCCCAGTCCACGATTAACCCGCTTAATACAAACACCTTGGAAAATTTGAATCCGCTGCTTTTCACCTTCAGTAATTTTTACGTGAACCTTAATGGTATCACCAGCCTTAAAACGCGGGATATCCTTTTTGATCTGTTCCATTTCCAGTCTATCAATGATGTTCATCTGTGTTCCTCCTCGATATTTCTATTTAGTTTTTCTCAATCGTTTAGTAATTTAGTATCAACTCACTAGCTTTGCGAGCTATCCAATTTATTCTCTTGTCTCAACCTCTTTAATCAAACGCTCAAGAACCAGTTTGTCGTGATCGTTCAAAGTAACATTTTCCAGCAATTCCGGCCGCCGCTGTAAGGTTCGTAACAACTGCTGTTCACGCCGCCAGTTGGCAACTTTGCCATGGTCTCCAGAAAGAAGAACACCCGGTACCGACATACCGTTAAAAACAGCTGGACGGGTGTACTGTGGGTATTCTAGAAGACCATCAACAAATGAATCGGTCTCCACACTACCACTGGAACCAAGCACGCCGGGGAGATTCCGAGAAATAGCATCAATCATGACCATCGCCGGAAGCTCTCCTCCCGTTAGCACAAAATCCCCTATCGAGAATTCTGCATCAACCAAAGTTTGGCGAACCCGCTCGTCAAAACCTTCATACCGGCCACAGAGAAAAATCAACCCTGATTCACAAGCAAGATCACGAGCATGCTGTTGTCGAAAAGGAACCCCCTGCGGGGTCATCAACAATACTTTCGCCGCTGGCGCTTTCTGCCTTAATTCTGCTACAGCTCGGGCGATAGGTTCAGGCTTCATCACCATCCCGTCACCACCCCCATAAGGAGTGTCATCGGTAGTAAGATGTTTACCTTCAGCCCAATCGCGCAGATTATGCGCCCGAACATCAAGAGTCCCCTGTTTAATTGCCCGGCCGAGGATACTCTCTCGTAACGGTGAATCAAACATACCAGGGAACAAAGTCAATACATCAAAGATCATTGTTCTTCCGGAATCAAACCTTCAGGAAGGTCCACCTGCATAATCTCTGCTTCTATATCGATTTTTAACACAAACTGGTGTACCGCCGGAATAAGGATTTTTCCTAAGCGACCTTTTACCACGTAGGTATCATGAGCCGCGGTAGTAATCAGTTGTTGAAGCGTCCCTATCTTCCCACGCGCCCGGTCAACAACCTGCAAACCTTCCAGCTGCCCCCAATAAAATTCATCGTCACTCAGATCTGGCAGTAAATGTTCTTCCAGCAAAACTTGGCTTCCAACCATCGTCTCAGCCAGGTCAATCGAATCATATCCCTGCAAACGCAATAAAACCTGCCCCTTATGCAAAACCTGTCGATTGATATTCGCGTTCAGAGTTTCACCAGTCGGCAAGCGCAGACAGATCTTTTTCAACGTCAGGAGGAGTTCAGGATCTCCCGACTTTGAGCGAACCTTGAGGTCTCCACGCAAACCGTGGGTTCCAACAACATTTCCAATTTCCAACAAAGATTCAGCCATCTATTCAAATAACCTAAAATCAGCCAAACCTGCATTTATTCCATGATCTGCAATAAAGCGTGACGATTTTCACGAGTCGCCTTGGCATTCAACAAAGTTCGCATCGCTTTAGCGTTGCGCCCTTGCTTCCCAATAATTCGACCCATATCTTCCTGTGCGGCAGCAAGCTTTACCAGCACACTGCCATCCTCTGCTATCTCCTCAGAAATAACAATTTCGTCAGGTTTCTCAACCAGAGATTTTGCTATATATTCGATCAGGTCTTTCATCGGCCATCCTCCGGGTGGTTAGGGGCCATTGCCCCGGATTCGGACCAGATTCAGGTATCAGGCTTCAACAGCAGCCTTTTGCTTGAACTTGGCCCAGACACCGGCATGCCGTAAGAGCCGGCGTACAGTATCGGTCGGCTGAGCGCCTTTATTGAGCCACTCAAGTGCTCGCTCATCTTTAAAATTCAATAGAAAATCTTCCTGACGTGGATCATACTGTCCCAGATTCTCGATAAACCGGCCATCCCGTGGGGAACGCTCGTCGGCCACAACGACTTTGTAGACTGGCTTCTTTTTTGTGCCGCCTCGGGCGAGCCTGATTTTTACTGACATACGGTCTTTCCTCCTGGTGTTTCTTTTTGTTGTCTGTATATCGAACAGGATACTGCTCTATCACTATTCAGCTTAAAATGGAAGTTGACCTCCCTGGCCAAGCATCCCCTTTAGACCCTTCGGGCCCATTTTCTGCATTTTCTTCATCATCTTTTGAGCTTCAACAAATCGCTTCAAAAGCTGATTAACATCTTGAACTCGAGTTCCACTTCCTTTGGCGATACGCAACCGCCGAGAACCATTTAGAAGCTTATGGTTCAACCGTTCCTTAGCCGTCATTGAGCGAATAATTGCCTCAATTCTTTTCATTTCATCTTCCGGAAGTTGCATCCCCTGAGCCTTCTTAAGAGCTTTTCCAGCTCCCGGAATCATTTTTAGCAGCGAATCGATAGAACCCATCTTCTTGACCATTTGCATTTGTTCAAGAAAAGTTTCGAGGGTAAATCCACCCTTGCGCAGCTTTTGTTCCATAGCTGCCGCGTCATCGGCATCAACTGCTTCTTGAGCCTTTTCGATCAAGCTGAGCACATCCCCCATGCCGAGGATACGCTGAGCCATGCGATCTGGATGAAATTGCTCCAGAGCATCGAGTTTTTCGCCCATACCAACCAATTTGATTGGCTTGCCGGTGACTGCTCGTATTGAAAGAGCCGCACCACCCCGAGCATCACCATCCAACTTGGTCAAAACCACCCCAGTCAGGGGTAATTGTTCATCAAAACTGGCAGCAACAGTCACCGCATCCTGACCCGTCATTGCATCAGCAACAAACAGAATTTCCTGCGGGACAACTTTAGCTACAATTTGCTTGAGCTCACCCATCAACTCTGAATCGATATGCAATCGTCCAGCAGTATCAAGAATGATAGTGTCAAAACCGTTAAGTTCGGCGTAACTTAAAGCGCGAACACAAATATCAACCGGATTCTGCCCGGCTTGAGAATCAAAAACTTCAACATCGAGCTGGCGACCAAGTGTCTTAAGCTGTGCAATTGCAGCCGGGCGATATACATCAGCCGGAACCAGCAAAGGATTACGTTTTTCGCGACGTAACTTCAGTGCCAACTTACCACACGTTGTGGTTTTACCTGCTCCCTGCAAGCCACAGAGCATTAACGGCACCGGCGGCTTCACTGATAAATTAAGAGAATTATCTTCTCCTTCACCCATCAGAGCGGCAAGCTCTTCACGAACAACCTTGATTACCTGCTGCGCCGGAGTCAAACTCTTCAGGACATCCTGACCAGCAGCACGTTCACTAACTTTAGCAACGAAATCTTTTACAACACGAAAGTTGACATCAGCCTCAAGAAGAACCAGCCGAATTTCTCGCATAGTTTCTTTTATATGCTGTTCAGTCAAACGTCCGTGCCCACGCAGCTTTTTAAAAACTGTGTCGAGCTTATCAGAAAGTGTATCAAACATACTAATTTATCAACAAAATCCACAAAAGAGTAAATATAAAAACAGCATTTCCCGTTGTCAAGCAAAAAGCTCTGACAAAGCAGACTGCGTCATGCTAAAAGCTGATATTTCCCAGCCTTCATCCACCAAACATCAACCAATGGCAAAGAGAAAGTAGCCAGAGCTTGCTTAACCTCAGAATGTAATTCATATGGATATCTGATGGCCATTCCGCAGTCAGCACTCAACTGACGGGGTGCTGGAATTAACAAAACATCCAACTGCCGCCCTTTTAGAACTTTTTCCGCCTTCATCACCCGGTGAACCGAATGAAATATTGCGACACAATCTCCATCGTTAACCACTAACAGTATCCTAACATCAGAGTCCAGCCGCGCATAATGCCACGTTTATAAATGGCATGCAAGAGCTATTCTCGAGATCGAAAAATTGACAGTCAACCCACCCAGAGAGTAGAGTGACTTCGTTTTGCTATCAACAACACAAAGGAACTATCTCTTGCAGCCCAATCAAATCCTACCAATCATAATCCTTCTGTTCTTTTCTTTTGGGAGCAATCTGCCTCTTGGTTATTTCCGTGAAACAAGTCGTAAATTTTCTCTGCGCTGGTTCTTTCTCATTCATATATCCATCCCGTTTATCATTATCCTGCGGACCATGCTTGGGTTCAGCTGGTACTGGATTCCCCTGACTCTTGCCGGTGCCATTATTGGGCAGCTTCTGGGGGGACGAATTCGCAGAAGGACTCAGGGATGAGCCGCAGTGATCGACCACCGATGAAGAACGCTGAACGGGTCAGCTCACTTTTAAAACAGCTACTTGGTCAACCGGGGTTAGGAGAACAAATTACTCGGCATCAAGCATGGCTGATCTGGGATCAACTGGTCGGGGAACAGATTGCCGCCCGAGCCAGACCTCTCAAGCTACGAAAAGGAGTTCTGGAGGTTCAGGTTGACCATCCCGTCTGGATGCAGCAACTACAGATGCTAAAACCAACAATTCTTGAAAAAATCAATGCCAGAATACCGAATGCCGGGATTACTGATATTTACTTGCGCCAAACACGCAATTCACAAACATATAACTCCCCGAAACCACAACAAGCACCGGAACCTCCACCATGGACTAAAGTTGAACTGACTGATGCTGAAAAAGCAGCAATTGAGGAAGAGCTATCATCGGTTGAAAATTCAGAGTTAAAGCACGAAATGCGCAAACTTTTCACCCGGCAAAAACAACTAGATAGAGAACGAAAAAACTAATTTGGGGAGTCCTCATACATTTGCAGCACCTCTACCGTATAGTCCCGCCCTGCCACACCGTTCTCATTCCTATAGATATAGAGTGGCTTCTCAACCAGCAACCCCGGACGACCACCCTTACGTCCCTCAACAAGAACCATTCTGGCTGCCTCACCCTGTCGAGGGTGCACCATCCGCAAGCGTTTAGGCTCAATCCTCCTGGCGACCATCTCAGCCATCAGTTCAGGCAAACGTTCCGCCAAATAGATCATAGCGAAACTGCCACCATTCTTTAATAGCCAGCTAGCAGCAGTAACAAAGTCGGCCAACCCACCAGCCAGCTCATGACGCGCAGCGGCACGCTCATCATTGGGGGCAACTTTTCCAGAATCAGGCTGACGATAAGGTGGATTACTCACTACAAGGTCAAAACTACTTGCAGAAAAGGCACCTCCAATGTCCCTGATATCGCCTTGTTTGATATGCACCCGTTCTGACAAGGAATTAAGTTCAACATTTCGTGCGGCCCGATCAGCTAATGCTGGCTGTAGCTCAACGCCAACACATTCTCCCGCGTCACTCAACCGAGCCAACAACAATGGTAGAACACCACAACCGGTTCCAAGATCTACAACCCGCCCTCTTGTTTTCACCTTAACAAATCGAGCTAAAAGAATTGGATCCAGAGAATAACGATACCCGCTTTCCGACTGCAGCAGCCGTAAATTACCAACAGATAAACTATCCAGCGTTTCTTTCATTCTATCCGACCATAAAAAAATGCCAGCCTGAATAGATCAGGCCAGCATTCAAATAAAATTCTAACGTACTAAGTGTAATAACTATTTAACGTGACACTCTTTACACTTGGTAGGACCTTTTTTCATTTCTTTGTGGCAGCCCTTGCAATTGTCATGCATAGCCTTCTTGTAAGCAAGCTTCTTTCCATCTGCTTTTTTAGCGTGACAGCTGCTACATTTTTCAAACCCACCAGTATGATGACACCCTGCACAGTCTGGCACATCAGCTTGGTGCTTGGCGTGATCAAAAGTAACAACACCAGTTTTTGCTTTGTCCATCTTGATTACAGCAGGGCCTTTGTCTTGAGCAACAGCAACAAAAGCTGTTCCAACAAAAGCAGCAACAATCAACATTACGATTAACTTTTTCATCTGTAATTCCTCCCTTTAAAAAATTATTAGATGCTTCCTAACCGACAGCAAATTAGATCATAAATATCGCAGGTGTCAACCGAAAATTGTATATTGTATACAATTTATTGTTGACTAAATTAGTCCGTCAGCCACCATTTTCTCTTGCACGAGGTCCGATTTCTTGATCACTCCAGCAGCCATATCCTGCTTAAACTGCAGAAGCCTCTTCTCTAGCTCTAAATCTTCTGTTGCCAACATTCGTGCCGCAAAAATCCCCGCATTTCGTGACCCAGCTAAACCAATCGCCATTGTTGCAACAGGAATTCCAGCTGGCATTTGAACCATCGCCAATAATGCATCAAGACCACGCATGGAGGTTGCATCAATCGGCACAGCGATCACCGGCAAGACTGTTTCGGCAGCAACAACCCCTGCCAAATGTGCCGCCGCACCAGCGCCCGCAATCAAAACCTTAATCCCTTTGTCGCGAGCACCCCGGACATATTGCATGGTTCGCTCTGGAGTACGGTGGGCACTAGAAACAATCATCTCAAAAGGAATTTCAAACTGTTTTAAAATTTTGGCTGCTTCGACCATAATATCGTAATCACTATCGCTGCCCATCAAAATTCCGACAACCGGCTTTTTTTCACTCATTTTTCTATCTCTCCCTGTTTGATAGTCATACAAAAATTGACAAGATGAATACAGTGGGAATGATGGTTAAGCAAAAACTTCGCCCTGCAAGGCTTGGCATTTTTCAGGGGCGAAGACATACATCAGTATGTCGAGATCCTGAAAAAGTCGTGACTCAGCAGGGCGTTTTTTTTGTAACATCATCTGTTTAGTGCCCTGGCACCAATATCATGCCGATAATGGGCGTTCTTCCAACTAACAACCTTGACCCCAGTATAAGCCTTATCGATGGCATCCCTGACAGTATCTCCCAGTCCGGTTACCCCAAGAACCCGTCCCCCCTTATTGACGATCTGACCATCCTTTAGAGCAGTTCCGGCATGAAAAACCATCAAATCCCCTATTTTGGCAGCTTCATCAAGGCCACTGATGGGTAGGTTTTTTTCGTATGCAGCAGGATAACCACCACTAGCCAGCACCACACAAACAGCCGCCTTATCATACCACTCGATACAATCCTGCTGTAGCTCTCCACGTGCGCAGGCTTGCAGCACTGGAACAATGTCTGACTTCATCCGCATCAGTAATGGTTGTGCTTCAGGGTCACCAAAACGGGCATTGTACTCAACCACACGGGGCTTACCATCTTTGATCATCAGTCCGACATAGAGGATACCGCTGTACGGACAACCGTCCTCAGCCATCCCATCGATAGTTGGCCTGACAATGGTATCAACAATGACCCGATAAAGATCGTCAGTCACAACCGGAGCAGGCGAATAAGCCCCCATACCTCCAGTATTCGGACCCTCATCATTATCATAAACCCGTTTATGATCCTGCGAAGAGGCAAGTGGCAGAATATTTTTGCCATCGGTAAAAGCGAAAAAAGAAGCCTCTTCACCACCCATAAACTCTTCAATGACAACACTGGCACCTGCGTCCCCAAAAACCTGATCGAGCATAATATCATCGATAGCAGCAATCGCCTGCTCTTCTGTCATGGCAACGATGACACCCTTCCCTGCCGCTAATCCATCTGCCTTGACAACAATCGGTGCTCCTTGTTCGCGGACGTAGTTAACTGCCTGAGCGTGATCGGAAAAACTCCGATAAGCCGCAGTCGGGATATTGTAGCGAGCCATCAGATCTTTGGAAAAACGCTTACTCCCCTCAATCTGCGCAGCCGCCTTATTGGGGCCAAACACTTCCAATCCGGCGTTCTGAAAGGTATCAACAATCCCCATGGTCAATGGGACTTCTGGCCCAACCACCGTCAAATCAATCTTCTCCGCCAGAGCAAATTCAAGCAAAGTATCAATTTCATCGGCATCAATATGGACACATTCAGCCAGCTCGGCAATTCCAGGATTTCCCGGCGCACAGTATATTTTTTCCACCAGCGACGATTGTGCAATCTTCCAAACCAAAGTGTGCTCACGCCCACCACCACCGACAACTAATACTTTCATAATAAAATACCCTTACATCCGCAGGGGCGCTGCTTGCCGCGCCCGGAACAAACAAAGGGCGCAACAAGAGCGCCCCTACAGCAACCAATCAATGACGGAAATGACGCATTCCGGTAAATATCATCGCAATCCCCGCCTCATCCGCTGCGGCAATCACCTCTTCATCACGAATCGATCCACCCGGCTGAATGACGGCAGTAATGCCAACAGCAGCAGCATTATCGATACCATCACGGAAAGGGAAAAAGGCATCTGAAGCCATCGCCGCACCCTTAACATCCAGTCCAGCATGTTCGGCCTTGATCGCAGCAATCCGCGCTGAGTTAACCCGGCTCATCTGCCCAGCACCAACACCAATGGTCATACCATCCCGGCAATAAACAATAGCATTTGACTTAACAAACTTGGCAACCCGCCAGGCAAAATCTAGATCCTGACGTTCTTTATCGGTCGGTGCCCGCTTGGTAACAACTTTCAAATCATCACTCAACAGAAGATCAGCTTCCTGCACCAACAGACCACCATTGACCCGTTTGTAATCAAGTCGCTGAGCTGTTTCAGCTGGCCACTCTCCACATTCGAGTAAGCGCACATTCTTCTTTTCAGCAATGATTTCAGGAACAGCTGCAGCCACCTTTGGAGCAATAATGACTTCGACAAATTGTTGATCGACAATTGCTTGAGCTGTTTCAGCATCCAGTTCCCGATTAAAAGCGATAATGCCACCAAAAGAAGATTCAGGATCGGTAGAAAAAGCTCTCTGATACGCCTCCAACAGATTGTCACCCATAGCGACACCACAGGGATTGGCATGCTTGACAATGACACAAGCCGGGGCTTCACTAAACTGTTTGATGCACTCCAAAGCCGCATCGGTGTCGCCAATATTGTTATAGGAGAGAGCCTTGCCCTGGAGTTGGCGTGCAGTTGCGATTGAAGCTTCGGCGATATTTTTTTCTACATAAAATGCCGCTTTCTGATGTGGGTTTTCACCGTAACGCATTCCCTGGGCTTTCTGATATTGCAGCGTCAATGTCGGGGCAAAATCAACAGCATCATCACCAGTTTTCTTGCCAAGCCAGTTAGAAATTGCACCATCATAGGCAGCAGTCCGTTGATACACCTTGACCGCCAACTGAAAATTAGTCTCAGGTGAAACCTCGCCACTATTTTGCTTCATTTCGCTGATAACCACTTCATAGTCAATCGGATCGATCAGTACAGTGACAAACTTATTGTTCTTTGCTGCGCTTCGCAGCATAGTTGGGCCACCAATATCAATATTCTCAATAGCGTCTTCCAGGCTGCACCCTTCCTTGGCCACCGTCGCCTCAAAAGGATAAAGATTGACGACCACCATGTCGATTGGCTCAATATCATGCTTCGTCATGGCATTGACATGCTCAGGATTATCACGTAGTCCGAGCAGAGCACCATGAACTTTCGGATGTAAAGTCTTCACCCGCCCATCCATCATCTCGGGAAAGCCGGTATAGTCAGCAACATCCATCACCGGAATGCCGGCATCACGGATCAGTTTAGCCGTTCCGCCAGTCGACAACAGTTCAACTCCAAAACTGTTTAATTCATGAGCCAGATCGAGCACTCCGGTTTTGTCAGATACTGAAATCAATGCACGTTTGATGGCAGCCATAGGGTTTCCTCTCTTCGAGCATAAAGAAAAAGTAATTCACAAAAAGCAACAGAGCAGCCACCTTCCAGCACTGCCCGGGTAATTCATAAGTTCGTCTGTTTTCTACGACACTATATATAAGATGGAGAGTTTTTTGAGTCAGCTTGATTGATCGAAATTTGAGTGGCTTTTTAACATGATTTACCCCGGCTGACAACCGCTTTCAGCATCAAGGTTCTGGCAAATATCGGCGTGGGACACGACTTCCAATTCGACAAAAAACTTCATAGGAGATGGTGTCAAGTTGCTCCGCCCACTCATCCCCGGATATTGACAAATTATCCGCAGAACCAAGCAGTGTAATGCAATCACCCACAGCTGCAGCAGAAACATGACTGACATCCAGCATAATCCAATCCATACAGACCCTGCCGATCACCGGAACCTTTTCCCCACGCAGAATCCCTTGACCACAATTACTGAAGAGACGATTGTAACCATCGGCATAACCAATTGGCAGAACCGCAACCGTCATATCGTCGGGGGCGTGATAGCAATGACCGTAGGAGATGCCACTTCCAGCGGATATCTGTCGTAATTGAGCGATGTGACTACGCAGATGCATCACTGGCTGCAAATCCAGCTTGGTGGAAAAATCAGCACCAGGAAGTCCCCCATAAAGCATAATTCCGGGGCGGGACAGAGTACATTCAGTGCACTCCCAGCCGCATAATCCAGCACTATTATTGAGGTGAATTTCACGCGGTTCAATCCCGGCTTCACGTATCATTTGCAACATTATCCGAAACTGTTCCTGTTGGCCTGTTGTCACGATGGAACTCAACTCATCAGCACAAGCGAGATGTGACATAACCCCCTCAACGACCACTCCTTCAAGTTGACATAGTTGAGGCAGAAGCTCTTGCAGCTGCCCTGGCAAAAAACCAACTCGCCCCATTCCACTATCAACCTTCAAATGTACCTTTATTTGTCGTTGCTGCCGCAGCGCCTCGACATTAAGCCGCAGAGCAGTATCCATATCCAGCAAAGTTGGCATTAAATTATATTGTAAAAAAGCACCCTCTTGCCCAGGGAAGCAACTGCCAAGAATCAGTAAATTATCGGAGATACCTGCCTGACGCAGCTCTATTGCCTCTTCCAACGTTGCCACAGCAAAATCACAAACACCAAAGGACTGCAAAGCCTGTGTCACCGGAACGGCGCCATGTCCGTAGGCATCGGCCTTAACTACTGCCAATACACGTTGCGTGACAGAGCATAATTTCACTGCCTGCTGCAGATTATGCTGCAATGCTGATAAATCAATTTCGACCCAAGTTGGGCGGAGAGAATAGTTCATCGCTAAAAAGTTTCTCGACAAGAATAGATGGATGTTCAACGGTCATCGGAATATACATATTTTATACTCCATGTAACACCCTGTAAAGCAACTATAAGACAAAAGATTAATTGACACCAAGATTCTATATTGTTATGATTCTCCACTAATTTTTGAATCTTCATTCTAATTTTTTTAGAAACATCTATCTACATAAAATGAATGCCAAGAAACTCATCTTTATCGGCTTACTAAGTAAGGGGAGATAATCAATGATTTCCGGTCTCTATCTAATTACAGATAACAACCAAGATGGAATGTTGCTGGCAAAAGTTGAAGCAGCGCTGACTGGTGGGACAACCATAGTCCAATACCGTGCAAAAGCTATCCGTCCAGATGAGCGTCGACAGATGGCAGAAAGCCTCAAAAATCTCTGCCACAAATATGAAGCTAAACTGATCATCAATGATCTGCCGGAACTGGCACATGATATTGATGCCGATGGAGTCCATCTTGGCCAAGATGACATGTCCGCAGTTCAGGCTCGCCAGATACTCGGACACAACAAGTTGATAGGAATTTCAACCCACAGTGTCGACGAAGCCCTTAAAGCTGAAGCACAAGGTGCAGACTATATTGCCATTGGCAGCATTTTTCCAACCGGTAGTAAAGACGAGGCCACGCTAGTAGGAATCAGAACTTTGAGCATGGTACGCAAAGCAGTTCGTATTCCCGTAGTTGCTATCGGTGGCATCACTCCCGAAGGTGCATTTGAAGCACTAGAGGCTGGAGCAGATGCAATTGCCGTTATTTCCGGGGTAATGGCAGATACAGATCCAGCTCGCGCTGCCAAAGAATATTCATTATTATTCAACCGGAACAGATCCGCTCCCAATGGCAAAGTTTTAACAGTTGCCGGTTCAGATTCCAGTGGTGGTGCCGGTATCCAGGCCGACATAAAAACAATCACCCTGCTCGGCAGCTATGCCAGCAGTGTTCTGACTGCACTCACTGCCCAAAATACTCTAGGTGTCAATGACACCTACATGGTTCATACCGATTTTGTCATCAAACAACTTGAGGCGGTTCTTGACGATATTGGAGCTGACACCATCAAGACCGGAATGCTAAGCTGGGGAGGAATCGTCTCACGGGTCGCCAAAACAATAGAAGAACGCTCACTGCTGGCCGTTGTCGATCCGGTGATGATTGCTAAAGGTGGTGAGTCGTTGCTCGACAAGGAAGCTCACGATAGTCTTATCTCCCGCTTACTACCTCAATCTTACTTGTTGACCCCAAATCTCCCAGAAGTGGAAGTCATGACCGGAATTGAGCCACGAACCATCGAAGAGATGATTGAGGCCGGACGTAGCCTGCAAGAGCTAGGAGCACGTAATGTTCTGATCAAAGGCGGCCACCTTAACGGCGATGCCACAGATGTTCTGTTAATGGGAGATGACGAGCACCAGCTAACATCACAGCGATTTGATACCATCAATACACATGGCACCGGTTGCACCCTTTCAGCGGCCATAGCAACATTTCTCGCACAGGGCTACCCCCTGAAGCATGCCGTAGAGCGTGGGAAACGCTTTGTATCTCTGGCTATCGAGAAATCAGTTCAGATCGGTCGGGGACAGGGGCCAGTAAACCATATTCAAGCGGCCATGCAGCTCTTGCATGAACAGATCATATAGATTAGACGCTGCAATACCTCGCAGCACTCACCCCCAGTGCAACCACTTGAGCACTGCTTTTCTCTGTTGACTTTCATGTTACCTAACTGGTAATTCTATTGCGTCTAAATGACACGCTAGGGGCGTCTTCGTTACTGAGAGTTCCAGATTTATTGGAACAACCCTTGGAACCTGATCCGGTTGATACCGGCGTAGGGAAGCGGCTACAAATACCGATAAATCTATCGATAGCCGCCTTTTGGCGGCTTTTTTAGTTTTGCAAGTCGATGCGCCTTATGGCATTAACAGTTCGACCAGAAACTGCAGCAAGTTTGTATCTTTCAACCGCAGTGCGTCCACTTCAACACTGCTTTTATTTGTTTGGAGTATCTCTTATGACTCAACTGGAAATGGCTCGTCAGGGGCAGATCAGCGACTTGGTTCGTCAAGCCGCCGCCACTGAAAATATTGATCCGGAAATTCTACGTCAAAGAATTGCAGCAGGAACTGCGGTTATCTGTCTTAACAAAAAACACACCAATGGACGTCCTTTAGCTGTTGGAAAAGGGTTACGCACCAAAACTAATGCTAACCTTGGCACCAGCCAAGATGACACCAGTATTGATAAAGAGCTGGAGAAAGCCAAAGTTGCTGCAGCAGCGGGAGCCGATGCTCTGATGGATCTATCAACCGGTGGCCCTATTGATGAGATACGCGCTGCAATTATCGCTGAAACTGATCTTTGTATCGGCAGCGTTCCCCTTTACCAGGCAGCTTGCGATGCAGTTAATACACAGGGCAAACCGATCGTCGACATGACTGTTGAAGATATTTTTGCCGGCGTCAAAAAACATCTGGATGACGGCGTTGATTTTATCACTGTTCACTGCGGTGTCACTCGCGAAACCGTTGCCAGAATGGATAAAGAAGGTCGGCTTCTTGAAGTCGTCTCACGTGGTGGATCTTTCACCGTTGGTTGGATGGATTACAACAATGCCGAAAATCCCCTCTATGAATTCTATGATCGGCTGTTGGAGATGGTTCGTCCTTATGATGCCGTTCTCTCTCTGGGAGATGGTTTTCGTCCAGGCTGTCTGGCTGATGCCAGCGACCGTGCTCAGATTCAAGAACTGATCATCCTGGGTGAATTAACTCAACGCGCTCAAGATGCCGGTATCCAAGTAATGATTGAGGGTCCTGGCCACGTCCCACTGAATCAAATTGAAGCCAACATCAAACTGCAAAAGCGCCTCTGCCACGGAGCTCCATTCTACGTCCTGGGACCATTGGTGACCGATATTGCTCCAGGTTATGACCATATCACTGCAGCGATTGGCGGAACGGTCGCAGCAGCAGCAGGAGCAGATTTCCTCTGCTACGTCACCCCCAGTGAGCACTTGCGCCTGCCGACGGTTGAGGATGTTCATGAAGGGGTCATGGCCGTGCGTCTGGCCGCCCATGCTGCCGATATTGTTAAAGGCATTCCCGGTGCGATTGAAAAAGACAACGCCATGGCAGTTGCCCGGAAAAAACTCGATTGGGAAGGTCAATATGCCGTTGCCATCGATCCCGACAAAGCACGTAAATGGCGGGACGAATCAGGTGTGGATGAATCGCATGGCGCTTGCACCATGTGCGGTTCTCTCTGTGCCTACAAAGTCATGAGCGAGCGAGACGAGAAAAAAGCAGTCTGACCGTAATTCGGGGACATGTCCTTGTGACGTGTCCCCGGAATACCCCCTGAAATTTAATACTGGGAATAGCTTTTCAGGAATCCTGCCGATGTGTGCAAAAAAAATTACCCGCCCGAAACGCAAACCAAAAATCAAGCTACGTGGTTTTAACAACCTGACCAAAAGCCTCACTTTCAATATTTATGATGTCTGTTATGCCAAGCGACCACAGGCACGCAAAGAATATCTGGAATATATTGATGAAGAATACAACGCCGAGCGACTGACGCGAATCTTAACTGAAGTTTCCGATATTCTCGGTGCTAATATTCTCAACCTTTCCAGCCAGGACTATGACCCGATGGGGGCATCCGTCACCATCCTGATTGCCGAAGAACCTATCGAACCAAAACCCGATACGGTTGTCGCCCATCTGGATAAAAGCCACCTTTGTATCCATACCTACCCAGAAACCGATTTCAAATCAGGAGTTTCCACCTTCCGGGTTGATATAGATGTTTCCACCTGTGGTAGAATAAGTCCATTGAAAGCACTCAACCATCTGATTTCGTCATTTGAGTCTGATATTGTCTTGATGGACTATAAGGTGCGCGGCTTTACCCGGGACATCAAAGGACGCAAGCATTTTATTGACCACCGGATTCACAGTATTCAGCAATATATCAATAAAGGAATACGTGACCAATACCAGTGTGTCGATATAAATATTTACCAGGAAAACCTATTTCATACCAAGATGCTACTCAAAGATTTTGATCTCAACCAATACCTCTTCGCGACGACCTATGAGGATCTATCAGAAGAGGAACGCAACAAAGTAAAGACTATTATCGAGCAAGAAATGACGGAAATTTTTTACGCCAAAAATATCTATTGAGAGATAAAAAATGAAACCTAATCTCCTTTTCCCCCTATTGGTTATGATGATTTCAATTATCGGTTGTCAACCGGCAAAACAATATCTAGGCGCCCCAGAATTACCTTATCCACCTGATCGCGATCCGATTATCGGGGACGTCCTTCATCTGCCAACCGGAATTTATGTTGGCCAAGAGGTCATGCTAGAGCAAGCCAGTCGTACACAAGTCGTCTTTGTCGGTGAAACCCATGACAATCCAGCGTCTCACCGTTTACAAGAAGAAATACTACAAGCCTTGCAACAACACAATCCTGGCAAAATAACTCTGGCCATGGAAATGTTCACTCCAGCACAGCAAGCCGTTCTGGATCTTTGGATTGATAACAAACTGACAGAGAAAGAGTTTTTACAACAGGTTGACTGGTATCGTAACTGGCAAATGAACTTTGCCTTTTATCGCCCCCTGCTCAACTACTGCCGTGAGCATAATATTCCACTCTTGGCTCTCAATGCAGACAGCACCCTCAAACGGAAAGTTGCCCGAACTCCACTGACTGAATTAACCGCGGAAGAGCAGCAGCAATTGCCCGACATGAATCACAGCGATCCCTATCAGGAAGCTATGGTTCAAGCCGTCTTCAGTGATCATAAAATGGGGCAAAGCATGCTTGATGGCTTTCAACGGGTTCAGACTCTCTGGGATGAAACCATGGCGCAAAACCTGGCGAACTACCTTAAAAATGAGGGAAATGATCGTCAGATTCTAGTGATCGCCGGTGGGAATCATGTCCGCTACGGGTTCGGCATCCCCCGCCGTATGTTCAGGCGCATTCCAGTCAGCTATCTACTGGTAGGATCAGAAGAGCTGAACATTCCGGAGAATAAAAAAGATCGACTCATGAACATAATCAAGCCCGATTATCCGATGCTCCCCTACCACTTTCTCACCTTTACTGAGTATGAAGATCTGCCCACTCCTGGAGTCAAACTGGGAATCATGCTTGATAAAACAGATGGGGGCTTAGTGGTCAAGGGGGTCATGCCAGACT
>JADGEB010000070.1 GCA_016744595.1 Desulfuromusa sp.
CGTAAATATCGAACAGTTGCCCTTCAACTCTTGCTGGAGCCGGCGGAGCTTCCATCGCTGATACTGCATCGATGGCCGTTTCTTGTGGCATCGCCATGGTCATCATTTTCATGTTGCCGCGCGCTCTTAGTATTTGTTCTTCGCGAATTTCCCAGGGTTTGTTTCCGGGGGGTGTCAGGGTGAAAACTGGTTCAGCAGTGGCAATTTTTAAATGAACACCTGTCCAGTCCAGCCCGGTTTGTTGCATGATTTTCGCCGTCCAGACCCACTGGACTTTTTTCTGATTGGGAAGGGCATTCAGACTGTAACTGGATTGCCAGCCAGCGCGACGGATCCGGTAAGAATAAACCAGATTAATGTCGGTTGTCGCTGGTTGGGAAAGCCTGACTTGTATCTGCCAGCTCCGTTGGTTATTGCCAGTTTTTTGCTGTAGCTGGTTACGGGCTTCTTTAAGCTGTTTTTCCAGTTCGGTTTTCTGCTGCCGGAGTTGGGTAGATCCTTGTAACAAGGTGATACTTTCATCACGTATTATTTTCCCCATTTCCCGCGTATCAGCAAGAGTTTTAACCGGGAGATCCTGTTGGTTTTTCCAAAAATTAAGAGCCAGGGTGCGTGATTGAATCTGATCATCGACAGCATTGATTTCCTGCTCAAGGCGAGAAATCAGTTTCTTCAGATCCTGAAAATCAGAATCTTCTGGTAGTACCGATTCATATTCAATCCCGGTAATTTTTTGTTGCGGAGTATTTTGTAGTGTCAGCTTCAAAGATTCCGGGATTGCCACATTCGGCAGCAACAACGTTACAACGTCGACTCCCGGTGAGATGGTTGCTTGTTCTGAGATGGTTGCTCCCGAAGGGTAAAGAATCGCCTCTATTGGTTTGGCAATGGCGGTTGATGCCCATAGCGTGAAAATAACAAGAGATAGTTGTAATAGATATTTCATAGAGACCTCTTTTTTTAGGTTATCCGAAAAAATATGATATTCTCAAACTACGATTCAGTTCCCACTATAAATATAATGGAGAAAAAATGCAGAAAAAAATATTACTGATTTGGTTCTTTGTTCTCCTCTGTTTCTCTGGTTGTGCGGTTAATCCGGTTACGGGAAAAAATGAGCTGGCGCTGGTACCAGAAGCAACAGAAATTAATATTGGCAATCAGCAATATCTTCCCAGTCGGCAGATGCAAGGGGGAGACTATAATACTTCACCACAGGTTGTGGCTTATGTGAAGCGGGTCGGACAACGTTTGGCGGCGGTGAGTGATCGAAAACTTCCCTATGAATTTAATGTGATCAATGATTCTACCCCAAATGCCTGGGCATTGCCTGGTGGTAAAATTGTCATCAACCGTGGCTTGCTGGTTGAACTGGACAGTGAAGCAGAACTTGCTGCGGTTCTGGGACATGAAATTGTCCATGCTGCCGCCCGTCACGGTGCCAAAGGGATGGAGCGTGGGATGATGTTACAGGGAGCAATTTTAGCTGCCGGAGTTGCCTCACAAAATAGTGAATACAGCCAGATGGCGATTGGTGGTGCCGGAATTGCCGCACAGTTGATCACACATAAATATGGTCGTGATGCCGAAAGAGAAGCCGATCTCTACGGGATGAAGTACATGTCCAGAGCGGGATACGATCCAAAAGCAGCTATCGGGTTACAGCAGACTTTTGTCCGCTTATCTGCAGGGGGAAATCCAAACTGGCTGAGCGGACTGTTTGCCAGCCATCCACCGTCGCAAGAGCGGGTTGATGCAAATCGTGTAACGGTGACCACTTTACCTGCAGGTGGAGAAAATGGCCGGGATCGCTACCACAGGTCGATTGCCTCGTTATTGCAGGATCAGGATGCTTATGCAGCGTTCGACGAGGGGCGAAAAGCTTTGCAGGAGGGGAATACTGAGCGTGCTCTCAGTCTGGCGAACCAAGCGTTGAAAATGCAACCACGGGAAGCGCTGTTCCACTCACTGCGTGGTGATGTTCGTTTGGAGCAAAATCGTTACCGTGATGCTGTGACCAATTACGATCGTGCTTTGCAGCATAATAGTGATTATTTCCATTATTATTTGCAACGTGGATTGGCACGGTTGAAGTTGAAGGAGATGGTGCAGGGAGAGGCAGATTTGAAAAAGAGTCTTGAGTTTCTTCCAACCGCGCCTGCAATGAATGCTTTGGGTCATATCTCCCTTAATGGTGGGGATACCGCTACGGCGAAAAAGTATTTCTCAGCAGCGGCTGGTTCTAACTCTGCTGTAGGTAAGGCGGCTAACCGTTCTTTGATCCGACTTGATCTTCCCGATAATCCGCACAAATATCTACAAATAAAGCTGGGGCGTGATCGTAGCAACTACCTGTTGGTGCAGATCAATAACAGAACTCAACAGACAGTGGAAAATATCGGCTATGTCGTACAATTTCGTGACGTTCAGGGAAAAACTCGTACCACTCAGATGCAGCTTTCAGGCCGTCTTTCACCGCAGCAATCGAGAACCTTATCGACCGGAATTGGTCCGTTTGACAGTTTGAAAGAGGTTCGGGGGCAGGTGGTCCGGGCAGAGGTGGTTGAGTAGTTGTTGCCGAAAATAAGGTGATTCACTTATCTTTTTTGTTCAGGGGAAAAACATGTTTTTAGTTGATAAACCGTATGTTTCAGATTTTTTTAAAAAAACTGTCAAAGACAATCATATCCCAGTGGTTGCAACAGAATCAGCCAGCCAGCTGGATCTTTATGATGCTACGCAACTGATCAGTGAATCCCGTGCGATTGAAATGGTGCGCGAAGGAAACAACATTCCCATCTATACAACCTCTGAAAATGCAATCGGTTGGATAGCAGAAAACCTCCCTTTTAGTGAGCTGCCAGAGAAGATTGAGTTGTTTAAGGACAAACTGAAATTTCGTCAACTGACAAAAACAATTTTTCCCGACTTTTACTTCCAGGGTGTCAAACTCAATCAGTTGAAAACTCTTCAGTTTGATGAATTGCCACTGCCATTTATCATTAAGCCGAGTATTGGTTTTATGAGTATGGGTGTTTATAAAGTAGCAAATTATGAGGAATGGGACGCTGCCATTGCGTCAATCACTGCAGAAATAGAGCAGGTCAAAGGTCTCTATCCCGACTCGGTTCTGGACACAAATTCTTTTATTATTGAGCAGTGCATCAATGGAGAAGAGTTTGCTGTTGATGTCTATTACAATTCTGCTGGCGAAGCGGTGATTTTGGGTATTCTACAGCATGTTTTCTCTTCAGATGCTGATGTTAGTGACAGGGTCTATGTGTCGTCCAAAGATGTTATTGAAAAAAATCTGACTGAATTTACCGAGTTTGCCGATAGCATCGGTCGTCTGGCTGAGGTGAAAAACTTCCCGGTGCATATCGAGCTTAGAAGAGATAGTGATGGCACCGTATTACCAATAGAGGTGAATCCAATGCGCTTTGGAGGATGGTGTACGACGGCAGATATTTCTTACCTGGCCTATGGATTTAATCCTTACCTGTATTATTATCAACAAAAAAAGCCCGACTGGTCTCAGCTACTGCAGGGGAAAGATGAGACGCTATACAGTGTTGTCGTGTTGGATAATTCAACGGGAATAGACATCGATAAAATCAAATTATTTGATTATGACAAGTTGCTGACAAAGTTTGAAAATCCTTTGGAATTGAGAAAAATTGATTTTCAGGAATACCCTGTTTTCGGGTTTTTGTTTACCGAAACAGCAGCAGATAATTTTGTAGAACTCAAAAATATACTCGATTCGGATTTAAGAGAATATATCACCACAAAATGAAAGGTTCATCGATGTCGCGGCCCATATCATTTCAATACCCGGAACGGATCAAAATTGCCCAGACGCCAACTCCCCTGCAAAGAATGGAACGGTTGAGTGAAAAAAACGGAGTAGAAATCTTTTTTAAACGGGATGATTACACCGGCACTGAGCTATCGGGGAACAAGGTTAGAAAGCTGGAATTTATCCTCCATCATGCTGTGAAGTTGGGAGCAGATACTGTTATTACCTGCGGTGGCGCACAATCTAACCATTGTCGGGCAACTGCTTTTGCAGCAAAGCGTCTCGGGATGAAGGCGGTTTTGCTGCTGCGAACCCCTGATCCCGATCAGCCACCGCCACCAGAGGCCAATATCCTGCTTGACTGTTTGGCAGGTGCAACAATTATTTGGGTTACACCAGAACAATATAAAGAACGAAATCAGTATTTTGCATGGCAGGCAGAGCAACTTGTGGCAGCTGGTGATTGTCCCTATATCATTCCCGAAGGTGGGTCTAATGCTCTTGGTGCGTGGGGGTATGTGTCAGCAGTTGAAGAACTGCTCAATGATGCAGCACAGTTGGATGCTGCTGATACTGTACCGACGACGGTTATTTCTGCCGTTGGCTCGGGTGGAACGTCTGCCGGTTTGATTTTGGGAAATAAATTATGTGCTGCCGGTTTTCGTATTGTTGGGGTCAATGTTTGTGATAATAGAGAATATTTTCAGCAAGTCATCGGCAACATTACCAATGACTTTCAAGACAGATATCTTGACCAGCCCATTGTAACCACTGCTGATATAGAAATCCTGGATGGCTATGTTGGTAAGGGCTATGCGTTGTCACAACCACAAGAACTGGAGACTATCAGAGAACTGGCTCGCCTTGAAGGAGTTGTTCTCGATCCGGTTTATACAGGCAAAGCTTATTATGCCATGATTTCTGAGCTGGAGAAAAATCCC
>JADGEB010000071.1 GCA_016744595.1 Desulfuromusa sp.
GTGCTGCGGGATATACCCCTAATGTTGAATTTTCTGCCGAGGATGCAGTGCGAACTCAACTTCCGTTTCTTGCTAAAATTATCCAGGCGGTGATTGAAGCAGGGGCAACAACTGTGAACATCCCAGATACGGTTGGCTACACTATTCCATCAGAGTATTTTGACATTATCAGCTATCTTAAAAAGAATGTCAGTAATATTGATAAAGCGGTCATTTCAGTTCACTGTCATAATGATCTTGGGCTCGCTGTTGCTAACTCTTTAGCTGCAGTACAAGCTGGAGCGCGTCAGCTTGAATGTACCATCAACGGTATTGGTGAGCGGGCTGGTAATTGTTCCCTTGAGGAAGCAGTTATGACTCTGCGTACCAGGCAAGATATCCTTCCATTTGCGACGAATATTGCGACGGAACAGATTATGCCATCAAGCAAGTTGCTTTCCACAATTACCGGTATTCAGGTTCAGCCGAACAAGGCGATTGTGGGGGCTAATGCCTTTGCCCATGAAGCTGGCATTCATCAGCATGGGGTGTTGATGGATAAGACCACCTATGAAATTATGACTCCTGAATCGGTGGGTCTGAATCAGAACAAGTTGGTTCTTGGTAAGCATTCCGGCCGTCATGCTTTTATTGATCGATTGAAACAGCTTGGTTATGATCTTTCAAAAGAAGAGGTTCAAAAAGCGTTTGTACGCTTTAAGACCTTGGCCGATATGAAAAAAGAGATTTTTGATGAAGATCTCGATGCAATCGTTGCTGATGAAGTTTTGCGTGATACAGAAACCTATAAATTGTTGCAGATGAACGTCAGTTCCGGCTCTTTTGCCACTCCGACAGCAACGGTTGAAATGGAGGTAGAAGGAACCACGAAGAGGACTGCGGTGATGGGGGACGGTCCTGTGGATGCTGCTTTTAAGGCGATTAAGGAGCTTACCGGAACGACTTACCCTTTACTCAATTTTTCAGTTGGTGCTATCACCGGCGGAACCGATGCTCAGGGAGAGTGCTCTGTGCGTTTGAGAAATGAGAATGGCCGTGAGGTGTTGGGTCAAGGGGCACACCCCGATATTATTGTCGCCAGCGCCAAGGCTTATATCAATGCTCTAAACAAGATTGCTGGTATCAGTAAGCGTTCACAGGAAACTGTTTGACGAATTAACATTTGATGGTTTTGTAAATCAGAACATAGGAGAACGCATGGGTAAAACATTAGCGGAAAAAATATTTGACAGCCATCTTCGTGATGAACCCTTCCCGGGAGCAAAGGTTCTTAGTCTGGATCGGGTTCTTTGCCACGAAATTACCACCCCAGTAGCGATTGCTGATCTGGTCTGGCGCGAGAAAGATCGTGTTTTTGATAAAAACAAAATTAAAGTGGTTATCGATCATGTGACCCCTTCAAAGGATACGAAGACAGCAACTCAGGCCAAGATTCTACGGGATTGGGCAAGACGTCACGAAATCCCCGACTTTTTCGATATCGGACGCAACGGTGTATGTCACGCGATTTTCCCCGAAAAAGGGTATATTCGCCCCGGTTTCACGGTCATCATGGGTGATAGCCATACCTGTACTCATGGTGCATTTGGTGCTTTTGCTGCTGGCGTTGGAACAACAGATCTTGAAGTTGGTATCCTCAAAGGGGTCTGTGCGTTCCGTGAACCTGAGACGATTCGGATCAACTTAAATGGATCATTACCTGAAGGGGTCTATGCGAAAGACGTTATCCTGCACGTGATCGCTCAATTGGGCGTCAATGGCGCTACTGACCGGGTGGTTGAATTCCGTGGCTCAATTGTCGATCAGATGAGTATGGATGCACGGATGACTCTGTGTAATATGGCTGTTGAGGCGGGCGGAACCTCCGGTGTTTGTATGCCCGATATGACGACAGTCAATTATCTTTGGGAATTTATTCAGGATGAGTTTTCCAGTAAGGAAGCAGCGCTGGCCGATTATCAGCAATGGGTTTCTGACCCCGATGCTGTTTATTCCTCAACTTTGGAGATTGATGTCTCCTCTCTGGAACCTCAAGTGACCTTTGGCTATAAGCCTGATTGTGTCA
The DNA here is from genome assembly GCA_016744595.1 of Desulfuromusa sp. Classification (GTDB taxonomy): domain Bacteria; phylum Desulfobacterota; class Desulfuromonadia; order Desulfuromonadales; family Geopsychrobacteraceae; genus Desulfuromusa. The sequence goes on from JADGEB010000071.1 coordinate 2,066, forward strand.
AATCGATTAAAGAAATGCAGGGAGCGCCAGTCGACCAGGTTTATATCGGCACCTGTACCAATGGTCGTATCGAAGATCTGCGGCAGGCTGCTGAGGTTTTGAAGGGTAAAACCATTGCCGATTCGGTACGTGGAATTGTTTCACCTGCGACACCAAAAATTTTCAGCGATGCTTTGGCGGAAGGGATTATCCAGATTTTTATGGACGCGGGTTTTTGTGTGACCAATCCGACCTGTGGAGCCTGTCTGGGAATGAGTAACGGAGTCCTGGCAGAAGGTGAAGTGGCTGCTGCGACCAGTAACCGTAATTTCAATGGCCGGATGGGGAAGGGTGGAATGGTTCACCTGATGAGCCCATCAAGTGCTGCGGCAACCGCTTTAACCGGTGTTATTACTGACGCCAGAAGCCTTTAACGATCAGGAGATAGAGAATGCAGAAAAAATTTGGTGGATTGGCAATCTTTCTTGATCGATCCGATATTAATACTGATGAAATTATTCCGGCCAAGTACCTTACTGAAGTTACCAAAGAGGCTCTGACCCCGTATATTCTTGAGGATCTCAAGCTCGAAGGATTTGACCCCAAGGGTGAGAAGTTGAAAAATGCCACTGTCGTCGTCTCACGTGAAAACTTCGGCTGTGGATCATCTCGTGAACATGCTCCCTGGGTGTTCGAAGTTAATGATGTTCATACTGTTATCGCTGAAAGCTATGCACGGATCTTCCGCCAGAATATGTTCAATGGTGGGATGCTGGCAATTGAACTACCGAAGGCCGACATTGATCAGTTGGTCGCTTTGCAGCAGCAGGGTGATGTCGAGGTTGCAGTTGATCTCGATGGACAATCAATAACGGTCAAAGCTGGTGGTGAAGAGAGACAGTTCAGTTTCGAGATCAGTCAGTTTGACAAGGCTTTAATTGAGTCTGGTGGCTGGGTTGAATTTGCCGACGCACGTTATTGATCTGAAAAGCTGAGTTGTAAAAAGAGCCGGGAGTGATTTTCCCGGCTCTTTTTGTTTGATGGTGATTTCTCTGTGCCATCCTCGATATTGCTGGTGAGATTATATGGGGGTCTACTCAAATTCAGCACGACGGTAACGCGTGCTCGAATGGTAAGAAACAGGAGATAACTGTGCAGAGGGAAATCTTCTGCCTACGGTTTGACTCTATTTGTGCTTGTATCGTTTTGGGATGGTTTAAGTAGAAAAAACAGAATAGACTAGGGAGATCAGGCGTTCTGCAAGCAACAAACACAAGCTGTTCTGTTGTAAGTGATTGTAATGAGGGTTTCTGCTGCCTTGTTATGTAATACAATTGATAAGGGTATTAATAAAATGATGACACCTGAATTCTTGCTTACATCCTTGGTTGTTGTTCTTGTTCCCGGCACAGGGGTGATCTACACAATTTCGACCGGTTTGTTCATGGGGTGGAAATCCAGTATTGCTGCAGCATCAGGATGCACAGCTGGAATTCTTCCGCACCTACTTGGTTGTGTCCTTGGCCTGTCAGCTATTCTGCACCTTAGTTCAGTGGCGTTCCAAATGTTGAAATTTGTCGGAGCAGCATATTTACTCTATCTGGCTTGGTCAATGTGGCGAGACAAGGGAGCAATCAATATTGAAGCTTCAGGTCAAAAGAACAGTTTATTGCAAATTGTGAGTAAAGGGTTTTTGATTAATATCCTTAATCCAAAATTATCCATTTTCTTTTTAGCTTTTTTGCCTCAATTTATCTCCAGCAAAGGTTCGGCACCTTCAATTCAAATGGTTATTCTGAGTGCCACATTTATGTTGATGACTTTCGTAATCTTTGTAGCATACGGTTGTCTGGCTCATCAGGTAAGTTCATATTTGACAAGTTCACCCCGTATCATTCGCAATGTTCAAAAAACCTTTGCTGTAACTTTTGCAAGTCTCGGTGTGAAACTGGCTCTGACTGAACAATAGAAATCTGGATACTCTACAGATTTGTAAGTCATGACAGATTCGATTGAGTTGTGCTAGTATCCGTCGGAAATTTTATACAATGAGACGTAGGCCGATTGTTTTAGAGGCCGTCTATCTTCCGTAAATATCTTTTCAATGTCAGCAACGAGGAAATTATGCCAATTTATAGATCAGCACAGTCAGTTCAGGGAAAAAATATGGCCGGAGCCCGTGCTCTGTGGGCGGCAACAGGGGTAAAACCGAATGATTTTGGTAAGCCCATTATTGCTGTGGTGAATTCGTTTACCCAGTTTGTCCCGGGACATGTTCATTTGCAGGACTTGGGTCAGCTGGTTGTTAAGCAGATTGAAGAACATGGTGGCATCGCTAAAGAGTTCAACACGATGGCAATTTGTGATGGAATTGCTATGGGGCATCAGGGGATGCTCTACAGCTTACCTTCGCGCGAGTTGATTGCCGATACCGTCGAGTAC
>JADGEB010000072.1 GCA_016744595.1 Desulfuromusa sp.
GTCAAATTGGGTGCAAATAGTTGATAATTAGCAGTCTGCTATTATTCTTTATAAAAAGATAAAATAATTCGAAAGGAAAACGTCATGCCCAGAATCCCCTCTCTCGACCAGAGTACCTGTATCGGTTGTGAAACCTGCACGCGTATCTGCCCAGATGTTTTTCATATGGTTTCAGAACATTTGGCCGGCATCCACAACCCAACTGGTGATACGGAAGAAAAAATTGAAGACGCAATGGATAACTGTCCGGTGGCCTGCATTAATTGGGCAGATTGATGGCGTCGCAAAAAGTTCGACCTACGGTGTTACAGTTGTTTTTCAGGATCTCGACATACAATACGGATAACTTCCCCCCCGAAAAACAACTGCGCCTGGTTGGACGATTTTTTCACCTAGCCATCTTTATCAGTCTTATTGCAACTCTTTTTGGTTGTCAATCAACACTACTGAATAAAATTAAACCGAACGAATTCAGTGAGCAACTCTATGTTGATGCCAAATTAAACTTTGCCATTAAGCATCCTTTGAATTGGAAAAGGACAATAATCCCTGTATCCTCTCCAAAATACCAACCCACTATCGTCAGTTGGATAGTTGAAAATCCGCGCATAGAAACTGACAACGCCGGGAGAATGCTGATCCAAAGTATCCGACAGGACGACAAAGCCAGCCTCCCTGACCTACTTAGTAATTTTCTAGCCGAGACCCCAGAGTTAAAATCAGGTCAGGCAGAACAATTTGAACACCCAGCAGGGCCAGCTTTGAAATTCCTTGGACATGATATTGACAGAGGGTTACTGACAATTGCGCTGCTGGGTAAACAACGAAATTTTATTATTTCACTTGATTATCCATCTAGTCGATTTGAAGAATTGTTACCAATTTTCCAGGATATCGTTAACAGTTTTTCTGAAATTATCCGTCCTGATAATTACCTAGAGTCGACCATGAAATGAAGAGATTATGTTTCCCTGCCAAAATCATAAATAAGTATTATTCAGACAATCCACAAGCTCAGAAAATTCTTCTGGATCACAGCCGCCTTGTCACACGTAAAGCCTTAAATATAGCAAAGCATTTGATATCACAAGGAGTTTCAGTTGACCTGCGATTTATCTCCGAAGCGGCAATGCTACACGATATAGGAATGATCCTGACAAAAACTCCTGAACTCGGCTGCACCGGCAAAGGACCCTACATTCAACACGGGATAAATGGAAAAGAGATTCTTGAGCGTGAAGGATTATTCAAACATGCCAGAGTTTGTGAAAGACATATCGGTGTAGGCCTGACAGCAGAGGAAATTACTAAACAACATCTCCCCCTTCCTGCCCGTGATATGAACCCTGAAACCCTAGAAGAACAAATCATCTGTTATGCTGATTTGTTTTTCTCCAAGGGAGTAAAAAACCGCAACCTTGAAAAAACTCCTAAAGCAATACGTGATAAACTGAAAAAGTACGGTCATAATAAAGTAAAGATATTTGATCAGTGGCGACAAAATTTCGAATCCAATATGAGCTGATATGGAATATTGGTTACAACAATTCATTGAACTTCTTCCTGACGGGACGACATACCTGCTGGTACTGTTTCTGGTTGCTTTTGCCGAATCACTCCCAATGATCGGCTTATTGGTTCCAGGCAGCACCTTGGTTGTTTTTGCCGGTTTTTTGGTCTTACACGGGAAATGTTCATTTATATTGTTAGTGGCTGTGACAACAAGTGGCGCGCTACTTGGAGATCTGTTCAGTTTCTGGATGGGTTTTTATTACGGTTCAAAACTACTTAAACTTCGTAACTTTCAGAAGCACCATAATCTTGTCAATCGAGCTGAATATTTTTTTGTAGATCATGGCGGGAAAAGTATCTTCTTCGCTAGATTTCTCGGACCGATTCGCGGCATTACACCATTTATTGCAGGGATTTCAGGTATGCTGGGGCGACCATTTTGTGGCTACGCACTGGTTAGTGCCATTTTATGGGGAATTTGTTATCCGGGGCTCGGTTATTTGGGAGGAAGTAGCTGGCAACATGCACAGAGTTTATCTGCAAAGTTTGGTTTAGTCGTCCTTACTCTGTTAATTGCGACTATTTTGCACTATTGGATTCGGCGAACTTTCAAAAAGAAACCTTGTACCAGCTGAAAACTGAGCAATGCGTCGTAATCAGAATCGGTACTGCATCCCCGTTGTCAAAGCATAAGAGTCCCAATTAACCTGATTCAAACGAGACAGCCCAACAGTACCATCAGCAAAATAGGTTCTATCGCTACCAGACCCGGCTTCCCAATTCTGGATATTTCCGCTAAATAGCCATGACCACTTTTCACTAAGTATATACTGCCCCTTGATATTCCAAACCAGGCCAGTTCCTGTAGCTTCGTGCTCAAAACTAACCGGATGTGTAAAGTCAGAGCGTAAATTCCAATCAGCCTGAGCAAAATATTCTATCCAATGATATTCAACACCGACAGTCATTTTCAGCTTTTCACTTACCTGATAATCGGCATTAACACCCAGCCATGGCCCGTACCAATAAGCAGTATAATCGCTATCTAAGTTTGGCAAGGCACCAATGGTTGGAGGAAGAAAAGTCCCTGCTGGTCGAAGAGCTGGTTCTGAAACAACCTGCTGACCATTGGTCATCGACAGATCCTGCATATTGAAACTGTAGCCCAGTAAAGGCGTTACAGTAAATGCCAACTGCTCCCACTTAAATGTAGGGCCAAAGGCACCTGACAAGTCGATAGTCAGGCCTTTATCTGAGTCATTGGCCGATCTTGACCATTCATCATTTCGATCATCTGCGGAATAATCAGAATCTTGAACATCCCCAGCAAGAATTTTACCAAAGGAAATATTAGCAAAAACCAGTGAGTTTCTTTTTAAAAATGGTAGTGCCCCCAATTCCAACCAACCCTTTGCCTGAATCTGAAATATCTCAATATCGTCCCAGCTCAGTTCTGAAAGGATATTCGGATTTTCTCCATTGATATCGCCAGAAATACTCCAATCAAGTTGATCAGAACGGTATCCAAATCCCATATCCACACCTGATGATTCGATTATAATTGCATCAAAAGCGAACACAGAATTGAAAGGCATAATACCGAGCATTGGAATTAAAATAAGGGAAAGGAGGAGACAGCGCATATCATGTCCATGATAAATTAAGGTAATAATAGAAGAGCCACCCAGATAGTGGGCAGCTCTTCTATTCATCAGTCCTAAAGATAGAAGCTATTTAGCATATCCTTCAAGTTCATCAAATTGCAGATATTGATAAATTTCATCTGCATTAGGAGTTATCTTTTCCTTATAGGCGGCAAAATATTCTGCCGGAGTTGGCAGTTTACCCATATTTGAAGTCACAGCTCCTAGTTCAGCTGAACCAAGGTAAACTTGTGCGCCATTACCAATCCGATCATCAAAGTTTCGAGTACTAGTAGAGAACATGTTGACAGCATCAGGAACACGCGCCTGATTACCCATACAGAGAGAACAACCAGCCATTTCTAGACGAGCACCTTTTGCACTAAATACTGAGAAAACTGCTTCATCTTTCAGCTTGCTCTGATCCATTCGGGTTGGCGGGCAGACCCAGGTTCTGACTTCTGGGTTAAACTTTTCACCCTTCCAAATTGCAGCAGCAGCACGGAAATGGCCAATATTAGTCATACATGATCCGATAAAAACGTCTTGAATCGGAGTTCCAGCAATATCAGACAACAATTTGACATCATCGGGATCATTTGGACAAGCCAGAATTGGCTCAGTAACTTCAGCTAAATCAATTTCAATAACTGCAGCATATTCAGCATCAGCATCTGCTTTGAGCAGTTTAGGATCTTTCAACCAATCTTTAACCGCATCGATCCGGTTACGTAAGGTTTGTGGATCCTGATAACCATCTTCAATCATTTTTTCCATCAGAGAAATATTGGAACGCAGGTAAGTACAGACACTCTCCTCAGATAGCTGGATACACCCAGCAGCAGCAGAACGCTCAGCAGCAGCATCAGTCAACTCGAAAGCCTGCTC
>JADGEB010000073.1 GCA_016744595.1 Desulfuromusa sp.
GTATGGTCATCAGTACCTCCAGTGGTTACGGGTTGTAACCGACTGAGACCATTTACACAAAGTTTTTTACACCCTCCTTTTATGCACGCTAGGACAAAGCCAACTCCTAAGGATGTGATACAAATACTTTCATAACCTTTGTCTATAGTTGGTTTTTCTCCGCCCAATCCAATACCCTCAATTATTTTAACTTCTGAGCACAGACAACGAACACGCATTAAGTTGTCTACTGAATCTTCATACTCTTTTTCATTTATGCGTAAGTGCTTCATTATTTCTGATTTTTGAAATGCTACTTTTGTTGGGGACATTTGGGGCGTAATGACATTTTCATGTAGTGCTCTATTGTAGCTATTAAATATTAAATTAAGCAGATTTACGTCTATAACCTCGAGCTGCTTAATGATATCGATAAATGCTGTTCTTACATTGACAGATGCTTCTTGGCTCTGCGATGAAGATAGGAGTTTTACCCATAAATCTTGTAATGAATCATTCTCTTCCAGTGAAGCATTTTCGATGATTGGAATTGCTAGTTTTGGAGGGACGGGGATTTCTCGTCCAGAAATACCCCTTTTTTGATTTAATTCTTCAGCTTTGTCTACGAGCCGTACTTGCCGTTCCCAACGCATAAATTTTAGTTTGTCGCCTAAAATACCAGCAGCAGTTTCTGCCGGTTCGCCAAGTACTTTTGCAAAGAAACCACCGACCTTTTCTCCAACTTCAAGCCCTTTTTGAGTAGCTTTTGCAACTTCTTGAGTAGCCTTTGCTGTTTCAATAATTTCGTCTGACATTATTGCTCCAAAAATATAACATTGGTAATAAGTGGAAAAAAATCCACATATCACATTCTATAGATAAGACAATATTCCACTTATTGAGATATCATGCACCAATTATGAAAATCAAATTACATATTTGATCAACTCAGTATTGTCCATCTAACACGATATTGAGGGCGGAAACATGGAAAACGATCCAAGATTTCCTTCCTATTTAAATCCTTTGCACTCTAAAACAAAAAACGCCATCATCCCGAGCAATAATCCCGGTTGACGGCGTTAGTTTTATTGAGGCCTGATTCTTGTATTTTGCACAACCCCTCCATTGCAGCAATAAAAGAATATATCACTAATAGCGGTAACAATCTCTTGTGTCAAATTTTATAAGATTTTAAGTCAGGATCAGGCATACTTTCCTGGTTCTGGTGTCTTTCTGATATACTCATCGACATTTAACTCTGTATTGGTCGCCCTGTGTGACTTATTTTGTCATAGTGTTATTTTATTCTTGATTCATCTATCAAGCTCAGTTCAAAGGGAGTTTCCTCATGCGTGAACATGGATTGGCAAACTATGCTGCTCATAGTGATCAGAGTTGTGGCCGGGAATATGAAGAACCGTTCAAAGACGAACGGTTGGCGTTTGAGCGGGATCGGGATCGGATTATTCATTGCGCTGCGTTTCGCCGGTTGGAATATAAAACACAAGTTTTTGTAAATCATGAGGGGGATTACTATCGAACCCGTTTGACTCACTCTTTGGAAGTGGCGCAGATAGCCCGAGGCATTGCCCGGAATTTACACTTGAACGAAGATCTGGTCGAGGCTCTGGCACTATCACATGACCTTGGGCACACACCCTTTGGACATACGGGTGAGCATGTTCTCAAGCGGTTGATGAAAGGTTTTGGCGGGTTTGAACATAACCAACAGTCATTGCGGATTGTGGAACTTTTGGAGCAACGTTATCCCGGCTTTGATGGCCTTAATCTGAGTTGGGAAACCAGAGAAGGGATCATCAAACATTCTTCTGATTATGATCAGGCGGGAAAGGAAGCAATCCGACCTTATCATCCAGAAGAACGGGCAACTCTTGAAGCTCAGATTATTGATCTGGCCGATGAAATTGCCTACAACAATCATGATATCGACGATGGTCTTAAGGCTGGCTATATTACACTGACAGACTTGGAAGAAGTTGAATTATGGCAGCAGACTTATCTGATGATCGGGAAAAAATTTCCTGGTTTGGATGATAAACGTCACACTCTGCAAACCATCAGTTATCTGATTGGCGAGTTGATGCGTGACTTGGTTAGTACGACAACCCAAAACCTGCAAAATCATAACATCTCAATTCTGGAAGATATTCGCAAGCAGCCGAAAAATCTTGTCAGTTTCAGTTCCGGGATGTATGAGTTAAATCAGCAGTTGAAAAAATTTCTCTTTCGGCGTCTTTATCGTCATTCAAAAGTTGAGCGGATGCGAGTCAAAGCGGAACGTTTTCTGACTTTGTTATTTGAGAATTATATGGAAAACCCAACCTTGTTACCAGAACGGCACCAGTTGAGGTTTGAAAAATATGGAACAGAACGGGTCATCTGCGACTATATTGCGAGTATGACGGATCGCTATGCTCAGGATGAATATAAAAAATTGTATGAGCCGTTTGAAAGGGCTTAAATCTCTAAAAGATAAACTATTTATCAGCCCACTTGCGCATTTCAGCTAACTCTCCATAAGACAGGTGAGGTCGCAAGTACTGTGCTGCTGACTCACGATATGTCTCCAATTCTGGAAACTCGCGGCAGAGAGACATAATCTCCTGCCGCGCGCTGTTATCATCAATAATCGGCTTTATTGCTTCAATTGCAGCCAATACCTCTTTAATTTTTCGCCCCAATGTTGCTCCGACAATGACAATTGAACCAGTCGTTAAACCGGCAACAATGCTCCCAGCAATGGCCTGTTGCATCGCCCTGACAAGAATCAGTACTGTGGCAATAGCTGTCCCCAGAGAGAGGAATCCGATAGCAATTTGGTCGGATAGTTTCAGGTTGTCTCGACTGGTTGTGGCCAGAACAAGCGCCACAACAGTACTCAGTACAACCGCAACCAGAATTGCAT
>JADGEB010000074.1 GCA_016744595.1 Desulfuromusa sp.
GCTTAGTTTGGCTGTACCCATTTTAATTATTGGTAATATATTATTTGTTTTTTATTGGATATTAATTGGTTTTAAAAAACAATTTTTACAACGAAGTTAAAAATAATATTATTCCCCCTCTTGAATTATTAAAATATAAAGAGACAGATGAGCTTAATACGGAAACTGCAAAAAAAATATTCAAATTGGAATGTGAATTCAGAAAGTGTGAGATTGAACACAATATAAGAAATATCACGATAATCGGCGCAGGAAGATGGGGTAGCTCAATCGCAATTCACCTTTTAAGAAAGAATTTTTCAGTTACCATTCAGACTCGTTCAACCAAAACATATCGGTTTCTTGTCGAAAATTCGGAATCACCCTATTTGCCTGGTATGACATTTAAAGGCGATGTGAAATACGAGCTGGACATTAATAAAGCCTTAAATAATTGCGAAATGGCTATTTTATCAGTCAGGGTTCCTTATATAAAAGACATCATGTCGAAGATGGACAATATTTCCGACAATATCATTTTTGTATGTGTCAGCAAGGGGCTCGGAAAGAATTTTAGGACTGTTCCGGCTATGGTGTCTGAAAAAATTCCTAACAACAAAATAGCTTTATTAAGTGGCCCCTGTTTTCCCAATGCTATGATTTCTGGTACGACCCCCATATCCGAAGTTTTAGCATGTAAAGATCTCCCACTTTCAACAGCATTACAAAGCTTATTTTCAACTAGCATGTTTAGGGTCTACAAGAGTCAGGATGTGGAAGGTGTGGCCGTTCTTGGCTCATTAAAGAATATCTTTGCTTTATCTGCAGGGATCGTAAGAGGTTTACAATATGAGGAAGAAACTCTGGCAGTATTGGTAACAAAGGGGTTTGCTGAAATCCATAGGATTTGTCAGCGCTTAGACATTCCTTCTAGTACGCTATATGGCGTGAGCGGCCTCGGTGACATGTTGCTAACCTGTTATTCTCTGAATAGCCATAATGGGAATTTTGGGTATCGCCTAGGTATGGGCCAACCAATGAAGGAGTTGTTATCTGCCTGGGAAGGCCCTTTGCCAGAGGGATACTTTACTACTTCTGCCGTCTATGAATTCGGCAAGATAAATAATCTTAAACTACCTCTCATAAACACGATATATGAAATATTATATAAAAGTTTACCTGTTAAGACAGCCGTTAACGATTTAATGACACGTCCTTTGGGAGTAGAAGCATGGTAAAATGTGCCTCTAAGGGAATAATGGAGAGAGCACGAAAATGGACAGAAGATTTTAGTCTCGATGTTGCCATTCGAAATGAAATTAAGCAATTAATTGATGCGGAGGACTATGACAGGCTGGAGGAATCTTTCAGTGAGGATTTAAAATTCGGCACTGCCGGAATTAGAGCTAAAGTTGGACCAGGCATCTCCCTTTTGAACAAATATACAATTCGCAAAATTGCTCAAGGTTTGGCAAATTATGTAAACAGTAAACAAGGCTACGCAGAATTGCCAAGCATCTCTGTTTCTTTCGATAACAGGGAAACGTCCGATATTTTTGCGAGAGAAAGTGCCGGAGTGTTTTCGGCAAATTCTATCGTAACACACATATTTCAATGTCCGATGCCGACTCCCTTATTGTCTTTTGCGGTCCGTGAACTTAAGACTTCGGCAGGAATTATGATAACAGCAAGTCACAATCCGCCAATATATAATGGCTACAAAGTATATTGGTCGGACGGATGCCAAGTCAGCAATCCTCATGACAATCAAATTAAAGAGAGTATTGACGAAGTTTCAGAGTTTCGCAATATCAAATATATGGAATATTCACAGGGAGTAACTCTTGGATTGATATGCGAAATATCGGAAGATGTCGTTAATAAATATTTCGAAAATGTAGAACAACTATGTTTTGGAAATTGTGTAATTAATAAGGATATTAATATCATATATACCCCACTATATGGAACTGGAGATGCTCCTTTATGTCAGCTATTCGAGCGACGCGGTTTTTCATCTTTGAAAGTTGTTGAAGGTCAGAGGCTGACTAAAATTTCAAAAGAATTCAACGCATGTCTTAATCCTGAAGATATCGAGAGTTTTAACCAGGCCCTTCAATTAGCCAACAACAAAGATTCTATCATCATCGCTTCCGATCCAGATGCTGATAGATTGGGCATATTGGTTAATCATAAAGGGGAATGGGTTAAATTGACGGGAAATCAAATTGGCGTTTTATTGTTGGATTATTACCTAGCTAATTTAAAGAGGAACGACGCTATACCTAAAAAAGGTCATTTTGTTTCCTCGTTTGTCAGTACACCACTAGCATCAAAAATTGCCAATTATTACAACTTGACAATTAACGAAACCCCAGTTGGATTTAAGCATATAGGACATTTGGCTAATGCAGTGGAAATGGAAGAGGAAGGATCGTTTATATTTGGGATGGAAGAGAGCGGTGGATATTTATTGTGCAATTTTGTTAGGGATAAGGATGCAATAATTGGAGCTATTATTTTTTCTGAACTATCAGCCGAGTTAAAAGGGCGTAACTTGACAGCGGTAGATAGATTAAATGAACTTTATCGTATTTACGGATATCATAATGATTTTACGATAAGTTTTCTTTTTAAAAGCAATAAGGAACTTGCTGCAGTTAAAGACAAAATAGATACGTTGAGGACAAATCCGCCGAAAGTGATAGGAAATAGTACTCTGGCCATTTTGAAAGATTTTAAGAATGATTCCGTAATCAATGTTCCTAATCACTGCTGTCCCATAGTTTCAAATAAGCGACAACTGCCTGTCACATAACGATTTTCTTCTGTTTGGCGGTGCGAA
>JADGEB010000075.1 GCA_016744595.1 Desulfuromusa sp.
CGCCATGACAAACAGCGCACAGACGGTTGTTAATAAATACGCCTACGATCCATTTGGTAACAACGTCGCCGAAGATGCACAGTTTGACCAGCCCTTCAAGTTTGCCGGACAGGTTGGGATCATGACCGAGTCCAACGGATTTTATTACATGCGAGCCCGTTATTATGATCCACAAGTAGGGCGATTTATATCGGAGGATCCGATTGGATTTGAAGGTGGGGATTTGAACTTATATGCGTATGTTGGGAATGGGCCGGTGGTTGGGGTTGATCCGACAGGACAATTTATTGTTACCGGAACGACAGCAGCGTATCTCTTTGTTGTTGCTCCTGCTGTATCAAGGTATGGACCGGTGATCGCTCGTGCTGCTCGAAATGGTTATGCTCGATTAGCACCTGCTGCTTCGAGAGCAGGGCAGGCAGTCATGAATTTTGCCAGAAGTCACCCTAGGATGGTTCAAGGTGTGAACGAGGCTATCCCATCATCTTTACCTTCTACCTCGCCAGATCCTACAATCGCAGGGGCGATAGGTTATCTTGTCGGGGACGCATATAGAAATTCTCAGCAATCAGCAGGGAGTCCATCTGTACAGCCTGATATTTCTTCATACACTCCTTCTTACACTGGTGCTGGAGGGAAATGAAATGGGATCAAGAATTAGTGAAATTGTTTTGGGAATTCTGGCTTGTTATGTAGGTTATTTTATAATTTATAAAAAAGGCTGGGATTTTGTTCATGATCAGCCTGTACCGAAGTTTTCTGGTTTGATCATGGTGGCCTTTGGCATGTTTTTACTTATTTTTAGCTCTTATAAAGTCATCAAACTTATAATGAGAAATGAACATCGAAAAAGCAGAGATAAGGGGTAAAATGGAAATAGGTCCCGATTGAAGAAAAGACGAAGAATAAGTGACACATTTATTATTTGTTCATTTTTTGGGGCAGCTTGTTGAACTTGAAGATTTCGGTAAAAAAAACAGCAGAATCAAGTCCGATTGTTGTAAATACAGCTATCGGTGCGTTGTCAGTCGGGATTGGTGGTACGGCTGCCGTTGATGATCCGTGTGCTTATGATCAGTAACTATAATTTCGATTACGAATACCGCCTGGTCGGGACTGGTAGCCAAATTCAGTACCGTTACGATGGCGTTGGCAATCGCCTCCAAGCAGTCAGAAATGG
>JADGEB010000076.1:0-715 GCA_016744595.1 Desulfuromusa sp.
GCCCTGCCCCTTAATAACAAGCCGCCCCAAAATACCGCCAAAAGAACCACCGAGACACATCTCACCCGCCTAAGACCCAGTGGGGGACTTCGGGTCTATTTTTAACCCGTGGCCCGCGGAGGGCTAAAAAAGAGGCCGTCATCCAGCCCCTCGCTACCGGAACATAAAAAGTCCATGATACACGTGGCATGCACACGTACTGGCCCATCCCCCATGGGATAAACTCATCGTGGGAAAGGGCCCCCATCCCACTTTTTTCATTTTTTGGGTTGACTCCACCGAAGGGATGGGGGTATACAATCTTCCGTGCTGAGCGGGAATAACTCAGTGGTAGAGTGCAACCTTGCCAAGGTTGACGTCGCGAGTTCAAATCTCGTTTCCCGCTCCAACATGACTATATAGCCCCTGATTCTCTTTTGGATCAGGGGCTTTTTTGTTTTCTCCCCGCGACCCGCCCTGGCCATACGCCATCTTCCCCTATTTTATGGTATACACAACGCATCAAGCGTGCCCGTCATGCCGGAAAACCTAAACAACACCGATGATAAGGAGCAACAGATGGAGACAACCGTATTTCAGGCAAAAGAGAGGGAGAGCCACATTTTTGATGGAGGTGCCGCACAAGGCGTCACAGGCCGGATTCTCATCGGTCAGGAGATGGGAGCCCCCAACTTCTGCATGCGCCTCTTTGAGCTCGCCCCCAACGGCCACACCC
>JADGEB010000076.1:725-959 GCA_016744595.1 Desulfuromusa sp.
CTTTTTATGGTATACACAAGGCATCATGCGTGCCTGTCACGCAAAAAAAGCCTCAACAACACCAGCGGTAAGGAGCAACAGATGGAGACAAAGGTATTCCAGGCAAAAGAGAGGGAGAGCCAAACATTTGAAGGCGGTGCCGCACAAGGCGTCACTGGCCGAATCCTCATCGGTCAAGAGATGGGGGCACCCAACTTCTGCATGCGCCTCTTTGAACTCGCCCCCCACGGGCAC
>JADGEB010000077.1 GCA_016744595.1 Desulfuromusa sp.
AACTTCTTCCATTTCTTAAGTCATTACGAGGGCGTAAGCAGGTCAAAGTTGTTTGTATGGATATGCATGCCCCTTACAGAAAAATGGTCAGAAAATGGTTTCCTAACGCTAAAATAGTGACCGACAGATTTCACGTTATCAAACTCATCAATCACCATTTTGCCAAAACCTGCAAGCTTATCGATGAAGAGAACCTGGCCTGGGGGCGTGGTGGTCTCATTCGGATCATGTCGACTAAACCAAAAAATCTTTCAGCTCAGAAGAAACAAAGACTAGCGCAATATTTTGAGAAACAGCCAGCGATCAAAAACCTCTGGATCTTTTGGCAGGAGCTAGCAGAGTTATGTCGAAATAAAGGAAAGAATCCTGCAACATGTAGGAAACTAGTCCGTGATTTACTAAGCAAAACAGACATGCTCAAGGAAAGCCCGTTTCGCCCTCTACAAACATTGGGAAAGACATTAATAAACTGGCTTACAGCTATCGCCCGTATGTTCCGTTATTATAAAAGCAATGGGATAGTAGAGGGGTTTCATCGAAAAATGAAATTAATTCAACGCAGAGCCTATGGATTTAGAAATTTTGAAAATTATCGGTTGCGAGTCAAGGTGATGTGCGGTTAAAACAAGAATAGAAGTTTGATCAGTTTTTATGATGGGAAATTAAGCCATCCCCTTTCTTTGGTGTAGACCAAATAAAAGCCTCTCCACTTTTCAGCAGAGAGGCTTTTATTATTGTGGCGTCCCCAGGGGGATTCGCCCACTACGTCAGTCGCTTCACGCTCTTTCCTGCGTAGGCTCCCCTCCGCTCACTGCCGCAAACATCCTGTTTGCTCTTCTGACATTAAGTCAGCGT
>JADGEB010000078.1 GCA_016744595.1 Desulfuromusa sp.
TGGTTCTCTGCTCTGTTCCCAATCTTGAAACCAGCCTCAACGAGATATATCGCTTATTGCGCCCCAATGGCCTATTTCTTTTCCTTGAACATATTATTTCTAACCACCCTCCAACTTTGACCTGGCAACGCCGCATCGAACCCTTTTGGAGTTTTTGTGCCGGAGATTGTCGTTTAACCCGCGATACAGCTGCAGCAATTCATGCGACTGGCCTCCAATTTGAACAATTGACTGAAGCTCCAATGACCGGAGCTCCGGCTTTCGTCAATAGAACTATCCGTGGTTCGGCAAGAAAATCAACATCTTTGAGAAAGAGCTGAACCATTGTCTATCTTTAGAACAATACTGCGAAAATTGTTTCCGTCTAAGAGGGACTCTCCTCAGCAGTTCGCTACCAACTGCTCGGTTCTTGACAATATTTTTGATGTTGATACTATCCCAGCTTGCCCAGCTTGCACCTCTGACAATGTTGCATTTTTTGCCTACGGGAAACCACCCCTCAGCAAGAAATATATTGATGGTCTTGAAACAGGAAAAATTATTCCCGGCGGTTGCATGATCAACAAAACTAATCCAAAATGGCACTGTCACAATTGCAATAAGGATTTTGGCCGGCTGCTGTGACCAGCCTCCAATCAGTCCAACCTGAAGCACGGCATTCAGGTCAATAAAACCTCAAGGAGAAGAACAACTATGGCAAAAGCAAGCGCACGTCACATTCTGGTTCCAAGTGAAGACAACTGCAACAATCTGAAAGTCGAAATTGAGGCTGGTGCAGATTTTGCGGAGGTCGCAAAAGAACACTCACAATGTCCATCCGGTAAGCAAGGAGG
>JADGEB010000079.1 GCA_016744595.1 Desulfuromusa sp.
GGCTATTACTCTACCAACTAGCTAATCATACGCAGGCTCATCATTCAGCGAGGCAAACGCCCCTTTCCTTTATCCACAAGAGGATAAAGATTATTCGGTATTACCCCATGTTTCCATGAGCTATCCCCAACTAAATGGTAGATCACCTACGTGTTACTCACCCGTTCGCCACTCTCAAGAGGTGCAAGCACCTCTCTACCGTTCGACTTGCATGCTTAAAACGCGCCGCCAGCGTTCGTTCTGAGCCAGGATCAAACTCTCCATGATATAGTTTATCGTCCGAAGACGATAAGTTCTTATCAAAGCCTAAAGCAGTTGTATAGCGGATGTAATCATCCTTAACCACTTCAGGTGAGTCAGAGTCCCTTTATGCAGTGCGGCTCCCCTTGCGGAAAGTCCCACTGTGCTTAAAAGAAAACTAACGTTCGGACCGTACCTAAATCATAAGATTTCGGCACGATTCTATTTTCGTACTACCAGTGCTTGACTTTCGTCAAATACTTTAATTTCCCTTCTCTAATATCTCTTTAAAAGAACTTGCTTGCCACTCTCGTAGCAGCGCTCAGTGAATATATTTTAAAGTTGAAAACTTGTCAACCGTGTTTTAAAAACTTTATTTAAATGCTTTTAAAACCTATATTTACTGTTGCTTCAGGCTGCTTTGCTGTTGCTCAGCTGCTTGAAGCGTTAGGATGATAATATTGAAAAACACAGTGGGTGTAAACCCCTTTTTAAAAAAGTTTTTCATTTTTTTCACAGACAAAAAAACAGGCCTGATTCGGCCCGTTTTGTCCTGATATAT
>JADGEB010000007.1 GCA_016744595.1 Desulfuromusa sp.
CTTCGTAAGCGTTTTAGGGAAAAACTCCATTACGTCGTTGTCACCACACATTGTGGAAAAAGGATCGAGATCTTCCTTAGTCCATTGACGTAGTATTAATCGCTCAGTGCTTAACATGCTTGCTAGATGACCTATAACGTTTCTGATAACCGGCGGCGACGAACTGTTCGAGCACCACCGCAATTGGTTTTGTTTTTTTCAAAATTGCAGAGAAGCATTTTCCGTCCGGTTGATTAAGTTGATACTAGTGCAGGCCCCCTCCCCAGATACCGGACCATCCGGTATCCTTTGAGTAACGACAAACCCTCAAAGAAAGGAGCCTGCATCATGAGATTCTACACCAAACAGCATCAATTTTACTGCGGCATTGATCTGCATGCAAACGCTATGTACGTCTGTGTCCTCGATTCCACCGGTAAAGTGGTTGTTCACAAGAACATCCCGACCCGCCCGAAATCACTTCTGAAGCTGATCAAACCTTATCGTGAGAACCTGGTGGTCGGCTGCGAGTGCATGTTCTCCTGGTACTGGCTGGCCGACCTATGTGCCGATGAAGACATTGAATTCGTCCTCGGTCATGCTCTCTACATGCGCGCCATTCATGGTGGTAAGGCGAAGAACGACCGAATCGATTCGTACAAGATTGCGGTGCTGCTGCGTGGCGGTTCTTTTCCACTGGCTTACGTTTATCCCAAAAGCTTACGGGCGACTCGTGACCTGCTGCGCCGTCGTAATCATCTGGTGCGAAAAAAGTCTGAACTGTTTGCCCATATCCAGAATACCGCTACGCAATATAATTTACCCGATCCCTTGGGGCGAATTGCCAAACCAAGTGACCGGGGCGATCTGCTGCAAAAGTTTCCCGATCCAGTTGTCCGCAGAATGGTCGAAGTCGATCTTCTCACCATCGAACATTACGAACAGTTGCTTGGTACTCTGGAGTGGGAGCTTGAGCGACTCACCAACAGGCAGGCACCAATTGAACTGGCACTGCTAAAAAGCATCAACGGGGTCGGTCGCATTCTCGGCATGGTGATGCTTTACGAGATTGAAAATATTGGCCGTTTCTCCCGAGTGCAGGATTTTGTTTCCTATTGCCGTCTGGTCAAGCCAGAAAAACAATCGAATGGCAAAAGCTATGGTCACAGCGGTAAGAAGATTGGCAATGCTCATCTGCGTTGGGCCTTTGGCGAAGCGGTGGTGTTGATGCTTAAAGGTAACAAACCACTTCAGGCACAATTGCACAAGTTGGCCAGTCGACATGGCAAAGGCAAAGCTCTGGCAATCCTTGCCCATCGCTTAGGTCGAGCCGTTTACTTCATGCTCAAGAATCAGGTGCCTTTTGATCAAGAGCGTTTTATGCGAAAAGGCACTTGAAGGGAGGGGGCGGATAAGCCTGAACGTCTAACTGGATGGTCTCTGTCCGGCAACTTGCCAGCAGCCCATGTGAAGCTCAAACTTCTGGGCACTATAGCCCGTAATCTGGCTGCTTAAGTCGCTCACCACCGCCATCCCGTTGTTTTGATTGGAGATCCGTCTCGCTCCCACAATTTCGCGCGATGATCCAAGGGGATCAGCGCCGGATTCTGCCCCTTCCCCGAGCCCGCAACTAACTGTGGTCAGCGTAAGTAGATGAACCGCGATGTTTTGAATGGGACGGTATAAGGGTACGAAAGTGTTTCCAGGCGGCGGAGAGGAATTGGGCAAAAGCCCGACCCTTCGCATCAAGAGCCTCGATAAGTGTTTGGAGCAGAATTCGAAATCTGCAGCCAGTTAAGAAGCCCAAGTCAGAAACCGGAGGATTCCTGGTTGATCAGTCGCTTGTCAAAGAACGAAGGGAGCTACTTCTTTTGCGTTAACGGACTTTTTTACTCTTGACCACCGGGGGCCTGATAAGTGTTAGAACTCATTTGCTTGATCTGGATTTAAGTGCCTCTAGGGTTCTATTGGCCAATAAGTCATTTCCGGCTAAGCGAGCTACGCCAATTACTGCCAAAGATGCGATTATCTCTGCGAACCCCAACACTTCTAGGACTTCTTCTTCTGAATAGTTTGCTTCAATTCCATCTTCGGTATTCCAGCGCTGTACCTGAAGACCTCCAGTGTGTGTGAACCCACACATTGTTTTCCAATTTTTTTGTTTGATCTGCGATAGAATTTTTTTGTTGAAAGACTCAAGCATTTCAAGTTCGGAAAGAAGGCAATTGATTCTGGGAGGCTCTTTTCCTCGTAAAAAAGCTTCGATGATGGCATCACCTGCGCATTGGGATAGCCATTCACCCCTTACGTATGCTTCAAATTCTACTCGGACAAGCGCGAACGCTGAGGCAAATAACCCAAACTCAATTAACTTTACAATCGCATGATGGTGTTCTTGGGCAATAGCAAAACACGAACCTGCTGCCCGTGTACGGCTATTATTCGGCACGTCTAGTTCATGAACTGAAAGGCGCAGGAGTTCTACGTAGTTTCCTGCGGCTATAATTTCTTCATTTTTGATCATAAGTTCTAACATTGCTAATAAGTGGAATAGTTTCCACCTATTTCTTTCTATAGACTGGACATATTTCCACTTATTGCTATATTAAGACATAAATATGGAAAAATAAGTCCACTTATTGTTGTTCTGGTATTTTTCCGCTTATTAGTATATTGAGGTGTAAACATGGAAAAGCCCCTCGCTTTTAGCCGAATCCCGATTTGAAGTTGATGGATCAAGTACGGGAAGTACTGCGGTATTATAACTATGCGCTAGAAACAGAACAAGCTTATTGTCAATGGGTTTTGTGACATATCTGATTTTACGGCGGAAACACCCGTTCTACAGAATTAAGAGCTGGTGATATTGAGTGATTTTTGTCCCATCTGGTTAGTGACCGTAAGGTTTTGTTAGCTGGGATAGTGACATAAAACCTGAAAAGAAGATTGTCTTTAATCATAAGCTCTCCCTACTTCTAGCACCCCGCATAAAGCATTTGACAGTATCTATCCAACTGTTATCATCTCTCTAATTGAAACTCACAGTAGAAATGGGAGCAATCACCATGCAGATCACAGTCAGCCTCCACGGGGTTTTTCGCATCGATCGGTTCAAACAGAAAATGTTGAAATACCGAGAAGACAGCAGTGCCCAGAAAATCATTGACGATCTAAAAATTCCCGTTAAACTACTGGGTATTATCTTGATTAACGGAACCCATGCAAAAGCTGATGATATTTTGCATGACGGCGATACCCTGATGTTACTACCCCTGCTTGAAGGCGGCTAGACAAGGAATACCCCATGAAAATCCAGACAACAGACCCTGTCGCACATCCAGAACGAATCTTCTACCGTCGCTGTACTGTTGACCTGAAAACTGGTTCAATAAAAATTGAAGATATTCCCTGCAGAAATTTGGAAGATGTGCTGGGGGGATTTGGTCGCTCGTTTCAACAACTGGCTGAACGAGAGATCAAAACAGCTTATTGTGCCGAAAATCCGTTGATTGTTAATACGGGTCTATTGACCGGGAGCAGTGCCATGACAGGCCTGCGCACCTATTTTTCCAGTTATAGTCCGATCAAGAAATCGAAACAGGGGATGTCTGCAGCAATGTGGTCTGCTGGCAGTGGAAAGTTTGGTGCAAAATTCAAATGGACCGGGCTGGATGAGCTAATCTTTGAAAACCGTTCTGAAAAACCTGTCTACGTTTTGATCAAGGAGACCATTAATGGCCCTGAGGTCGAACTGAAATCAGCAGATCATTTGCTCGGTCTCTCCACTCACAAAAAGATCATGACTCTCCACCAAGCACATAACGATGCCCACTTTGCTGCCATAGGTCAAGCAGGTGAAAACTGGCAAAATGTCACGATGGGTTCGGTTGCCCTGTCTACAGTGAATCAACTGAAGTCAGGTGATGACAAATTGCGCTTTGCCGGACGTGGCGGCATGGGGAGCATGATGGGCTATAAAAACATCCTTGCCCTGGTTGCCCAGAGTGAAGATAAAAATCTACCTATCAGCGATGCAGTTAAAAAAGTACACACACAAGTTATCAAAGGTGGTGGTGCCGCTAGACTGCAACCGATTAAACGTGGTGGTGGAGGCGGAACCTGGGCAGCTTATGATGTTATGCAGCCATTTAATGCTGTACCGATCAATAATTATCGACCCCAGGGAAATGATCTTCCCGAAGAACTATTCAGGGAAAATGTTGAGAAAAACTACGATATCCAATCAGCTGCCTGTTATCGCTGTGGCATCACTTGCCACAACTATATTTCAGAGAAGAATGCTGATGGCAGCCGTGGTGAATTTATCGCCAAGTTTGATTATGAACCTCTCAACCTCCTCGGCACCAATATTGGCATCCATGAAGCGGGTCAGGCAGGTCGACTGATTCAGTTGTGTGATAATTATGGAATGGATGCAATTTCTCTCGGAGTCACAGTCTCCTACGCCCTCTCCTACAATGAGCGTCATCCTGAAAATCTTCTTTTTAACGGGGCAAACTTTGGCGATTATGAAAAGATCTGTGAATTAGTTATTCTAGCAGGAGAAGGGAAACTACCTGATATCGGCAAAGGATCAAAATATCTTTCCGAGCTGATGGGTGAAACTGATTATGCCTATCACATCAAAGGGCTTGAACTAGCCGCCTATCTGCCCGAAACCAATCCCGGTTATTGCTGGGCAATCGCTGGTGGGCACATGTCGATGGGCTCTTATGGCACCCTGATTCGCGAAGGGATATCTGACGTAAATTCCTGGGTTAAAGTCATTACTGAAGACAAACTACACATTGTTGGCTTCGATATGATTGGCTTGTGTAAGTTTTTTGATATCACACAAGGGATTGGCACTCAGATGGTAGTTGATTGTCTGAAGAGTGAGTTTGATTTTGAAATAAAACCGGAAAAGATAAAAGACGCTGTTCGACGTTCATTTTTACTCGGCTTGGCGCTGGAATTACGCCAGGGGTATACAAAGTCTGAATACTGTCTCCCCGCTGAAGTCGTAAATAACCCAAACCCACACATCAAACTTCCAAACATTACCAACAAAGAATTCATTGCAGCACTTGATGAAAAAGTTTGGAATGTTTTTGATGCCGAGCTGCTTAAAATAAACCTAAACAAAATCTAATCATACAACTTAACAGTAATTTTTATCGACTGCCATACTAACCTACTGTTTTCTTGACAATTCTACTCAACTGTCATATTGTCCCCACCAATTGAAATCCATTATCATCTTCAGTTATAATTAAATTCATACTTGGAGTTTATGCCATGCCAATATCTTTACGCCAAATTACTTCTGGAGAAAGAGCAATTGTTACAGCAGTGACTGCTGAAGGTGATGTGGGCCGTCGTTTAAGGGAAATGGGGTTGTCACCGGGAACAGAAATAAAGATTCTCGGCAGAGCTCCGTTAAAAGATCCCGTTTCTATACGATTAAAAAATTACACCCTGACACTGCGTAATAACGAGGCAGACTTTGTCATGGTCGAGAAAGTTGAGGATTAAAGTGGGCGAAGCAGTTAAATGGACAATGAAAGATAATCCAACAGCGACAATTGCCCTGGCAGGAAACCCGAACTCAGGCAAAACAACTCTATTCAATGCAATTACCGGAGCACGCCAGCACGTCGGAAATTACCCTGGAATTACCGTTGAACGAAAAGAAGGTACCATCAATTTCAGAGGTACAAAAATCAAACTCATTGACTTGCCCGGAACCTATTCACTCTCAGCATATTCTCAAGAGGAGCTGGTTGCTCGAAATTTCCTCACCAATGAGAAACCGGACATTGTCATCGACATCGTTGACGCAACAATGCTGGAACGCCATCTATATCTAGCAATTCAATTCTTTGAACTTGGCATGCCTGTAATTCTTGCTCTCAATATGATGGATGATGCCAGAAAACAGGGACTCAGAATCGATACAGACAAACTGTCCAAACTCCTCAACTGCCCAGTGGTAGAAACGGTTGCCCGTTCAGGACAAGGAAAAAAAGAATTAATTGAAACAGCCGTCAAGCATGCCAGTGAAAAAAAACAGGAATGGGTTCCACTGGAAATTTCCTACGGTGCTGAACTTGATCTAATTCTTGATGATATGAGCAAAATTATTCTAGAACATCAATTCATGACTGATCGTTATCCGGCACGCTGGATCGCTCTGAAATATCTTGAAAACGATACTGAAATTATTCGCTACGGTAGACAAAACGGTAAAGGAGCGGAAGAGTTAGAGAAAATATCAAAGAAAACCAAAGAGCACTGCATAAAAACCTTGAAAGTTCCACCGGAGGCAATTATTGCCGATTACCGGTACGGCCTGATTAATTCAATCCTCAAGCAGGATATTATTATTCAGGAAAAAACCCGACAGGAAAGAATCAATTTCACAGCCAAGCTGGATAGTTTGTTGGTCAATCGTTTTCTTGGTCCCATACTGATGATAGCTGTCCTGTATAGTATGTTTCAAATCACATTTACGGTAGGTGAAATTCCCATGGGCTGGCTGGAGAGTCTCTTCGGTTTGATCTCCGCAACAGCAACCCTGTTGATTCCAGAAGGCTTACTACAATCGCTCGTCGTCTCTGGCATTATTGACGGTGTCGGTGGTGTTATGGGCTTTGTTCCACTTATCGCAATCATGTTTTTGATGATTTCATTCCTTGAAGATTCAGGATATATGGCACGGGTTGCCTATATGCTGGATCGTGTTCTGCGGATTTTCGGTCTGCACGGGTACTCAGCTATGCCATTTATTATCTCCGGCGGGATTGCCGGCGGCTGTGCTGTTCCTGGTGTTATGGCAACCAGAACTCTGCGTAGCCCAAAAGAAAAATTGGCAACATTATTGACAGCTCCATTTATGCCCTGTGGTGCAAAATTGCCGGTTTTTTTACTGCTAATTGCCGCTTTTTTCACGGAATATAAAGCTCAAATGATGTTTTCAATTACATTATTTGCCTGGGTCATGGCTCTGCTAGTCGCTAAATTAGTCCGCTCTACAGTAATCAAAGGAGAATCAACTCCATTCATTATGGAACTCCCCCCTTACCGGCTACCAACCCTGCGCGGTGTTTTTATTCACACCTGGGAACGAACCTGGCAATATATCAAAAAAGCAGGGACAGTTATTCTGGCGGTTTCAATTTTGCTCTGGGCAGCAATGACGTTTCCAGGGTTACCAGAACAACAGGCCAACCAGTTTGAAACGGAACGATTATCTGCTATCAGCACAATTCAAAATAGTGCAGATCGGAAACAGGCCTTAACAGACATCAACAACCTTGAAGGACAAACCGCTCTGCGATATTCTTTGGCAGGAAGAATCGGTAGCTCATTAGAACCACTCAGCCAATTGGCTGGCTTCGATTGGCGCACCAATATTGCTCTGGTCGGTGGTTTTGCGGCAAAAGAAGTCATAGTCTCCACCTTCGGCACAGCATATTCTCTTGGAGATGTTGATCCTGAAGCGGCAGATACACTGTCCAGCCGGATTGCAGGAGATCCAACCTGGAACAAATTTACTGCCCTAGCGATGATTGTCTTTGTGTTGCTTTACGCCCCCTGTGTTGTAACTGTTGTCGCCATGGCAAAAGAATCATCCTGGCGGTGGGCAATCTTTGCAACAACTTTTAATACAGCATTGGGATTTGGAATGGCGGTTATTATTTATCAAATAGGGACAAAGCTATTTATTTGACAGCCTCTAAGTGGACTCCATAAATATAAATGTCCAGAAAGGAGCACAATGTTTTCCTGGGACTTAACTATCACATCTTTAATTGTTGTCGCTGCAGCTTATTATGTTGCTCAGAGTATAATCAGAACAATAAAAGGAGCGACTTCAGGGTGCTCTGGGGGCTGTTCTGCTTGCTCACATTGCAGTTCGGATCAAGATAGCATTGGGCAGAAGATGGCACAGGCCATAGAATTATCAAAGCAACAGAATCAATAAAAAAAATAATCGTCCTATTTGACGATTTCCGTCAAATAGGACGACTTTTCAGTCGATCAATTGAAATATCATTCGTTCGTCAGGTGATATTTCTCCAACTTGTAGCGCAGCGTCCCACGAGGAACATTAAGAATACGAGCGGTTTTTGCTACGTTTCCACCGGTCAGCCTGAAAGCTTTCTCGACAAGTTCCTTCTCAACTTGGCCGACAACATCATCCAACACAATCCCTTCTGGTGGAATTTCATAATTGAACGGCATTTCACTCTGTGGTGATTCACCCCAGATTTCGCGCGGAAGTTGGGCAGGAAGGATCATCTCTACGTTGTGCATAATACAGATCCTCTCGACGACATTACGTAACTCCCGTACATTTCCAGGCCAATGATAGCGCATTACTAAATCAAGAGCTTCACGACTGAATCCACGCATTGACTTGTTAAACTCTTTACTGAAACGTTGCAGGAATGTCTCAAGCAATATCGGGATATCCTCGCGTCGATCACGTAATGGCGGAATATGAATTGGAAAAACGTTTAAGCGGTAATAGAGATCCTCACGAAATTCCTTACGCTCCAATGCACCTTTCAAATCGGCATTGGTCGCTGCAATAATCCGCACATTGATATCTATATTGCGGTTACCACCAAGCCTGCGAATTTTACGGTCTTCAAGTACCCGTAGCAGTTTCACTTGGAGGCTCACATCCATTTCCCCAATTTCATCGAGAAAAAGTGATCCACCATCAGCCTCCTCAAACAACCCTACTTTACGGTTTTTTGCATCAGTAAAAGCACCCCGTTCATGCCCAAAGAGTTCAGTTTCTAAAAGGTTAAAAGGCAATGATCCACAATTAATTTCGATAAAAGGGTGTCCACTGCGTGGCGATAAGTTATGAATTGCCTGAGCAACTAATTCCTTTCCGGTTCCGCTATCTCCAGTAATTAAAACAGTAGCAGTTTCATGCTTAGCCACTTCACGAATTTGTTGAAAAATCTGCAATAATGATGGGCTATTTCCAACCATATTGATGCCATCAGAATCACGTGAAAGAAGTTTGACTTTACGCCGTAACTTCTGGGTTTCCAGTGCCAGCCTGACAATCAAATGGATCGCATCAGCCTTGAACGGTTTTTTTATATAATCATAGGCTCCAATCTTTAAAGCTTCAACTGCACTCTCAACCGTCCCATATCCTGTAATAATGATAACCAGTATTTCTGGATCAGCTTCACGCATTGCACGCAACACATCCAACCCACTACTGCTACCAAGGTTTAAATCAAGTAAAACCAGACTGATTTCTTCTTCAGCAACGATACGAATAGCATCTTCTGGTGATTCAGTCGAAATGGGTCGATAGCCATCTTCAGCTATAAGTCGCTCAAGATTTTCCCGGATAAAAGCTTCATCATCAACAATAAGAATTTTTTCCATGACATTGACTCCTGGAACGGCTAACTGCCCCAATTAAAAAATATTTCAAACCATCTGATTTAATGGCAACGAAACCAGCACTGTTGTGCCAACATCCAACTTACTCTCAATTTGAATTTCACCACCACGATCAGAAATAATATTATAACTTATTGCTAATCCCAGCCCGGTTCCCTGCCCCTTACTGGTAAAAAAAGGCTCAAAAATCAATGGCAACTGCTCGGATGCTATTCCCACTCCAGTGTCAATGACACGAATCAGCATTTCATCATCGTGTGCAGCAACAGCAATTTTCAACTCACCACCATCCGGCATAGAATCCAAAGCATTATTCAACAAATTCAATAAAACCTGCTTTAACCGATCTGCATCCATCATAATTTCCGGAAGGTTAGTATCGACTTCCTCAATCAGCGTCACGTTTTGTCGTTGACACTGCTTACGGACTAAAAACAGGGAGTCCTGAAGAACTTTTTCAACGCGACCATAAGCCAACTTAGGAGTCGGTACAGAAGAGAAATTTAACATTTCATTCACCAGCGATTCCAAACGTTCAATTTCACCTAATGCTCGCCGAATCAATTGTTGGTGATCTTCTTTACCTATCAAACGATCGTGAAGATCATCCAGAAGTAAACTGACTCCGGTCAGCGGGTTACGTACTTCATGTGCAATCCCCGCCGACATTCTTCCTAAAGAAGCCAAACGATCCATCCGTGCCATCTGCTCACGCAGATTAACCCGCTCAGTAAGATCTTCAATCGTCAGCAACCAGCCCTCTTGTTGTCGGAAACTCAAAGGAAACATGGCCATACGGTAAGTGAGCGTCCGTCCCTTTCTTTCCAACGGTACATATTCTCGAAAAGAGCTGCTCTCACCTAGTCCGCTTGCCAAAAACCACTGTCCGAGAACTTCATGCAATTCAGGCCAATCAACCAACAGTTTTTTCCAGCTACAATCCTTACCAGGTCTATCTATCGCCAAAATTTGACAGGCCGATCCGTTCGCAGAAGTTACCATGCTACCCGCATCAAAAGTTAATAATCCAATTTCAATATTCTCAAAAACTGTATTTTTAAAATTCCTTTCGCGGATAATTTCTTTTCGTGACTGCCGTAATGCTTGCAATGTTTGCAGTAATCGCCGCCGGCGGCTGTTTAGATCATCAACCATGGTATTGAATGAATCAGCCAGAACCCCCACTTCATCATTGGAGATGACTTTGACTTGTGGCGACAGCTTGCCATGAATCATTCTCCGAGTTCCTTCTGTTAACGAAAGAATCGGATAAACAATGCTGTCAGAGAGCATATAAGCAGTTGCAATAACAAACATCACGGTCAAAGAAACCACCAACCACGATTGCTTCAAATAATTATTAATCTCATGTCGAATCAGATGAGAAGTTGCAACTGCCGGTTGATGAAATTGATCAATTTCTGCTCCGATAGTTATTCCACCAAAGATATTATGATCCTGATAGGCTCCTTCCGCATAGTGGATCGGTGCATAAGCCATTATTTTATTTGAACCACCAACATTTGTTGCTTCTACAACGCCCGATTCATCACGTAAAACAGCTGCAGCAACAAGTGGATAATTGGGATGAATAAAGCTGGCAGCAAACAGATTAAATGGTATCCGTCCTGATTGGATATCTTTTTCCGGAGTGTCAGCACTATAGGCAGGAACCAACTGCCCATCAGGATTATAGCCACGGATATCCCAATATTTTGGATGAGTAATCATCCAACCTTGATCATCAAACATGAAGGCGTAATTGCCACTAGAATAAGAAGGGAAGACAACATCATCATCCCCAAACGGAGAGAGGTGCTGTGTATATTCCATCAGATGGCGATGATCGAGAGACAACACGACCACCCCCTGTAGTTTGCCATTTTTCCAGATGGGGGTAGAAAATCGGATAACCCCACGATAGAGAGTTCCCTGTACAGCCTCCAAGGGGGTTTCTGCTCCCTGAAGTTGATCGTTACGACTGACATACCAGCCGTGCAGACGGGAAACCCAAAGTTGTCCGGCATCTAATTGAGTCGCTTGCTTAAAATAAGTCTCAGTTTTATACGTTGTATTGTCTGGATCAGAAATATTTCGATAATCACGTGATGGTTTGCCAGCAACGATACGGACCAATTCACGACCACGACTATCAACATAGGCCAGCTCACTATAAAGAAAAACTTTCTCCTTTATTTCAACTGGCCTGTCATTGGTTCCATGTCTATACCAGAGTTCCCGTTGGTGACTACGAGAGAAATCAAGATAGGTTTTCTCGGTTGGAGGCAATAATGATAAATCAATCAGATCACCTTCAACCTCGTGCAAAAATGCAGACACCTGTTTAGCAACCATCCGTGCCTGATTCTCAAGTGCTTTAGCCGCCTGACTATCAAGAGCCTCGGTTGTACGCTGGCGCAATAAATTTTCAACCAAGCGTAAGCTGTGCTGTGAGTTGAATAATAAAATACCTAGTGGTACCAAAGAGAGTAGCAGAAAGGCACCAAGCACCTTTTTATGTAGGTTAAGACGAAACATGAGACAGATTATAGACGAATTTCATGTGAGAGCATAGAAAGTATAAATCACAACCAGATTGATACGATATTCACTGTTTCCATGCCCTTCTTATAGATGAGAAATTGCCACATCCCGAGGGGGGAATCCTGTAGAAATGTTATTTATTACGTGACACAACATAGTCTGCGAGGGTGAAGAGAGCTTGTCTCGCTTCGCAGTCTGAGAAAATGGACAGTTGCTGTTTTGCTCGTTCTATTCTTTCAGTGGCCTTCTGACGAGTATAATTAATGCCACCCTTTTCATCAATTAAAGCACAAATATAGTCAAGATCCTCATTAGCCAGCTCCTCAGCCTCAATTATTCTAGAAATTTCCACACGCTCCAGTTCAGTAGAATCAGAATATGCATGAATCAGAGGCAGTGTCATTTTACCTTCAAAGAGATCATGACCTTTCTCCTTACCAAAATCCTCCTCATCAGCAACATAGTCGAGGGCATCATCCATTAACTGAAAAGCTGTTCCTATTTCCAGACCAAACTCACGCAACGCCATTTCCTGGTTTTCATCAACTCCAGCAAGAACTCCAGCAACCTGACAAGCTGCAGCGATCAAAATAGCGGTTTTATCACGGACGACTTGCAGGTAGCGAGGTTCATCAACATCAAGGTCACACGTATTGATTAATTGTAAAATTTCACCTTCAGCCAACTGTGTCGTAGTGTCGGAGAGAATCTGCAAGATCTTCAAGCTTTCAGAACCAACCATAACTGAAAAGGACTTGGCAAACAGGAAATCACCAACCAGCACAGATGCCTGATTGCCCCAAACTGAATTGGCAGAACGATTGCCACGGCGTAAATTAGCACTATCAACAACATCATCATGAAGCAAGGTAGCAGTGTGTATAAATTCAACGACCCCAGCCAATTCGATATGCTTATCACCGTTATATCTGCACAAACGAGCACAAAGAAGTAACAACATAGGACGAATACGTTTTCCACCACTGGAGAGAACATAATCCCCAACCTGACTAACCAACTTTACGTCTGAAGCCAGATTTTTTTTAAATTGACTTTCAACTGCTTGCATTTCATCTTTTAATAGAGCAATAACCGTTTCCATAGCCTGAATACTTCCTCAATTGATAGCTGCCGTCAAACTATGTCCCTCCAACTGATGACGGAGCAAGATTTTAAAAATTACTTCAATGATTGTCAAAACTTTTTATCTATGAATGGCGATCTTTTGTTTTACTCAGAAACGGGTTGAACGGGAATAAATTGCTTTTTATCAGCAGCCCAACGGTACGCACCTGTCTCCCAAATTGTTTCAATCAAATCCCAGTCCAGATGTAAAGACTCTGCTTCTTCGGTCAAATCTGACAATTCAAGAATTTCAACATCATCAATAATCTGATCTCCATTTCTATCAGCCCAATGAAAAGGCTTCACCTGCATCGTCCCAACAGATTGCAATAATGTAGAAAAATGCTGGCCTTCAGGATTAGCTATCAGTTCACCAGTAATTTTCAAATCAGAACTAGGCTGAATATCTTCAGGCACTTCAAGAAGATAATAAACCCGAGTTTTCAAAAGTGGCTTACGGAAAATCCATCGAGCAATTCCCGCTTTAGTATCTAGATGCGAAGTTACTGGTTGAGATTCGAGAAAATTCCATCCAGGAGGGAATGTTTCTTTCAAAATCATCCCCTTTAATGGTTTTTCTGCAGAAAGTTCAGCTTGAATTAAAACACGACTACCAGGAGCTACATAAGTGGGAAGCACCCTTTTTGCTTGTAACACTGGAATAGATGGAGAATTGCTCTGCTTTATGATGAAAAATAAACCCAGCAAAGCCACACAAATAAAAAGTAAAATATAAATCCATTTATTGATATTCGTTTTTTCCACTAGGTTTGAGGTATCAGTAGCGACTGTTTCCTCTTCTTGCTTCAAAATATCAATAAGGTCAACTTCCAAAGCTTCGGCCAACTTTAGAGCATTGTCCCGCATAATTGTCGGATAACGGTTGTTTTCCCAACGTGAAACGGTATCCGTAGTCACCGCAACAACCTTTGACACATACAGTTGCGTCAAACGTTTTTCTTCACGAATTCTACGAACAGACTCTCCATCTATCGCGACAGATGGGGGATTTAATGATTCCATACAGAACATCCACAGAGATCGGAATTAAGTTTTTAAGTCTAACAGAGAGACTCTAATTATGTAAACAACCGAATATAATACATCTTAGTGGTTCGATTAATCGCTTTGACAGGTATTCATAACTATCTAATTTTACAAGGCTACAACCCGACATCTTACGATATTTAAATCGATGTCGAGTGAAATCACATAAAAACTGTGAAATTATCAATGACAGGAACCGATGACACCCTAAGAGGAGGAATACCATGAGAAAGCTTATCATTATATTAACTGCCACAATCTTAGTTTCATCCGTCGCAACAGTTGTTATTGCAGTAGATAATGGCCCTGAAGAAGTCCAATATACACCAAAGATGGGGACTATTGTTTTTGACCACAAAGACCACCAGGGACTAACAGAATGTGCAACCTGCCATCACACTGGAGATGATGCTCAGTGTAAAAGTTGTCACGGTGTTGATAAGAATGCACCAAAATCCAAAGACGCTTATCATAAACAATGTAAAAACTGTCACAAAGAAATGCAAAAAGGCCCAACAAAGTGCAAGGAATGTCATATCAAATAAAGGCGACATAAAGACCGGTTCCCTAAATAGGCAGATTTCTTTATGGAAATCTGCCTATTCTCTGTGTTTCATGTGGCACAGTCTCACACAAACATAAGAATATTTAAATTAAATTTATTTTTTTAGTTGACATTAATCTCAAGCTAAATATAATGAATTAAAAGATAAGAAAACTCTCTCTCAAGAAAGACTTTTGCCCCGTGTTCTCCCTCCTGACGCGGGGCTATTTTTTTGCTTAATCTCTTATTAAGTCCCCTTGAATACTTTTAGCAAATGAGGAACCAGTTGTTTTTTTCGCGACAGCACTCCCTTCAAACGGTAAACATTATCTGATTCTTGTGGATAACCAATAATGAATGGCAAATCACTTGATCCTGCCGTTAATAACAAACTATTTTCCAAAACAATGTCTGTAATCAAGAGAGCAGCAAGCTCATAACCTTTTTCTTCGCGAACTTTCCTTAACTCCAACATCAGTTCATCTTGTCGTTGATGAAATGAATGAAAATTGACAACCTCAACTTGTCCCAGTCCAAGCAGAAGATCGCCAACTCCATATTCTTTAAAATCATTAAAAATCAATTTACGTGCTGGTGTACCACTTGCCATCGGACTTCCAGCTGCGAATAGCTGAGAACCAAACTCTTGACAATCCAAACCTGAGCACTTCTCTAACCAAGGAATTAACTTACGATCAATGTCAGTAGTAGTTGGGGATTTTAAAATAACAGTATCTGAAAGCAACCCAGCCAGAAGTAACCCGGCGATCTTCTTGTCAGGTTCGATCCCTGCTTGCTGATAGAGAGTTGACACTAAGGAACAGGTACTGCCAAGAGGTTGATTGATAAATTTAATTGGCAAATCGGTATGAAAATTACCGAGACGATGATGATCAATAACTTCAATAATTTCTACCTTATCAGCTCCGGGAACCGCTTGTGACAGCTCATTATGGTCAACTAGAACTAATTTGACTGGTGAGTTTTTTATTAAATGACTTTTGGTTGCAATTCCCTCAACCTGCCCATCAACAGAACAGACAATTGCTCCGGATTGTTTCCCATGAGTCAATTTCAAACGAAGATCTTCGAGTAAATCATTCGGCCGAACAACCATAAAATCGGCTTCTGCCAAAACTCCAACCGGGGTTGCCATCCGAGTTAACCAGACACAGTTGGCTGTATCATAATGACTCACAAGTATTGACACATTATTCTTACGTGCAGTGGCAAGTAACTCATTATCAACAGGTGAATTTCCCGAAATTATCAACAATCGAACACCAGCATCGACGGCAAGCCGCTGAATGCCTGGGCGATCCCCAGTTATTAATATTGTTTTTTCTGGAACTATTTCGTCAACCCAACGGCTAAAGCTAGCCTCTCTTCTTGCACCAACATGGAGGTCTAAATCTTCTACCTGTTCAGAGTTAGACAAATATTGTGCCGTAGCACCAAGGCAGCTCTGAATAGAACTGAGTGAAGCGCGGATTCGGCGTAATTTTTCTGGTTCTGCTGGAACTAGAAAAAATTCAGTGGCTCGTTTTAACAATAGCAACCCTTGAGCCTGACCAGAACTGTCAACCACTGGAAGCATTCGGATATGGTGCTGATGATAAAGTTCAATCGCTTTTGACATGGGTTCAGATTTGTGGATTGTGATGACCTTTTCGGTCACCACATCTTTAATCCGGGGATGCACATCTGCAAGCAATTCTGGGACAGCGACACCCAGATGATCAAGCACGAATTGAGTCTGATGATTGATTGTTCCAGCTCTAGCTGCGACAACCTTTGGCAAACCCTGCTGACGGCGCAACTCTGCATAAGCAATAGCACTACAAATTGAATCTGAATCGGGGTTTCGATGGCCGATCACGTAAACACGATCTTGTCCTTGCACTGGAACCTCCATTTATCCTATGGGGCACGAAGCCTACCCTTTACGTCCCCCAGTCCAATTACATTTTTAATTATGCCTTTTTGAGGACGCATATTTGCGTCAAAAGAAGCTAAAATATCACGTCCCTTGGTCCCAAAAACGGATGGATCTACTAGAATTCGGCACTGAACAATATCTCCAGAAAAAAACTTCTGATCTTTTCTTCTTACTTTTTGTAATGGTTCTACAATAATATCTTGAGTTCCTTTTCGATGAAAAGTCGGTATAAGTAAAGTCTCCTGCCCCGTTTTTCCATAAAAACCGAGACGGAGATTATAGAGTGCACTCAACACATCAAACAAAGTCTTGTCTTTTTCAAGATCAAACCATTCATCAGCGTAAGAATGATCATTTTTAATCTTTTGATATCTCACCCGTCCTGAAACATAATCATACGTATATCTGGAGATTTTTTCTTTTCGTGATTTTTCATTTCCGCGAAGAGTATGGGAACTGTGCCACAAAGGTCTTAATAATCCAGAGGGACTAATTTCCATCAAAGTTAGATACTTCTCTACTCGATCTTTTGTAAAAAAAGCGGCCACTCCCAATGTTCTGGCTTCAAGAACAACAAGAAAGGTACCAGACTGCTCCCCAGGTAAAAGTTGTAACGACCCTTCGGCAAGAGAATCAAACCAAAGAAATGAGATATCATATTCGAAGGATTCACCAACTAGAGAGAGTATGGGGTGGTCAACATCAGAGAGCTCTTGTGAAAACGAAGGCTCTGAAATGCCAGTCAGTAACAACAATAAAAACAACCATTTTGACAATTTTCTTGTCATATATGTATTAATCCTTTGCACTTAAAGTATCTTACCGATAATTACTTTATCGATATAATCATTTCTTGACGAAAATGGTTCTTACCATTAATATCCATATATTCAAAATATAATAAGGAGCGATTATGGCGACAGAGTTTGACAATCTACCTTTTGATTCAGGGCAAGACTACGATCGTGAGTCTGAGATCCTGAAAGTTCTCGGGCACCCAATCCGCTTGAAAATAGTAGCCGGACTAATGTCGCAATCCTGTAATGTTAAAAAAATCTGGGAATGCCTCTCTCTTCCACAAGCTACAGTTTCCCAACATCTTGCACTGCTAAAAAACAAAAGCATCATTACTGGACGTCGCGAAGGGGTTGAGGTCTATTACCAAGTCACCTCACCAGAAGCAATTCGCATTGTCTCTGCTATCTTCGGTGATTCCATTTCCTGCAAATAATTCGTCAGACAGAGCTGTAACAAAAAAAAACGGCCGTCTTTCTGGACGGCCGTTTTTTGTTAGTAATTTCACAAGATCTATTTTCCGGAACGGATTGTCGCTACAGTTTTCCCTCGAATCCCCCAATTCTCTGCAGAAACTTCTTCAATAATAACATGAGTTGCCTCGGGGTTTTTACCAAGAACCTCTTTCATGACAACTGTAATCCGATCCATCAATTCTTCTTTCTTCTCGGCACTAATTCCTTCAAGAGCACGTACAGTAACTACCGGCATTTACGGCCTCCTTTCAACACACTTTGCAAATGAAGTCCCCATTATAGACCGAGAATAAAAAAATCAACAGTCAAATAGTCCATTAATCTACGCTACTGGAAAAATTAAATACAACAACTACAAGATTCTTACAGAATATGACAAGTCAAGAAAACTTATAAAGCAGTATATTCAATCCTTTATCAACACATATATCAGGAAAATCATCACCTGAGTAAAGAGTTTGCAGCAGCCTTGATTGTGGGTGAAATTCTTTGAATAATGGTTGAATAAAATCAGAAGTCAAATACGGACTACTTAAGCAGATGAGCATTTCCCCTTCAGGTTTCAGCAGTTCAGGTAATTTTCGAACTAATTTAGACCAATCTCGT
The DNA here is from genome assembly GCA_016744595.1 of Desulfuromusa sp. Lineage (GTDB taxonomy): Bacteria > Desulfobacterota > Desulfuromonadia > Desulfuromonadales > Geopsychrobacteraceae > Desulfuromusa. The sequence continues at coordinate 18,497 of JADGEB010000007.1, forward strand.
TGCGGTAGAAAGTTATCTCCTTGTTCTGCAGGAGGATCACAAATAATCAAATCAAATGGTGCCAATTTACGCAATTTACTGAAACTGCGAAACAACTCTAACTGCAAAAAACTGACTTTTCGTAAATCCTGATTATTAATACGGTGATTTAACCGTCCCAGCTCAAGAGCACCACGATTCATATCCAGGTTAACAACCTGGCTTGCTCCAACAGCCAGCGCTGCGACAGAGAAACCGCAACTATAAGAAAAAAGGTTGAGAACCTTTTTTCCAACCGATATCCTTTTCACCAGATCTCTGCCTTGCGCCATATCAATAAAAAAACCAATATTTTGCGCTGAATTCAAACGTAAACGATAATTCAATCCAGATTCTACAGCATTTATCTCAGCAGGTAATTCACCGAAGAGAATATGGCTTGGTGAATCCTGGAAATAACGTTTTTGTAGAATGACAGCCTCAAGAGTACCAATTTGTGAACGCAACATGACAACAAGTCTTTCAAGCCAAACCTCATCTCGTTGTTTATATAGAGTAACCAGAACAACCGGACTGAACCAATCAATGACAATATCTTCATAACCGGGAAAGAAATGACCACGGCCATGAAACAAACGACGAGAGTCATTCCCTATAAAACCTTTTCTAATTATTTCTGCTTGTATCAATTTCATTCAATTAACAAACCTCAAAGTAAAGAAAATTTAAAGTCACTCAAATAACTACTGGAAATGATAAGAAATATTGGTCATAATAGATAGAAATATACTACATGGGAGAACGATCAATGAATAAAACAAATCTGATCATCTTCATTCTGTTGGTGTTACTTGGAGCTATTGGCTTGACCATCTATTTTCAGGGGAACCCCGTCCCAGAGCAGGTAATCCAGGACATTCAGCCGACGCCACCGCCTGAACCAATTAAAAACCCAATAGTACATTATCCGGTTCCAGAACCAGTCCTGGAACAAACAACCCCTTCATTAGTACAAAACAAAGTAACAGTACAAACACCCAGTTCACAACTTCCAGAAGTCTTACCTTCAGTTCAGGAGAGTGATCAAAGCATTCAAGAAGCTCTTAACGGTTTATTTAGTGGGGCAACCATCAAACTGTTGTTCATGGAAAATTTCATCCAAAGATTTGTGGCAACTGTTGACAACTTGCCAGAAAAACGACTCCCAAGAGCTCATCTACCGATTAAAGCTCCAGGAGGAAAGTTTTTGGTTGCGGGAACGACCGAAGCCCCACAAATCAGCAGCCGAAACCATAAACGCTACAACTCCTATTTAAGTCTACTAGAGTCAAGCAATCACAATTTGGCAATCAAAATATATACTTATTTTTACCCATTGTTCCAAACGTCCTACGAGCAACTAGGCTACCAAAACGCATACTTCAATGATCGGTTGGTCTATGTCATCGACCACCTTCTGGAAACACCAAACCCTCCAGATCCGATTCAACTTTCTCAACCTGCCGTCCTTTTTACTTACGCAGATCCTAACCTGGAAAAATTATCAGCGGGGCAAAAGCTATTACTTCGTATAGGGCAGGAGCAGAGGAGCAGAGCAATTAACATTCTAAAAATATATCGAAAAAAGTTAACAACTCTACACCTATGATATAGAAAAGGCTCAACCATTTCGTGTTGAGCCTTCTTGAGAAGATAAACTGAAGCAGAGTGAATCTAAACGAACCTTCGTTCAACTCCCTGATAAGCAGAGTTCGCCAAGCACCTGACAGGATCAATTCCAGGATAGACCCAGCCATCAGTGCGCTGAAACTTAACGATATCATCACTCTCAATGAGCTTTTGCAACACCAAAGGCTTCACCATACCCATCATACCATTTTGATAAACAACTGAAACTTCTCTCATCACAATTCTCCCTTATTTATATCAAGTATAGCATCCGATAGTACTTATGCAAAGGATTTTGAGATAAAAGCTCTATCATATCAGTATGTTAATTGAGGCAATCAAATATATTACGACATCGAACTATTTCAAGCTAATAAGAGGCACTAGCTCCTACGTTCTGCTCCAACGTAATGACCCCGTAAAGTACTTCTTATTGGATCCTTTCCAACAACCACCCAACCAGCAGAACGCTCAAATTGTTCAATTTCACTCATCACAATCAGTTCGTTGAGTTTTTGTGAGGGTACCAAATCTATACGGCCATCTTTATAACGGACACGAATCAACATAATTTACTCCAAAAAAACAATACTAATGGCCAACAATTAACCTAGAAACTGTCGGTTCAGGTTTCAATCTAATAAAGCATCTATAGCATCAAAATCAAAGCGTTTCTCTGCCAAATCTGTAATTAACCGAATTTTGTGAGTATCTTCAGCCGTTAATTTTGAAACATCATCCCTTATGATTTCAAAAACAGCTGAAGAGGTACGGCCAGCTCGCATGTAGGGGATTCCACTACTGTCTATTATTTTCTGCGTAATATGGCTGATTGCCCCAATTCCTGGAATAATAATACCAGCGATTTTGTCATGATATTCATCCAGTTGATAAAGATTCGAAATTGTCACAAGCAGTTCATCTCGACTGCTATTAACAATGAGCAAGGTGGATTCTTCGAGCAATTCAACAACTCGCTGCGCTGAAGCTGCACCAATCTGAACATTATGAATGATGTGCTGAGCTTGTTCCTCTGTAGCACGTAGTTTAATATCAAGAACATTGGCAATGCGGCGAATTGTCGGGTTTGCAAGAATCGGATGATAATTGAATCCACCGACAACTGGAATCCCCTCATCTGCAAAAGCCATATCCAGATACTTCAGAGTTTGTTCCCGCTTTTCTGGCATAATTTTATTGACCAGAATGGCCCTAACTTCTGCCCGCTCCTTCTGAAATAGAGCCAGATTCACTTGTGCAGCATCAACAACATTCCCTAATCCACCACCCGTCACCATCAGGACTGGTGATTTAGTTTCTCTAGCTATCCGAGCATTATTGCAACCCAAAAGAGTTCCAACACCAGTATGCCCAGCACCCTCAATAATCAAAAAATCGTTTTTTGCATCCAACTCAGCAATAGCATCCAACATCCTCCGAGAAATTTCATCTCGGTTTAGAACACCATCCATAATGCGTCTGGTATCACCCTGCTGCAGAACAAATGGCGACATCAAGGACAAGTCACCAACCAAATCAAAATAACGTGCAATGACTATGGCATCTTTATCAGCAACCATACCATTAAACATGACTGGTTTAGGTCCGATCGGTTTAATAAAGCCAACCCGAGAATACTTTTTTTTTGCCATATGCATCAAAGAAAGACTGGTCGTCGTTTTACCACTATTCATTCCCGTTGCTGCAATAAAGATCCTTCTTGCCATAAAGATTACTCCCTATCAGCTGTTAACTGATAATTCCGGAATGGTTGCAAAAGTTTCTCCATTTATTCAGCAACGGAGTCACCATCATACGAACCAATATATATTCGTAATTTCTACACTACATTAACACCTTAGAAAATTGATTCAGGTTCAGCTAAAAAAAACTAGTTTCATTCCCATCAGCAACAACATGACACCTACCAATATTCGCAACAGATCATTGGGTAATTGTGTCGCAAAATGGGCTCCAATCAAACTGAAAATCAAAAAACAAACCATAACCACCAGGCCTGCTTTGATATCAACATATCCCTGTTGGTAATAACGAAACGCCGCCAGCAAACTGATAGGGGCGGCAACGATAAATAAGGTTGTTCCTTGAGCAAGTTTCTGCGGAAAGTTGGCAAAGACCGAGAGGCTGAAAATTATCAACGCACCTCCCCCAACTCCCACAGTTCCCATCACCAAACCAGCCAAAGAGCCAATTAGAACAAGTTCAAGCATCAGACCAGTGTAACTTTCTGTCCTTGACAGTGGGTTGTCGCTTGCTTCACTTTGTTAACAATCCCCTCAGCGTCAAGTCCTAATTGGGTTCGTAATTCAACCTGAGTTCCTTGATCAACAAACTGATCAGGAATTCCAATTCGCAAAACAGGCATCGTCAAACCAGTATCATTTAACAATTCAAGGACGGCAGTTCCGAACCCCCCTTGCAGAGAATTTTCTTCAGCGGTAACCACGAAAGGAACTTTTTCTGCTTGTGAGATAATCAATTCTCTATCCAGAGGTTTAATAAAACGAGCATCGACTACAGCGACATTTATTCCTTGATCAGCAAGTTGATCTGCAGCTGTCAGAGCTTCTCCAACCATAACCCCAACCGCGACAATTAAACCATCATCACCCTCACGTAACAACTCTCCACGACCGATCTCCAGAGGTTTAATATCCGTGAGTAGTGGCAAACCGACGCCGTTACCACGGGGATAACGATAGGCAAAAGGTCCTTCAAACAAATTGGCTGTTTTCATCAGACGCTGCAGTTCCACCTCATCTCGAGGTACCGCAAAATTCAAATTAGGAATATGGCGCAGGAATGAAAGGTCAAAAACACCGTGGTGTGTTGGCCCATCGGCGCCGACCAAACCACCCCGATCCAGAGCAAATGTGACCGGAAGATTCTGCAGACAGACATCATGCAACACCTGGTCATAAGCACGCTGCATAAAAGTCGAGTAAACTGTCACAATTGGACGTAATCCCCGGCATGCTAACCCCGCTGCAAATGTCACAGCATGCTGTTCAGCGATACCGACATCAAAAAAACGCGCAGGAAAAATTTCTGAAAATTCACTCAAACCGGTTCCTTCGGCCATAGCAGCTGTTATAGCTACGATACGTTCATCCTCACGAGCAAGGTCAATCAGAGTGTCACCAAAAACTTTCGTGAAAGAAGCTGCAGCCCCAGGCTTACCCCCTTTAATTTCTCCAGTTTCGAGGTTAAACGGTCCAATGCCATGAAACTTGGGAGGGTTCTTCTCCGCCGGTTCATACCCCTTCCCTTTTTTTGTTAGAACGTGCAACAAAACTGGCCCTTTAATTTGGGCGACGTTATGTAAAGTTTCTGTCAATTCCTCAACATTATGTCCGTCAATCGGTCCAAAATAATCGAAGCCAAACCCTTCAAACAGCATCCCCGGAGTCATAAAGCTTTTCAATGACTCTTCAGCACGTTTTGCCAGGTTAACAAGATCACGTCCAATTCCCGGAACATAACTCAGAATATTTTCTGTCTCTTTTTTAAAGCGGATAAAAGATTCTGAAGTCATTTTACGGCTCATAAAAGAAGACAATGCTCCAACATTTGGAGAAATTGACATCTCATTATCATTCAATATAACAACCAGTTTTTGCTTCAAGTGTCCAGCGTGATTCAAACCTTCAAATGCCATTCCAGCCGTCAATGAACCGTCCCCAATAACCGCAATGACTTTGTTCTCTTCCCCGACAATATCCCTTCCTGCCGCCATTCCCAAAGCTGCAGAAATTGATGTGCTGGAATGACCGACTCCAAAAGCGTCGTGCTCACTTTCCTTTCTTTTTGGAAAGCCACTGACCCCGTTCAGCTGCCTCAGAGTTTCGAATTGTGCCTGGCGTCCAGTCAGTAACTTATGAGCATAAGCTTGGTGGCCGACGTCCCAGATAATTTGATCACTGGGTGAATCAAAAACTCGATGTAGCGCTATCGTGAGTTCCACAACTCCGAGGGAGCTGCCTAAATGACCACCGTTATTGGCAACCGTTGCGACAATCTGCTCTCGCAATTCCTTTGCCACCGTTGAAAGCTGATGCTTATCAAGTTTTTTCAATTCAACTGGTGATTTTATTTGTGAAAGAAGGTTTTCCATTCATCTGCCTCACATAAAATATTTATAACAGATCAAGCTAAGCTTTTAACAAGAACGGTCGACAATAAAACTTGCTATTTCTCGCAATGGCCTCGCTGAATCTCCAAAAGAATCTAAAGAAGATAAAGCAACTTCACGTAGTTCACTAGCACGTTGACGTGCACCAGCTAAGCCGAGTAATGCCGGATAAGTTGCTTTTCCACGCTGCTGATCACTGCCCACATCTTTTCCCAACTGGGATTGATCCGCCACGATATCGAGGATATCATCAGCAACCTGAAACGCCAATCCAGCAGCTTCACCATAACGACAGAGGGCTTGGCGTTGCTCTGCTGATGCTCCCCCTAGCAAAGCACCGATTTCAATTGCGGCTAAAATAAGAGCACCCGTTTTGTGGGTATGGATGTATTCCAAAGTAGGCAGATCAATTGGCTTTTCTTCCATTTCCATATCAACCACTTGACCACCAACCATGCCCCGCGAACCAGAACTTTTTGCCAAAATATGAATCACTTCAAGATATGTAGCAGTAGAAATATCACCCCAGACAGACCGATTGGAAAGAAGGATAAATGCTTCCGTCAACAACCCGTCACCAGCCAAAATTGCCGTAGCCTCACCATAAACCTTATGATTAGTTGGATTTCCACGGCGAAAATCATCATCATCCATTGCCGGCAAATCATCATGTATCAGTGAATAGCTATGTATCATTTCAATTGCACAAGCCGCCGGCAACACATTATTTACTTCACCACCAACAGCCTCACAAGCTGCCAACATTAATATGGGTCGAATTCGTTTTCCACCGGCAAAGATTGAATAGCGCATAGCATCGTGCAAAATAGCTGGGAGAGTCTCGCCATCAGGCAAATAACGATCCAGAGCAGAATCAACCAGCTGCATTCGTTCTTTCAAATAAGGCTGTAACTGCCAGTGACTACTCTCCATCAAATGGCTCCGACTGCAAACTACCATCATCCTGCTGAAGTAGCTTTTCTACCTGCAATTCAACTTTACGCAGTGACTTACGGCATGATTCAGCCTGTTTGACGCCACTGGAGAAAACTTTTAATGCCTGATCCAGCGAAAGATCACCAGACTCCAGCTGTTCTACAGACTCTTCAAGATTTTGTAGTGATGCTTCGAAACTGTTTTTTGCCGCCATGACTCTGTTCCATTTCGAGAATGATATTAAACCTGATTATTTACAGCACTTAAGTGCTCCGTCAAGTGCTTAAACTGTTATTTTTCACCTTTTCTGTCGATTGTTGTCACTGTTGCCGTCACTTGTCCCACAGCTAACTCTAATTGTATTTGATCACCAGCTTCTAACTGTGTCGAATTCTGAATAATATCACCAGTTTTTACTTGTTTTACAATTGCATAACCACGAGACAGGACAGATAAGGGTGATAATGTCTCCAATCGGCCAACTAAAAGAGAGAGTCTGTTTTTTTTCTGATCAATTATTCCAATCATCGCCTGCCCCAAGCGTAATTGTTGCTGCTGTAATTGCATTAATTGTATTTTCAGTCGTTCTGTCGGAGCTTTCAACCTCTTTTCCATCCCACCCAAGCGACTTTGTAGTAAAGTCAAACGTGAACGAATCTGGGCGGCAAGTCTCAAGGTCAATTGATCCAGATGACGTTCCAGATCAAGGCGATTCTGCACGACCAATTCTGCAGCAGCACTCGGCGTCGGAGCACGTAAATCAGCAACCAAATCAGAGATAGAGAAATCAACCTCATGCCCGACTGCCGAGATAACCGGAATTTTAGAAGCTGCTATCGCTCTGGCGACAACTTCTTCATTAAATGCCCAGAGATCCTCTCGAGCCCCCCCGCCTCGACCAACAATAAGCACATCAGATTCACCCTCAATATTCAAAACATTGATCGCTGCTGCAATTTCCTCAGCAGCCCCTTCCCCTTGAACCCGAGCAGAGTGCAACAGAACTTTCAATCCAGAAGAGCGTCGCCGCAACACATTCAGAACATCCTGAATAGCTGCACCGGAAGCTGAGGTCACAATGCCAATTGTTTGAGGAAAAAGGGGAAGCGGTTGCTTTAGATTTGTTGAAAATAACCCTTCTTGCTCTAATTTATCCTTCAATTGATCAAAAGCAAGTTGCAGGCTGCCAACACCTTCCGGCTCAATCCCCTCAACAATTAACTGTAGATCACCACGTTGGGGGTAAATCGAAACCCTCCCACGACAAATTACCGCCAAACCATCTTTCGGTTTAAAACGTAACGCTCTAGCATGGCTACGAAACATGGCGCACTTAAGCTGAGATTTGCTATCCTTCAAAGTGAAGTAGTAATGACCGGATGGAGGTTGTGAGACATTACTCAACTCACCCTGCACCAGCACTTCAACAAAGTTATCCTCAACCAGTTCCTGTAATAATTGAACAAGAGTTGAAACTGATATTGCAGCAGATAAATCCATTACTTGGAACCTCATCACATCTTGAATAAAGTGTGATTACAATAGTTGATGGCCTCGCAGAATGTCATAAGACGACTTTAAACGCAATTGACAGGCTTGCTAGAATTTCATATAAATAGTTAATTTTTTTGAATATTTTAGGTTGAGGAATTCATGCCACGTTCATATATAATAACCATCGCCAGCGAAAAAGGTGGCGTAGGTAAAACTACTCTTGCAACAAATCTGGCAATCTACCTGAAAGGGCTGGCCGAGAACCTTCCCGTTACCCTGTTCAGTTTTGATAATCACTTTACCGTTGATCAAATGTTCCGCCTAAACAAAACCAGCAACACTCACCATATAGGTCAACTCTTTTCTGGAAGTAACCCTACTGAACTAATCTCTACCGGTCAATACGGTGTAAATTACATACAATCCAGCCGCAACCTGTTTGAAAACCAGCATCTAGTACAAAGTGCGGATCAACTTGCCAAGATCATCGCTCAATCAACACTACAGGGGCTGATAATCATCGATACAAGTCCAACACTTGATATCTACACCCGCAATGCGCTCTATGCCGCAGATCGGGTTATTGTCCCAATAAAAGATGCGCCCTCATTGGAAAACTGCCGCAACCTGACAGATTTTCTTGTTCAGCAGAAGCGTTCCAAAACAATCCTCAAGCTTTTACCCTGCCTGATCGATACACGGATTCACTTTGACGGCCCATTCCGCAATTCATACCAGCTATTAAAAGCCTACGCGATCAATCGGGGTTATCGCTGCTATGAAGGTTTTATTGCTAAAAGCCCTAAAGTGGAATCCCTTAGCACAAACCCAGCAGGAAAAATATATCCTGTCATCACTCATGGGCGCAACACCGATGTCCACCTACAATTGACCCACTTGGCACGACAAGTTTACCTTGACTATCTGGAACTAGGGCCTACTAGACTAAAAGAAGTCGCCAATGAGCTTTTTGATCAAGAAGAAAATTTATCTCAGGAGTACAAATCACGCGTTAAGAAACTCCAGCCAACCTGCCTCTGCTGTGACGTTCCCGTCCCAGAAGATAAAATCTGGCCAAATGCCTATTTCTTGGAAAATGAAACGGGTAATTTAAGTGGGTTTATTGAGGAAGATTGCTTTTTTGAACTATTATTGCAAGATTTCTACCCAGAGCTGAGCGGCAAAGAACAACAAAAATTACTGCAAGAAATCCTGACTGGAGCCGTAAATAAATCATTTATCTTGCTACAAAAAACTCAAATCGACGGTGAACAAGCTCAGATTGACCTTTTTAGATTGGATCAGCAAGGCGAGAAAATATCTGGGCGAAGCATTCTGCTGAAAAAGCGTGGGCGCTTTCAACGTCAAGGTAAGACAGGACTGCTCCAACTTTTCAACCAAGCGACAGAAGATCAAACTGAAAATTTTCAGCAACTATTGGTTCGACAAACCGACAAAAGTCCTCTCAGCCTTCTAAAGCACCATAATTACATGAAATGGCAAACAGTTTTTAACCGAGTCCAGATTGATCACAAGCTAGATAAAGACTTTGAATAAAACCACCGATCAATAAACATGCACCAGACTGGAAGCGGAAACAAAATCAACCGGCTGCTGCTGCAACCATTCTTGTTCCAGTCTGAATGCTTCTATAGTTTTTGCATAAGGGTGGCAAATAGCAATAATTTCCCTATTATTACCGGCCATATTAACCATTTTATGAATCTGCTGTCTGATATAAGAAATATCTTCTTTATTATCCAGAAAAATATTGCGTGTCGCTGTTCTTAGCCCCATTTTGCGTGCCTCAGAAAAAGCAACAGAGTTACCAATAGTGCGACTATCAATAAAGAAAAGATCATGTTGCTTCAGCTCCCTCAAGACAACCCGCATTGAGTCAGACTCTGCTGTATAACGTGATCCCATATGATTATTTCCACCGACAGCACCTGGCACCCCCGCCATGTAGGATTGAACCAACCGACGAGTCTCAGCATCCGACTGCCCCAACAACAACGCATTCGACCCTGGATTGGTCTGAGGATAGCTGCGTGGCTGCATCGGCATGTGAATCATATATTCACGGCCTTCTTCCTGTAATAAAGTGGTTGCAGGTATCGCCCTGCTAGTTCCGGGTAGAATCGATGGTGTAATCATAACATTCAACTGTAACAACTCTCGCAAAGTGCTTAGAGAACCGCCCATATCATCCATAACAACAGCTATTTTACCGCGCCCACTCTCTATGGCAGCGGGTACCTGATATTTAAGTTCCAATTTCAGGGCTCCCAGCCAGTACAGATGAATAATGCCCTCATTTCGACTCACTTCCAAGTGCGCGGCACTATTCGTTTGTTCGATATGAAAAGCTAATTCATCCAAAAAGGCACTGGAAGGAAAATCACCAAAAATTTTTCGAACTTGAATATTTTCTCGATCCTGTATTTTGCGCCAACCGATTGAATGCGGGCCGTTAATCAGCTGATTATCAATCAATTCACGAATATCTGCGTAGTTGTGAACTTTTAACTTATGAATCACATCAGCCGGTTCTTCATAAACTAATTCATTGTGAACCAACGTTGACTCTGGTAAGAAAGTTGCTCGTAAATTCACCAATGCAAACAAGCAAATCCCAACGAATCCCAATAAGAAAGCAGAGGCAAGAAGAATTCTCTTATTCTGAGACATCTGCTTTTTTTTCAAAGGCTTGCGGGTCGTTTTTTTTGATGTTTTCTTTTTCTTTGTTGTCATCTATTTAAAATCTTTCCAATCACTATTATTTATTGCCAAACGCTTCAAGCTGCTTGCCTTTCACTCTGAAGAATATTGATACCCTTAAGTAAATCCAGTGCCCGTAATAATTGATTGTCCTCAAGTTTTTCGCGTACCACCCCTTCAGATTCTTTTTTATCCTGTTCGGGTCGTTTTTCCACAGAAGATTTAAAATGATTCTCTAAATCCTCCTCCCGAACCAATATTTCGGTGTCTTCTGGCTGCGCTGTAATCAATGCTGGAACAACGATATCAGGGCTGATTCCACGCACCTGAATTGATCTACCAGAAGGAGTAAAATAACGAGCTGTAGTTAATCGCAATCCGGAATTATCATCCAGAGGTATGATCGTCTGCACTGATCCTTTACCAAAGCTTTGCTCTCCAAGAATAACAGCACGGCTATGATCTTGTAACGCTCCGGCAACAATTTCAGCAGCACTGGCGCTACCACCATTAATCAGAACGATCAAAGGGTATTCAGGCTCGGTTCCATCCTCTTGAGCAGAAAAGGTCATTTGAGCTGCCGCTTCCCGCCCCTCAGTGTAAACAATCAAACCATTATTCAGAAAAAGATCGGCAACAGCAACAGCCTGATCCAAAAGACCACCAGGGTTATTACGTAAATCAAGGATCATTCCTTTTAATTGACCAGCATTATCCTGCCGCAACAATTCCAAGTGTTCCCTTAAATCATGGCCGGTTCGATCTTGAAATTGTGAAACTCGAATATAACCATAATGCCCTTGCAGAAGATCACTCTTAACGCTCTGAATCTTGATAATATCGCGAACAATTGTAAAATCCAGAAAATCATCTACTCCATGACGACGAACACTAATGGTAATCGCCTCCCCTTTTGGTCCGCGCATCATCCGGACGGCCTCCATAATCTCTAAGTCACGGGTCACTTTCCCATTGATTTTGATAATTTGATCTCCGGCTTGAATTCCGGCAGCATCCGCAGGAGTGTCTTCAATCGGTGAAACAATAATCAAATCACCATCCTTAACCGTAATTTCAATCCCCAAACCGCCAAATTCACCATGAGTATCTGCCTGCATATCTTCATACATTTCTGGCGTTAGAAAACTGCTATGGGGATCTAAAGTGTTGAGCATGCCACGAATCGCTCCATAAATGAGGTCATCCATGTCGACATCTTCAACGTAACTGGCTCGTACCAGTGAAAGAACATCGGTAAATATTTCAAGATTTTTATAATCGTTTTCCTCATTGGCTAAAGCATAACTATTAAAGAAAGTCACGCTTAAACAAAAGATAAAAAGAAAGAAAATCGATGAAATAAGTTGTTTAACTTTGAACATAAAACCTCTCAAATTTGACGGACTCTTGGTTTACTGATGTTTCAGCCAAGCTAGCGGGTTAACAGGAGAACCGTTGGAGCGAATTTCAAAATAAATACTGTCGCGACCGCCCAAACCACTATGTCCGAGTAAATCACCGGCAGAGACCTGATCTCCCAGTTTTTTATGCATCCGGTCAGCCTGAGCATAAAGAGTATGATATCCACCGGGATGACTGAGAATAAAAAGATTTCCGTAACCCTTGAAATAATCGGCAAAGACAATCTTACCAGCGGCAACTGCTCTAATTGGGCTTCCGGGAGGAACAGCTATCTCAATACCATTACTTTCATAGTAAGTTCCAAGTTTAGCGTCCTTTTGCTGACCAAACCCTATTACAACCCGGCCAATGACCGGCCAACCAAGCTTACCTCGTCCAACAGCAAAATTACCGGCAACTGAGCCAGTCGTAGAAAGCGGGGGTTTTTCAAGCTTGTTAATCAAAGATTTCAATCTTGCTGCATTTTTTTTCAATTGGGTCAGTTCTTGGGTCAGCTTCTTTTTATCAGTCCGCGCCTGTCTTAACAATTTTGCCTGTAATTGACGTCCTTTCCCGGCAACTTGTCGCTGTTGCTTGGCCTTTTCGAGCAACTCGGACTGCTGCTGGCTCAAGGACTTCAATTCCAGTAACTGTTCTTGCTGCTCATGAATAACTTCTCGGTATTCTGCTAGCAACTCTTTATCATACTGAAGAACCTTGCTCAAATAATGATATTGTTGCGCCATCTCAGTCGGCGAATCCGCCGAAAAGAGGATTTTCAGCGGACCAGTTTCACCTTCCTTATAAAGAGCAACAAGTCTTTTATTTAATTGTAAACCAATCTTTTTAACACTTTTTTTACTATTTGCAACTAACTTCTGGTATTGATCAATTTCTCCTCGCACTGTTTTTAGACTCAATTTTTGTGCTTTAATCTGTCGATTAATCTGATCCAATGTCTTATTGATTAATGCGAGTTCCCTGCTGATATTGAGCTCTGATTTCTTTTTGTTGCGCAAAGTGGTTTCAGCACGATCAATTCTAGCTTTAATACTTTCTAATTGAGTACGATTGCTGGTCGGCGCTGCCCAGCAAAGGTTGATCAACAAAAAAAATATCAGCCAGTATATGGCAACTGAGAAAATTCTGACCATTGGTTAGATACGGACAAAACGTCGCAAAGACGAAAGACTGCCGAGAACTCCTAGAACGACCCCGGAAAGAACAAGAATAATTTGCTGATTCAAAGTCAAAAAAAGGAGATCAAAACTGCTCGGAGTCAGCCAGAAAGAATTGAGACTTCGTGAAATAACAAACACAAAAGAGAGAGTTAAAAAACCCAATGAGAGCAAACCACCCAGCAGACCCTGAATCGCCCCCTCAAGCATAAATGGAATCTTGATAAAACGCATTGTTGCCCCAACCAAGGCCATAATTTCCAACTCATCCCGTCTTGCATATAGGGTTAATTTAATTGTATTGGAAACGATAAACAAGGCTGCAAATAAGAAAAATCCACCGAGAACAACCCCTATGAAGCGCAACATTTGAACAAAATTATTAAAACGTTCAAGCCACTTCTGCCCGTAACGTAAATCATCGACTTCAATAATATTTTCCAGTCGTTCAATAACTGTGGATATTCCTTGTTGATTACGAAATGCCGCAGACAGCTCCAGCTCAAAAGAAGCGGGAAGCAAATCACGAGAAACCCCTTCCAGCAAACTGGCATCTTCGCCCAAATGCTTTTTGAAGCGCTTCATCGCATCATTCTGGGAGATATAAGTAACCGACTCCACGCCAGGAATACTATTCAATTGCTTGGTAAACAAAGTAATATTGTTTCTGCTTGGAGTCTTTTGAAGATAGGCGACAACTTGAATCTCCTGAGTCCAGCGCAAGGCTAACTGTTCAATATTGACAACAACGAGAAAAAAAGTGGCGACAGTCGCCAAGGCGATTGCCATCGTCAAAATAGATGCGGAACAAAGAAACGGCCACTGTCGCATGTTGCGCAGGGCACGCAGAATAAAGTAGCGAATTTTATCCAGCACTGCTGGAACCTCCAGTTCAACTTCTTACAGATTTATCAAAAAGAGCTACACCATTTACACATGCAACGGCTGCTGATCACCAATCAGCTTGCCCTGATCAAGAGTAAGCACTCGTCGCGGAAAACGTTCATTCAAGCTATGATTGTGAGTTGCAAGAAGAACGGTTGTGCCACGAGCATTTGCCTGTTTAAACAGATCCATAATCTCGAAAGTCACATCTTGATCAAGATTACCACTTGGCTCGTCAGCCAACAGAATCAGAGGATCCACAACCAACGCTCTAGCAATAGCTATCCGCTGCTGCTCCCCACCCGAAAGCTCCAAAGGCTTTCGTTGCAGGCGATGCTCCAAACCGACTTCTTTTAAAGCCTGATATACTTTTTTACTGACCTCAAAGCGCTTCTTACCCTGAGCTTCTAAAGCAAATGCCACATTTTCATAGACAGTCCTACTCTGTAGCAGCTTAAAATCTTGGAATACCACTCCAATTTTGCGCCGCAAATAGGGGACTTGACAGCTACGTATACGAGAAATATTTTGCCGATTAATCAGAATTTGCCCACGAGTCGGTTTTTCCGCAGAATAGAGCATCCGCAACAAAGTCGTTTTCCCGGCTCCAGAAGCTCCTGTAAGATAGACAAATTCCCCCTTGGTAATTTGCAGCGTGAGATCTCTGACTGCTGCAGAATCACCACCGTATTTTTTAGTAACATTATATAGCTGTATCATAGATGCTTCTATTACGTACTATCCAACAAAAGCAGGACAGTTCTGTTTTGACTAATAGCTGTATTGAACAGCAACCATTTTTATTCATTAAAAAAGAGAATCCTCTTCTCAAGAAATCAACCCTGAGCCTGCACAGCGGTAATTGCAGAGACACTCACAATATCAGCAACAGAACAACCACGCGACAGATCATTCACCGGTTTTGCCAAGCCTTGGATGATCGGACCAACCGCTTCAGCTCCAGCAAGACGCTCAACCAATTTATAGCCAATATTCCCAGCATCCAGATCAGGAAATACTAGCGTATTAGCTTGACCTGCAACACTGGATCCCGGAGCTTTCTTATCACCAACCTTTGGGATCAGAGCCGCATCAGCCTGCAATTCACCGTCAATAGCCAATTCTGGGGCTAACTCTCTTGCGATTTCAAGGGCCTTGATAACCTTGTCGCAGTCACTATGAGCAGCACTTCCCTTGGTGGAAAAACTAAGCATTGCAACCCGGGCATCGACTCCGAGGAAACTTTTACAACTGGCAGCAGTGCTGACAGCGATTTCTGCCAATGCCTGAGCATCAGGATTTGGATTTACGGCACAATCAGCAAAACAAAGAGTCCCATTTTCACCAAACTCGGGAGTTTTAGTTACCATCAGAAAGACTGAAGAGACCGTATTCATCCCCGGTGCAGTTCCAACAACCTGAAATGCCGCCCGCAACACATCACCGGTCGTATTAGCCGCTCCTGCAACAGCACCACCAGCATCTCCCTTACGTACCATCATGGAGGCAAAATAAAGGTTGTCAGTTGCAGTCAACAGGGCAACAGCCTCTTCATAACTTAAGTTTTTCTTCTTACGCAATTCGACCAGTTCATCAGCATAAGCAGCGAGCAAAGTTGATTTTTCCGGTTCGATGATAGTCACCCCAACCAAGGAGACTCCAAGTTCTTCTGCCTTACTATTGAGAATTTCAGAATTACCCAACAACACAACTTTGGCCAGACTATCGCTAACAATCTGTGCAGAAGCTTCAATCATGCGATCATCATATCCTTCAGGCAGGACAACTGTCTGTAAATCGGTACGAGCCTTAGTTTTTATCTGGTCAACAAGATGCATCTTTTCCTCCTCTTATTATGGTAATATTCTATATCGTGACAGATGTGATATTTATACAACAATTAATTAATGACTGAATTATAAGCTAACCTACAAGATGTAATTATTTCCAGTGACGAAGTTATACACGAATGTTAACTAACACGACGGTGCTGCTCACCAAACGTTATACACCACCAGCATATTTATACCATGGCGAAATAGAGGGTCAATCATTTTCACTTCTACCAGCCTACTGGTCTGGTCGTAACGACAGACTCTCGGTATAATCGCTGAATATGCCCCCTCATTATTCGACAAAATCAAAACGGACTGATGATCGATCGAAGCTGCTCATCGTCAGCCTGTTGTTATCACTAGGACTGCATCTGATCGTGGTACTCGCCCTCCCTCTCATACAAGAAGACAAATCACAACCATGGCAACAACAGCCTACAATAGTTCATCTTGTTGATATGCCAGTTAATACAAAAAAACCACAGCAACAAGGACCAGTAGAATTTGAGATAGACCAATCCCCCCCCAATCAACCACCAGAGATCCCCGTTGAATCATTTCGCAAAGCAGATCATGATCAGAAAGTAATACGAGAACAAGCCCCTAGAGGCGAGGATGTTCGTGATCAGACATCAAAATTGCCAAACACAACGCTTCCTCTACAACCTAAACAAAAACTGAAAACTCAAGAGGAGACCAAATCACTCTCAAAAAAACCCCCTGAGATACCTCGTCCAATTGAAGTAAAAACGCTAAAGAAAACAGCAAAAAAAACTTTACCGACAACCCCCCAAAAAAAACAAGAGCAGTGGTCTCAGCCGCCGCCCCTAACCCCTGACCAACTACGCCCCAACCTAAGAACCTTGGAGCAGATTGCCAACGGGAGTCAAGGATCGCGCAATCGGGTCAAAGAACGAAAAAACATTGAGATTGGCGATACTGTTTGGCTAAACCTGCAACAAAACTTGCTGATTTCCTTCTTTCGCCGCTTTCACGATCAGATCGAACTTGTCTGGAATTACCCAGTTGAAGCAGCAATAAAAGGAATTGAAGGAACATTGGAGCTTCTCATTACGGTCAACAAAAAGGGGCAGCTAATTGATGTTGACTTACTGCAGACCAGCGGCTCAGACCTACTTGATTTTGAAGCAATCCAAGCAATTTATCGCGCCGCACCATTTGGACCAATGACAAAACATTATCCACACGAAATACTAAAAATACGTGCCCATTTCAGTTACAGAATGACTGGTCAGTATATTTATGGTCGATAACCAAAAAAAATGCCCGGACAAGCCGGGCATAATAAAGAAACTGGAATTATTCCTGCGACCAACGCAAAATTGGCTTACGCGCAGCTGTCGCCTCATCTAACCTTTTAACCTTTGCTCGAACTGGTGCTTGTTTGAGCAACTCTGGAGCGGTCTTTGCTTCCTCAGCAATCGCCAGCAAAGCATCACAGAACTCATCAATCATCTGTTTGCTTTCGGTCTCGGTCGGTTCAATCATCAATGCTCCATGCACAACCAACGGGAAATAAATTGTCGGCGGGTGATAACCATAATCGATCAGTCGCTTGGCAACATCTAGGGTATGACAATCATTCTGCAGAGAATCTTCTGAAAATACTACCTCATGCAACGAGCGTTGCTTATTGGGTAAATCATACTCCCCCTCTAGCCGGGCTCGAATATAATTGGCGTTAAGAACAGCCAGCTCAGTGGCACGTTTCAACCCTTCCCCACCCATAGATAAAATATAGCTGTAGGCACGGACTAAAATACTAAAGTGTCCATAAAATGATTTCAATCGCCCAATTGACTTCGGTCGATTATATTCAAGCTTATAAACATCATCATCTTTGATCACAACTGGAACAGGGAGAAATGGTTCTAATTTTTCTACCACTCCAACTGGACCGGAACCTGGACCACCGCCACCATGCGGAGTAGAGAAGGTTTTATGGAGGTTAAAGTGCATGACGTCGATACCAATATCGCCAGGTCGACTGATCCCCATCAGCGCATTAAGATTAGCGCCATCAGCATAAACCAATCCGCCACGCTCGTGAACCAACTCGCAGATTGCACGGATATCAGACTCAAACAAACCAAGAGTATTGGGGTTAGTCACCATCAACGCAGCGACATCATCATCCATTACAGCAGCCACTGCTTCCTTACTCAAAACCCCATCCGAAGCAACAGTAATAACTTCATAACCGCAAAGAGCAGCAGATGCAGGATTAGTCCCATGGGCAGTATCGGGGATAATAACTTTATGCCGCTTTTGACCGTTAGCTTCATGCCAGGCACGTATCATCAACATTCCCGCAAATTCGCCCTGAGCACCAGCAGCTGGCTGCAAAGTCATTGCAGGAAATCCGGAGACTTCCTCCAGATCACGTTGTAAATTGTACATCAATTCCAAGGCACCCTGATTCAGCAATTCAGGAGTCTGAGGATGGATATCTGCAAAGCCAGGAAAGCGAGCCGCCGCTTCATTAACTTTGGGATTGTATTTCATTGTGCAGCTACCCAGTGGATAAAAGCCACTGTCTACACCATAATTCCAAGTCGATAAACGAGTGTAATGGCGTACAACATCAACTTCTGAAAGCTCAGGAAAACTTTCTATTTCCTCCCGTATCAAACGACTTTCAGGGAACACCTCCGGGACATCTAAACCGGTAATACTGTACCCAACCCGACCGGGCTGAGACTTTTCAAATAAAAGATTTTCATCCAAAACTAAGCCACGACCTGCTGTGCTAATCATGCCTCACCTCCTGCCAAAGCTACCACCAATCGGTCAATCTGCTCCCGGCTGTTCTGTTCAGTGACACAAATCAACAGACCATCTTCTAAGCCCGAGTAATCTCTTCCCAAGGAAATTCCAGCAAGGATACCTTGCTGTTCCAAACGCGTTTTTAAACTGGCAACCGACTCGGAACAGGTAATGACAAATTCATTGAACGACTCACCAGAAAAAGGCACAGCAAAACCATCCAGCTGAGCGATTTTTTCCTTTGCATAGGTCGCCTTTGCATAGTTAACCTGTGCCAACTGACGTAGCCCCTGCTTCCCGTGCAGAGCGAGATAAATGCTGACCATCAAAATACACATCCCCTGATTTGAACAAATATTTGATGTCGCTTTTTCACGTCGGATATGTTGTTCACGAGTTGCCAGAGTCAGAACAAAGCCTCTTTGACCATCTTGATCAATCGTCTCACCAACCAATCGTCCCGGCAGAACCCGCATATCTTTTTTACGTACAGCAAAGAATCCAATACCAGGACCACCGTAAGAAAGGGGCACACCAAAGCTCTGACCCTCACCAACAACAACATCTGCTCCAAGATCACCAGGTGATTTGTATAGAGCCAGAGCTAATGGCTCGGCAACTGCAGCTACCAGACGACTTCCAGACGCGTGAGTCAGTTCAGAAATAGCAGCGAGGTCTTCAATTTGACCAAAATAGTTTGGGTAGCCAACAACCACTGAAGCAACCTGGTCGTCAAGTAACTCTTTCAACGCCGCTTGATCGGTTACACCATCCTGCAGAGGAACGTCAACCAAATTCACCTGCAGATAGCGGCAATAAGTAGCAACTGTCTCTCTGTATTGTGGTGGCAACGCCTGTGACAACAACACTTTATTGCGCTTTTTCCCTGCACGTATCGTCAGCAAAACCGCTTCTGCACAAGCAGAAGCACCGTCATACATTGATGCATTTGCAACGTCCATCCCGGTTAATTGACATATCAAAGTCTGAAACTCAAAGATAGCCTGCAGAGTCCCCTGACTTATCTCAGGTTGATATGGGGTATAGGCAGTGTAGAATTCACTACGACTGACAAGTTGATCGATAACAGATGGGATAAAATGGTTATAAGCACCACCACCGAGAAAAGAATCCCAGTCAGATGTTTTGGTATTTTGCTCTGACAGTCCACGCAAAAAACCCAATGTTTCAGCTTCCGACTTTGCAGCAGGTAAATCGAGAGGTCTTTTTAGCCGACAGTCTTCTGGTACTCCAGAAAACAACTCGTCAATATTTGACACCCCAATCTGCGCGAGCATCTGCTGCACATCTACTTCCGTATGAGGTAGATAACGCATAATTATCCTTTCAACTATTACATTAACTTACAGTGACCAACAATATAATATAGCAGAAGAACTAAAGCGTTAGTCCTTTTCTACAAATTTTTGGTAAGTAGCAACATCCATTAGTGCATCCAAGGCTGCTGTATCTGCTAGCTTAAGCTTGATCATCCAACCATCATCATAGGGAGAGGTATTCAGAACTTCAGGATCATCTGGAAGCTCTTCATTCACCTCTACGACCTCGCCACTGACCGGAGCATAGACATCGGAAACCGCCTTGACCGACTCAACAACACCAAAAGATTTTCCAACTTCCAAACTGTCACCAACTTCAGGCAATTCGACAAAAACGATATCGCCCAGCTGGTCTTGAGCAAAATCGGTAATACCGATAGTGACAACATCATCTTCTATCAGTACCCATTCATGATCTTCGGTGTATTTAAATTCCTCTGGAAAATTCATCATTTCCTCCTCAATAGAAAAGCCCACAGGGCGTGAATTATTATGCCTCCCCCTTACCTAATCCCAAATCATACAAATGGTAGTGTCGTTCGTTCAGCTGGAATTCGACGTTTACGAATTCCAATTTCTAGCGGTTGATCGCTATCTGCTGCGATGGTTTCTACCAAAGCCAATGCTATCCCCTTTTTTAAGCTTGGTGACATCGTGCCACTGGTTACATAACCAACTTCCTTACCTTCACTAAGAACTGGATATCCTTCCCGCGGCACTCCAGAAGTCGTCAGAGTCAGGGCAATCAGCTTACGAGGAAGGCCAGTTTCTTTAGCTTTGAGCATAGCATCACGACCAACAAAATTACCTTTTTTCAGTTTTGTGATCCATGCTAGACGCGCCTCGATGGGCATAATGTCTGCGGTAATTTCATGACCGTATAGTGCGTAGGCTTTTTCTAAACGAAGTGTATCACGTGCACCAAGACCAATCGGCTCTAAACCCATGGGCTGACCAGCAGTCATCAGTTCTTGCCAGAGTAAGGCTCCATCAGCGGCTGCACAATAAAGCTCAAAACCATCCTCACCAGTGTATCCGGTACGTGAGATAATCATATCAATCCCTGCAACAGTCCCCTGAACAAAACGGTAAAACTTTATTGCCGCAAGATCCACTGTGGTCAGTTTTTCAAGAATTTTTGATGCAACAGGCCCCTGCAATGCCAGCTGGGCATATTCCTCGCTACGGTTGGTCAAGCTCAAGTCATTAAACTCAGAAGCCTTCTGTAAACCTTGCAACCAGGCAAAATCCTTATCACTGTTGGAAGCATTAACACAGAGGAGATAGCGATCCACAGCAAATCGATAAAGGGTCAAATCATCAACTACGCCACCAGTTTCATAACATAAAGCGGTATATTGAACCTGACCATCCACCAAGGTTGAGACATCATTAGTCGTAGCATACTGCAGAAAATCAAAGGCATGATGACCAGAAACCTCAATCTCCCCCATATGGGAAACATCGAACAGGCCAGCCGTTGTCCTAACCGCTAAATGCTCAGCAATGACACCAGAATACTGTACTGGCATATCCCATCCACCGAAATCAACCATGCGAGCACCCAGTTGACGGTGAATTTGATTTAAAGGTGTAGTTTTCATCAGTAAGCTCCTAATAAAAAGATTAAATCAATCTCTTTGTCCTGCACGACGTTTTGCACTCAGCAAAGTATTATAGAGAAGCATGGTAATGGTCATTGGTCCAACACCGCCAGGCACCGGAGTGATAGCAGCTGCATTTTCGCACGCAGCGACAAAGTCAACGTCTCCAACCAACTTCTTTTCACCGACCCGATTAACACCAACGTCAATAACAACCGCTCCCTTTTTGATCCAATCCCCCTTGACCATTTCGGGACGACCAACAGCAGCAATAACAACGTCAGCAGCAGCAACCTTTTGTGGCAAATCGACAGTTCTTGAATGACAGATCGTTACTGTTGCATGTTCAGCTAGACACATCAGTGCTACAGGCTTACCAACAATGTTGGAACGCCCGACAATAACAACTTGTTTGCCTTTTAGTTCAACCCCGGTGTACTCAAGCATTTTCATGACACCATATGGGGTGCATGGTTGAAATACCGGATTTCCTGTCACCAGTCGACCAACATTATAGGGATGAAAGCCATCGACATCCTTGCTCGGTGAGATAGCCTCCAGAACCAACGACTCGTTAATATGTTCAGGAAGTGGTAATTGAACCAAAATACCATCAATTTTCTCATCATCGTTCAGACTAGCAATCAATTCCAGCAATTCAGTTTCACCGGTTTCAGCAGATAATTTATGTTCTACAGAATAAATCCCGGCTGCGGCACATGCTTTTTCTTTCATCGAAACATAAACCCGACTCGCCGGATCTTCACCAACCAGCACAACCGCCAACCCCGGAGTAACCTTTTGACTAATCAGTTCCTGTGTATCAGCCGCAATTTGCTTGCGCATTTCAGCTGCAATCGCTTTTCCATCAATAAGTTCTGCCACCTGGAAGCCTCCATCGAAAAGAATTTCAAACTCTCATGAAAATCAAACTATACGTAAGCAAACACGGTTTGTAAACCTGCTTTCGTTACTATGACAAAGCAAAAAGCCCCCGTCAGAATTTTATCTGACGGGGGCTTCTAAACACAAGCAAACCGACTCAACCATTTGCCGCTTTGGGACAAGAAACACAGGCATCACTGTTGCCAGCAGCAGGTGCAGAACAACTCTTTCCCTGAGAATAGCCTTGCTCGTACCAGCCCCCCCCCTTAAGGGCAAAAGCCGTCTGTGATATCTGCTTTTTTGCATTTCCACCGCATTGACGGCAGGTATTAATCGGTTCATCAGAAAATTTTTGCCGAACTTCAAAGTTCAGTCCACAATCTTCACATTGGTACTCATATAGCGGCATAATTAACAACCTCCAACTGCAATATATATTCTTGGGTAAACAGCTGCGGATAGTAAGTTGACAGAGGAATTGGTGTCAAGATAAGTTTATACCAAGCAGTCAAATATCAAGGAAAATCAAGCTGCTCGTCTATATCTTCGTCGCTGATCAACGGTTGCAGTAAACGTGTTTGATTATCATTCTCTTCAATTTGCAAAGTATCCATATCCATTAATTTTAAATGGTTTTCAATAAGGGATCGCAGACCACCTTCAAATGAAATCTTCTGACGTTTTATCTCCTGGATTTCACTGACCAATTGCACCCGACGCTCACTGGCATCGCGAATCACCCTTTCACCCTCAATATGAGCCTCTGCGACCACAATTTCAGCTTCTTTTCGGGCATTCAGCTTCAGCTCTTCGGTCACCTGTTGAGCGGTCATTAGGGTTTCCTGTAATGATTTTTCCCTCTCACGCATCTGCTCCAGGGATGTCCGAGTTCGAGCCAAAGATTCTTTAAGCTCGTTATTCTGCTTATGCAACCGCTCAAGTTCATCGGCTAGCATTTCAAGGAAATGATCAACAGCAGACGTATCATAACCAAACATACGGGTTTTGAACTGATGTTGCTGAATCTCTATCGGAGTGATCCGCATTATTCTATCCCTCTAGAAGTTTAGTTAATGAGCCAGTTGATACAAAAATGAGACAACTACCTGCTGCACAACAGAAAGAAGAATAAGTAGCGCAATGGGAGACAAATCAAAACCACCGGCTTGTAAAAATGGTAGCAGGCGCCTTAATCGATACAGGAGTGGGTCAGTGGCACTATGCAGAAAACGAACAATTGGGTTATAAGGATCGGGATTAACCCAAGATATCAGCGCCCTGGCAATGACAATAAAAGTAAAGATATTAAATGCCAAATCAAGGATTCTGGCAATTGCGATAATTAAAACACTCATAGGGCTTAAACCTCTCTCTGTCACCGAAATCGTTGTAATTATGCGTTTTTATACCGAATGGAACCACCCCTGTCAAACGATTCCCTCACCCCATATGGCATCCTTGTTTTTTGACTTAGATCGAAAAAACCGCTAAGTTGCTCTCGTAAGTACTTTTCAACCAGATATATTCCTTAAAACGAGGTTAACATAATGGTTCAAACCAACAATCTAAACGTTCTGGAAGTGTCTCCGATTATTGCACCGCAGGACTTGAAGCAAGTATTTCCCCTGCCGATTACAGAGGCTTCCTTTGTCAATGATAGTCGCAATGCTATCAAATCGATCCTTAGGGGAGAGGATAAACGGCTGTTAGCGGTTGTGGGGCCCTGCTCCATCCACGATCCGATAGCAGCGATAGAATACGCCCACCGTTTGGCCAAACTGGCAGATGAGTTACAGGATCAACTACTAATCATCATGCGGGTCTATTTCGAAAAACCTCGTACGACCGTCGGCTGGAAGGGTCTCATCAACGACCCGGATATGGATGGCAGCCATCAAATTTCTAAAGGATTAGGTGTAGCACGCCAACTTTTCTGTGCCATAACAGATATGCGACTGCCAATCGCCTGTGAAATGCTCGACCCAATAACTCCTCAATATCTTTCCGATATGATCAGTTGGGGAGCCATCGGTGCACGAACTACAGAATCTCAGACACACCGGGAAATGGCCAGCGGCCTTTCCTTTCCTGTTGGTTTTAAAAATGGAACCGACGGCGGACTGAAGATTGCTACAGATGCCATGGCTGCAGCCTGTCGAGAACACAGCTTTCTCGGTATCAACTATGAGGGACGCTCATCAATCGTTCATACCTCTGGGAACCCAGATGTCCATATTGTCTTACGTGGGGGAGATAATGCTCCTAACTACTACCGAAAAGAGGTAGGAAAAGCGGTCGAACTTTTACGTAAAAACCAGCTCCCCCCTGCCATCATGGTCGATTGCAGCCATGCCAATTCGTACAAAGACCACAACCGGCAAGGGGAAGTTTTAGATAATATTATTGATCAACGAATTGCTGATCCAAGTTCGATTGCCGGAGTTATGATTGAGAGCAATATCAATGCCGGGAACCAGAGCCTTCCAAAAGATCTCAATCAGCTAAAATATGGAGTATCGATTACAGATAAATGTGTCGACTGGGAAACAACGGTAAAGATGTTAACCAAAGCGCACAGCAGTCTGGCACAAAAGTAAAGAAAATCTGGAGGTGTTTATCTGCCAAGTTTTAATAACTTTTTTAGACTAACACCTTCAGACGGAACCACTTAATGCATCGGTTGACTCTTTAGTCCTTTATCATTTATTCCAACTTGATCAATAACACCATGGCTTTTCTCATAACTATCAATATTGTGCTGTAATGCCTGCAATAGTCGCTTGGCATGCCGCGGTGAGGTAATTAATCGTGATTGAACTCGTGCTTTGGGTGCTTGTGGCTGGATATAGATACAATCAATAACAAATTCGCTATCGTTGTGATTCACTACCACCATGTTGACATACTGGCCGCTCGCAACATCATCACTCATTTGGATTTCAAGCTTTACTTCCTGTTCTCTTTCCATATCACCCATCTATTTGTCTCCTGAAAATAAGTACTAAAATCTGATGCGACCACAAACAATCATAAGATTGCAATAACGCCATCATAAATCATTCAGTAATCGATAAACGCCCTGCTCTAACTCCCAAACTATTTCCCCAGCTTTCTGGTGCTCGTCTTTTTCCAGCAGCACTCTCGCTTGATCAAGATCGCCATGCGCTTTTAGCAGAACAGGTGATAGCTTTGCTTCTAATTGAAATTGTGGAATTTCACCAACTAAATCCACCCAATCCTGCAATTCTTCTGCTGCAATATCAACCAAGCGTAGCGCCTTAACTGTATTCTCAGGCAGTATTTCATAGAGATGATCCGATTCCTGATCTATCTGTTCCAGAATTTGACGATAGCGTTCTGAAATTGACATAGAGTCTTCCTTTGCTGTGAAACTAAATGATGTCGCAGAAAAACTCTCCCGCGTACTTATAAATTGGACAATTTTTCAACATATTTCTCATATTACTTTATTCTGAGCGCATCCTATGCGAAAGGAACTGTAAAGATCAAACTTAAACAGCTATATTTTCTGCTTACTGGTTGACTTTCGTTGTATCAGACTGTTAATTTCATTACGTCTGAATGACACGCTAGGGGCGTCTTCGTTACTGAGAGTTCTAGACTTCTAGAACAACCCTTGGAACCTGATCCGGGTGATACCGGCGTAGGGAAGCGGCAACAAACACCGATAGAGCTCCTATCGGCAGCCGCCTTTTGGCGGTTTTTTTATTGATGCAGGTTATGCTGATCTATCTTAACGAAAACCAGCTAGAAATAAAAACCGGCGGTCGGTTGTATGCACTCCGTGAATACTACAAAGAGGATGCAGATCTACTGATTGTCAACGGCTATCCGGTGAATGATGATCAAGAACTGAACGAAGGTGATCATATCATCATGATTAAGCGGGGAGAACACCCCTCTGCTGAAGAATTAGAAATCCTGATGATGGCAAGGCACACCCCTGGCGTACATGAGAAACTGAAACATGCCTGTGTTGGGATTGCAGGTGCTGGAGGGCTTGGCTCTCAAGTGGCATTCGCCTTGGCCAGGGTTGGTATTGGGCAGCTGGTTATTGCTGATTACGACATTGTAGAGCCTTCCAACCTGAACCGGCAGCAATATTTTATCGATCAGATCGGCATGCCAAAAGTTATAGCGCTGCAGGACAACCTGCAACGAATAAACCCGGGCACAAAAATCAATACTTACCATCAGAAAGTGACGCCGGAAAATATTACAGGTTTTTTTAGCGACGTGAATATCCTAGTTGAAGCCTTTGACGCAGCAGATCAGAAAGCAATGTTGACAAACCATTTTCTTTGTAATTTTCCCGATAAATTTTTAGTAGCTGCTTCTGGGATTGCCGGATATGAAACCTCCAACAGTATTCGTACAACCAAAATATCTGATCATTTTTATCTTTGTGGCGACGGTGTTACAGCTGCAGAACCGGGATGCGGACTGATGGCTCCTCGTGTAGGGATTGCTGCACATCATCAAGCCAATGCAGTTCTCAGACTATTACTTAACAAATCGCCAGAGTGAAATAAACATGAAATTAACAATCAACGGTGAAGTAAAGAGCTATCAGGAAAACTTAACGGTTCAGCAGCTTTTAGAAAAATTGAACCTGTCCCCTGAACGGGTGGTGGTAGAGTTAAATCGTAATATTCTTTCACCTGATATGCATATCAAAACAGAACTTAAATCTGAAGACACCATTGAACTGGTTCAGTTTGTTGGTGGGGGTTAAACTAAGGATAAATACTATGGATCAATTAATTATTGCCGGTCGAGCATTCAACTCACGTTTACTCGTCGGTACTGGCAAGTTCGCATCAAATCAGGTAATGGTGGCAGCGATGGAACACTCCGGCAGTGAAATTGTTACTGTCGCTCTACGCCGCGTTGATATAGACAATCCTGAAGATTCCCTTTTGACACATATCGACCCCAACCGTTATCTGTTATTGCCTAATACCAGTGGTGCCCGTGATGCTGAAGAAGCTATCCGCCTGGCTCGTCTGGCACGAGCTGCTGGCTGTGAGCCCTGGATCAAACTAGAAGTCACTCCAGATCCCTACTACCTTCTTCCTGATCCCATTGAGACCCTCAAAGCGGCAGAAGTTCTAGTTAAAGAGGGGTTTGTAGTCCTCCCCTATATGCCTGCCGATCCGGTTTTAGCAAAACATCTTGAGGAGATCGGCACCGCAACGGTGATGCCATTGGGAGCCCCAATTGGTACCAACCGAGGAGTAAGAACCCGCGACCTCATTGCTATTATTATTGAGCAGGCAAATGTTCCAGTTATCGTAGATGCCGGCCTTGGAGCACCCTCCCATGCTGCAGAGGCAATGGAAATGGGTGCAGATGCAGTTTTAGTCAACACCGCACTTGCCGACACACCGAATCCAGCCCTTATGGCTCAAGCCTTCCGTAAAGGGACTGAAGCCGGTAGGGAAGCCTATCTTGCAGGGCTTGGTACAGAACGCCAACAAGCCGAAGCATCAAGTCCCCTGACCGGCTTCCTGAGGAATGATTGATGAGTTTTCAACAGCAGCTTGAGCTTTATCCGCAATCTGAGTTACAGAAAAAAATAGCAGAGACAACACCCGTACAAATTGATTTGGCGTTGCAAAAGCAACGTT
Source organism: Desulfuromusa sp. (assembly GCA_016744595.1). Lineage (GTDB taxonomy): Bacteria > Desulfobacterota > Desulfuromonadia > Desulfuromonadales > Geopsychrobacteraceae > Desulfuromusa. The sequence continues at coordinate 47,014 of JADGEB010000007.1, forward strand.
TAAATATTGATGATTTTTCGCGTTTACTATCCCCCAATATCACTGACAGCCAATTAGAGCTAATGGCGGAGCAAGCACATCGGATCACCAAGCAAAGGTTTGGTCGAATCATTCTCCTCTATGCACCCCTTTATTTATCTAATGAATGTTTCAATGGCTGTAAATATTGCGGATTCAGTGCTGACAATCATTTTCCACGTAAAACTTTGTCATTGAAAGAGATTGAGCGAGAGGCTAAATATCTCCGTAGCCAGGGATTCCGGCACATGTTGCTACTGACGGGTGAAGCCCCCAAAGTTGCTGGAATCGACTATCTTGAAGGTGCCGTAAAAATCATCAAAAAATACTGTGGTTCTGTTTCGATAGAAGTCTTTCCTATGGATACAGACGGTTATCAGCGCATGGTTGCAGCCGGAGTTGATGGCTTAACGGTATACCAAGAAACTTATGATGCAGAGCTTTACCGGCAACTTCACCCCTATGGCCCCAAAAGTGACTATCTCTACCGCCTTGACGCTCCAGAAAGAGCTGGAGTTGCAGGATTACGAAGAATTGGCATTGGCTCTTTACTTGGATTAGGTGACAGCCTAAGCGACGTCTTCTACAGTGGATTACATGCCCTTTATCTTGCCCGTAAATTTTGGCGGTCCCAGGTAACACTCTCCTTTCCACGCCTCTGCCCCGCAGATGGTGGATTTCAGCCCAACAGCATCGTAGATGACCGACAGCTCACTCAATTTATCTGTGCCCTACGCCTGTTAATCCCCGATGCTGGATTGGTTCTTTCAACACGTGAGAGCGCCGAACTTCGCAATAACCTACTACCACTTGGAATTACCCAGATGAGTGCTGGTTCCTGTACTGCCCCTGGTGGCTATGGTGAAGACAATAAGGATGCTGAACAATTCAGTATAAGTGATCAACGCTCCCCTGCCGAAGTAGAAAAACTATTAAAGTCACGTGGATATGAAGCTGTATGGAAAGACTGGGATGGTGCATTTCTAAATAAAGCAGGCTAATGACCTAACCACCCCAAAACTACGAGATCACCATGACTGAATCGTTACCAAGTCTATATCTGATAACAGACCGTCACCAAGTTCAAAATGGTCGTCAATTGGTTGAGGTGGTTGAGGAGTTACTGCAGGCAGGGGTAAAAATGGTTCAGCTACGAGAAAAGGATCTCACGGTAGCAGAACTTTACCCTTTAGCAAAGGAACTTCGCACCCTGACTCGCCAGCACAAAAGCCTTCTGCTTATCAATGATCGTATCGACTTGGTTCAGGCCGTAGGCGCTGATGGTGTTCATCTGGGTCACCGTTCCTTATCCATCAATATTTCCCGCCAGATCCTTGGGCCGAGCTACCTTATCGGGGCTTCCACCCATTCTGCAATCGAAGTTGAGACAGCACAAAATCAAGGTGCAGATTTTGTCACTTACGGTCCGATTTATTATACTCCCTCTAAAGCAGCTTATGGTGATCCAGTTGGGATTGAATCGTTACAAGCTATCTGTCATACCTGCAAGATCCCTGTCTTTGCTCTCGGGGGAATCAAAATGGAAAACGTGAAGAAAACCCTGCAGACGGGGGTTCATGGTGTTGCTATGATTTCCGCTCTCATTTCAGAACAGTTGCCAACTAAAGCATACCAAACACTCTCCCTGGAACTATAATTTCCCTCCTCTACCACGATCAGGAATACCTTTTTTTGGCTCTACCTCAAAGAAAGGGGATAAAAAACTTTCCCTATAAAAAAAGGGTTCCCGTAATGTAAGCGGGAACCCTTTAATTCTATGGCGGGGCTGACGGGACTTGAACCCGCGACCTACGGCGTGACAGGCCGTTGTTGTAACCAACTCTACTACAGCCCCATAAAAATGGTGGGCGAAGAGGGGCTCGAACCCCCGACATCCTGCTTGTAAGGCAGGCGCTCTCCCAGCTGAGCTATTCGCCCTGGAAACTATCTAAATACTAAAATGGCGGGGCTGACGGGACTTGAACCCGCGACCTACGGCGTGACAGGCCGTTGTTGTAACCAACTCTACTACAGCCCCGCAGATAAAAATAGGAAGTATGAAGTGCCCAAGTGGGATTTGAAGATGGACAGCTCTGTACTTCCTACTTCTGATTAGTATTTAATCTATATATGTTGTACTTATTTGTTAACAGCATCTTTCAATGCCTTGCCTGCCTTAAACTTTGGCACCTTGGCAGCGGCAATTTGAATCTTCTCACCAGTCTGAGGGTTTTGCCCAGTACGAGCAGCGCGATCACCAACACTGAATGTACCGAAGCCTACCATAGCAACTTTTTCTCCAGCCTTCAGAGCATCTGTTACTGCCTCAGTAAAAGCCTTCAAAGCACCTTCTGCATCAGTTTTACTTAGCCCCGCCTTTTCTGCCATTGCATTGACCAGATCTGCTTTAGTCACAGGATACCTCCTCATAAGTTTTAAGTTAATTCAGTCGTGCAAAACGCGTTAAGATATATCAGGTTTACGAAAAATCTGTCAAGCTGTTTTTCCCCATTTTTCGGGCTTTAAACAATAAATACTGTTTAAAGACCTGACTTATTAGATGTTACCTTACCATCAAGAGTTAAAGCAAAGTCAAGTACCTGATCCATATGGGAAACGACCTCAATCGTTAATGACTTTAAAATAAGTTGAGGCAAATCAGCCAAGTTTTTTTCATTATCAATTGGAATCAAAACTTTAGTAATTCCACCCCTACGAGCAGCTAACAATTTTTCTTTTAGCCCACCAATAGCTAGTATTCTTCCCCGCAGAGTCACCTCACCTGTCATGGCGAGGTCTTTTTTAACCGCACGTCCAGTCAAAGCTGAGGCCAGTGCAGTTGCTATTGTAATACCAGCAGAAGGACCGTCCTTTGGCACAGCGCCTTCTGGGACGTGAATATGAACGTCAATTTTTGAATAAAAATCTTTTTCAAGCTGTAGCTCTTGCCAACGGGAACGAATATAACTCATGGCAGCTTGAGCTGATTCTTGCATCACATCACCAAGCTGGCCAGTTATAGTTAACTTCCCTTGCCCAGGCAAAGTTGTGACTTCGATAGTCAAAAGCTCACCACCCGTTTCCGTCCAAGCCAAACCAGTTGCCATTCCAACCTGATCCTCTTCTTCACGCACACCATATTGATACTGTTGCACACCAAGATATTTTTGGATTTGTTTTTCTCCAACTTTGAAGTTTTTATCTTTCCCCTCCAATAGTGCTTTTCTAGCTAATTTGCGCATAACTGATGCGATGTTACGATCCAGACTACGAACTCCAGATTCGCGTGTATAACGTCTGATAATTTCGTAAATTGCCCGATTTGAGAACTGGACTTGTTTATCTCCCAGACCGTGAGATTCAATTTGCTTATTGAGCAAGTATCGACGTGCAATATGTAGTTTTTCTTCCTCAGAATAACCCTCGATCCGGATCACCTCTAAACGATCATGCAGAGGGCGCGGGATAGCCTGAAGATTATTTGCTGTGGCAACAAAGAGAACCTGTGAAAGATCGTAATCAACATCAAGAAAATGGTCAGCAAAGCTATTATTCTGTTCGGGGTCAAGAACTTCAAGAAGAGCCGAAGAAGGATCACCACGAAAATCGGTACTCATTTTATCAATTTCATCCAGCATAAAAACTGGGTTTTTCACTCCCGACTTACGCAACCCTTGAACAATCTTTCCCGGCATGGCACCGATATAGGTGCGTCGATGACCACGAATTTCAGCTTCATCACGCACCCCACCAAGAGAGATCCTGACAAATTTCCTTTGCAGTGCTTTAGCTATTGACTGACCCAGGGAAGTTTTTCCCACGCCCGGTGGACCGACAAGACACAAAATTGGCCCCTTAATCTGCTTAACCAATGCCTGTACTGCCAAATATTCCAGAACCCGTTCTTTGACCTTTTTCAAACCATAGTGATCAGCTTCAAGAATCTCTTCTGCTTTCAATATATCGTGCCGATCTTTGGTTCCCTTATGCCAAGGCAAAGACAACAACCATTCTATATAATTACGGACAACTGTTGCTTCAGCTGACATCGGTGACATCATTTTCAACTTGCGTAGTTCAGCACGAGCTTTGTCAGTTGCCTCCTTCGACATTCTTTTTTTCTTGATTTGTTCTTCAAAATGGAGAATTTCCTGCTTGAATTCGTCTTGCCCACCAAGTTCCTTCTGAATAGCTCGCATCTGCTCATTCAGGTAATACTCTTTCTGACTACGCTCCATTTGGCTTTTAACCCGGCTGCGTATTCTCCCCTCAACTTGCAGAATTTCAATTTCCTGCTCAAGCAAAACCAAAATATGTTCGAGCCGCTGAGAAGGATCTACAAACTCAAGCATTTCCTGCTTATCCGCAATTGGAACTTGAAGATGGCCGCCAACCGTGTCAGCCAATCGAGAAGGGTCATCAATTCCTGCGATTGCAGAACTCACTTCAACTGGAACTTTTTTGCTCAGCCCAATATAAACCTCAAAGCTCGTTTTGATCGCCCTGACAACCCCCTCAACCTCTGTGGAATCAGCCATGGATTCCGCCAAAGGCTCAACAACAGCCTGAAGAAGATCATCATTCTGGACAAAAGAATGCATCTGGCCGCGCCAACAACCTTCAACCAGAACTTTAACGGTTCCATCGGGAAGCTTGAGCAATTGAACAACTTTCCCAACCGTACCAACGCGATAAAGATCATCTTCGTCTGGCGAATCAACTTTTGGATCTTTCTGACTAACCAAAAAGATCATTTTGTCACCCTCAGAGGCACTTTCCAAGGCACCAATCGACTGAGGTCTCCCAACAAATAATGGTGCCACCATATATGGGAAAATAACGATATCCCTCAACGGTAACATGGGCAAAAGACGAGGAGCTAAAACTGAGGGTTGCTCAATAGAGTCTGACATGAATTCTTAACCTAAAATTGAAAAGGAGCGCACTGCCGACAGACAATTTTGCGCTCCTGATAAAATCAAAACTTAGTTTACACTATGCACTTTCAGCAATATCGTAAAGAATAATTGGCTTTGCACCTTTAGTAATTACATCTTCATTCAAAACAACTTCTTTGACACGATCTTGCGATGGAATGTCATACATGACATCAAGCATAGCATTCTCAAGAATAGAACGTAATCCACGCGCACCAGTTTTACGCTCTAATGCTTCTTTAGCAATAGCAACCAATGCACCATCAGTGAATCTCAAATGGACATTTTCCATCTCAAAAAGGCGTTGATATTGCTTCATCAGCGCATTTTTGGGCTCTCGAAGAATCTGAATCAGAGCTTCTTCATCCAATTCTCCGAGGGTCGCAATAACCGGAATACGACCAACAAATTCAGGTATCAAACCAAACTTGAGAAGATCAGTTGGCTGAACCTTACCAAGCAACTGACCAAGATCCTCTTCTTTAATCGAACGAACTTCTGCACCAAAACCCATTGTTTTAGCACTAATACGCTTATTAACTATTTTTTCCAACCCAGAAAATGCCCCGCCACATATAAACAGGATATTTGTCGTATCGACCTTGAGAAACTCCTGCTGTGGGTGTTTCCGACCGCCTTTAGGAGGAACACTTGCTGTCGTCCCTTCAATGATCTTCAAGAGCGCCTGTTGCACCCCTTCTCCCGAGACATCCCGAGTAATAGATGGAGATTCCGACTTTCTTGCAATCTTATCCACTTCATCAATATAGATGATGCCCTTTTGAGCTTTTTCCAGATCGTAATCGGCAGCCTGTAACAAGCTAAGAATGATATTTTCAACGTCCTCACCAACATAACCCGCTTCGGTCAAATTAGTCGCATCAGCTATAGTAAAGGGGACGTCTAAAACCTTGGCCAGAGTCTGAGCCAGCAAGGTCTTCCCACTACCTGTCGGCCCCAACAAGAGGATATTACTTTTCTGAATCTCAATATCATCATTATTTTCAACAGATTCTACCCGTTTATAATGGTTATAAACTGCAACAGATAGCACTTTTTTTGCCCGATCCTGACCAATCACATATTCATCAAGAATATCCTTGATCTCAACCGGCTTTGGCAGCTTCTTCAATTCAGGATCAGATGTCTGATCAAGCCGTGATTCTTCATCAATGATATCGTTGCAGAGCTCGATACACTCATCACAAATATAAACAGTTGGCCCAGCAATCAGCTTCTTAACTTCATCCTGAGACTTCCCACAAAAAGAGCAGGTTAACTGGCTATTTTCATCCTTAGGGCTCACGGATCAGACCTCCATACTATTAACATTAAGACTTTCTTTCGACAATTTCGTCGATAATACCATAACTACATGCAGCTACGCTATCCATGAAGAAATCACGCTCAGTGTCAGCCTTAATTTTTTCCAAATCATTGCCCGTATGCTTTGCTAAAATACCATTTAATGATTCACGCATCCGCAGAATTTCTTGTGCATGAATACTGATATCGGTTGCTTGCCCCTGAAAACCACCCAAAGGTTGATGAATCATTATACGGGAATTCGGCAAAGCAAATCGCTTCCCTTCCTCACCAGCAGCAAGAAGCACCGCTCCCATACTAGCTGCCTGACCGACACAAATAGTAGAAACTGGTGCCTTCAAGTATTGCATCGTATCATAAATCGCCATTCCTGCTGTCACAACTCCGCCGGGTGAATTAATATAGAGATGAATATCCCGATCTGGATCTTCCGACTCAAGAAATAGCAACTGAGCAATAATCAGATTGGCCATATGGTCTTCAACTTCCCCACCAAGAAAAATAATCCGATCTTTCAATAAGCGGGAATAGATATCATAAGCACGTTCACCCCGGCCGCTATCTTCGACCACCATTGGCACCAAACTCATATTAGGACTCCTCTGTTGCACTATCGTCAGAATTCTCCTGCTTAGGTTGAGGCGGATCAACTTCAGTAACAGTTGACTGACCAAGTAAAAACTCGGTGACTTTATCTTGTAAAATCTGCCCCTTCAGCCCGGCCAATGCTTGCTGGTTCTCAAAATATTTTTGCACCTGATCTAGCGGCACATTACTGTCATCAGCAAACGCCTGCATCTTCTCTTCGACAGCAGTCTCTTCAACTTTAATTTCCTCCTGAACTGCGATTGCATCCAGAAGAACCTCTCCCTTAACTTGCTGAACAGCCATGTCCCGATATGTTGTTGCAAAAGTTTCTTCATTCATTCCCAACATCTCAAGGCTCATCCCCTGTGCTTTAAGTTTCTGGGTGAAGCTATCTTTGAGGTGGTGTAACTGATTCGCGATCATTCCTTCTGGCACATCAAAAGCATTGTTTTCCAACAAAGCATTCATCAGGTTCTCTTGTAATTGTCCATCGATCCGCTGTTTTTCCTGAGCAATGGAATTCTCTTTGATCTGCTCCTTGAGCGCATCCAAGTTTTCAGCATCAAGCTCTTTGGCCAAAGCATCATCGATCTTAGGAATATTTTTTTCTTTAATTTCTTTGACAAGCACCTTAAAAACAGCAGGCTTTCCGGCTAGATCCTTGGATCCATACCCTTCAGGAAAGGTCACTTCAACCTCTTTCTCCTGTTCGCGCTTCATACCCACTAACTGATCTTCAAATCCAGGAATAAAACTGTTGGATCCAAGAGCAAGCTCAAAATCCTTGGCCGCACCATTTTCAAATGGTGTGTCATCAATAAAGCCTTCAAAATCGATAACAACAGTATCCCCATCGCGAGCTTTTTTACGGCTGGTTACTTCAAGTTGCATACGTGAATTAGCCATTTGCTCTAGTTGCTGTGCCACAACACTGTCGTCAAAAGAGAATTTTTCTTTTTCAAGTTTAAGCTTAGTGTAATCTTTCGCCACAATTTCAGGTCGAACTTCTACTTCAACCTCATAACTAAAAGGCTTGCCTGGCTCTACATCACCAGACTGAACAACTTCTGGCTGAGAAACAGCTTCAATCTTATTGTCCAGCAATGCTTTGTATAGAGTATTGTTGATCAAAGGCCCAGTAGCATCGTATTGAGCTCTTGGCGCATAATGCTGCTCCAATACCTTCCTTGGAACTTTGCCTTTACGAAACCCCTTAATATCGGCCGTCTTGGCGATCTTCTTGTAAGCATTTTCAAGCTCAACAGCAACAGTATCAACGTCAATCTCCAAACAGAGCTTCTTTTTGATCGGACTCAGAACTTCAACGGTAACATTCATTGTTTTCCCTTCCTGATTTATAAATATTGGATCACGTTAAACGTGAATATATCTTTGATGGAATATTTTAAAGCCATGAAGGCTATATTTTTGAATGGTGCGAGAGGGGGGACTCGAACCCCCACATCATAGGATACTGGTTCCTAAGACCAGCGCGTCTACCAATTCCGCCACTCTCGCAAAACACAATGCTCACCTCCCAAACCCACCCGGTCAACGGGCTAACTGAGTGCGGAAGGTGAGCATAGTTTATAAATGGGGTGAGTGAAGGGGCTTGAACCCTCGACAACCGGAGCCACAATCCAGTGCTCTACCAACTGAGCTACACCCACCAGAAAAACCCGGCCATGTTACGGAAACCATCGGCCCTTGTCAAACTAAAAATGGCGCGCCAGGAAGGATTCGAACCCTCGGCCTACGGATTAGAAGTCCGTTGCTCTATCCAACTGAGCTACTGGCGCATATCCTCTGAGAAAGCATAGAAAATAATACTGCCACAGAAGGCTGCGTTTCTAGCACGCGCTTCGAAGATTTGCAAACAAAAATACAGTTTCCGCTATCAAATACCCGGGGAACACAAATAAATAAAGCTCATCATTTTAAACTTGTGTATCTGGCTTATTGGATAGCGGAGGGTCAACGCCAAAAGGGTCAACTTCAATTTTTTTCTTTTCCGCCACGAAATTTATGGTCCGTTGCAACAAATCAAACTCCAAACCAAAACCAGGGTCATCCGCAAAAGGATCACCATGAGACGAGACAGAACGTGTGCCAACATCAAACTTAGGGTCTTCTAAAAAAGGATCAACATCAGGAGTCTTAGTCTGATCAGCAACCAAAGCTGCCAATGATACTGCGTCCCGAGAAGATTCAACGAGATCAAAAGTATAAAGCAATTCGGCGACTAAAGATTTTGGTTCAGGAAGTTGTTCTCCATAAAGAATCGCAAGTTGAGCCAACCAATCAATGGCAAGTTCTATAGTCTCAAGCTCAATGCTGTTTGGAGTTATCTGATCTGTCAGGTGCCGGTTGAAAATAAGTTCCAGACGATCAACAATCGAGCAAAAGGAACCTACCTCGATTCCTGCAGTCGCCCCTTTGAAGGTAGTAACTGCTTGAGCCGAATCCTCCAGCAAAGATAAAGTGGGCTTCTGCATACACAAAGAATTACGAATTCTATCAATAAATATCTCTGCTTCTTTGATAAAGAATTGCTGTTCACTCGTTTTCTCAGCCATTTTAAAATCTCCACCTCAATACACGCTAAATTTAGGCGATGGTAACATAATCAAATCAACATGTTAATTTATGTTGCACAGATCCTAGATCTAGTTATTGCCCTTTAAGGGAAAAAGTTACAGGAATCTCAACTTGGCTATCTAACGATACACCAAAAGAGGTCGCGGGTCTGAACTTCCACCGAACGATCGCTTTGCGCGCAGCATTATCAAGGCTTCGATACCCGGATGACACCAATACATTCAGGCGCCCAACTCGCCCACTTTTTAAAATCAGTGCCTCAAATATCACTTTCCCTTCCCAGCCACGAAGTTTTGCAACTTCAGGGTAACGCGGGGAAGGATTCACATCATAGCGCGCCAGTGCACCCTTAAACCCCCGGCCATGATTATTTTTTTCTTCTTGAGCTGAAGAACCTCGACCTTGATTGTTATCTGTATTGTTGATTTTTGCCGTAGCAGCGTCCAGAGAAGGATTATTTTCTTCGATTAGCAATTCAGCAGACAAAGCAACTTGCATCAGCGGCTGATTACTGACAGCCGGAACGGCATCAATAGTTTCGACCCCGGAAGATTTTTCAGCGGACAGCTGTGATTTTACCCCCTCAATAACAACGGTATCGGCTTTAACCAGTTTTAGAGGATCCATCGGTTTCTCTGATGAGAAATCCGCAGCAGTAACCACTATTGATTCTGCCAACACGCTTTTTTGCTTCGATTCAGTTTTTACAACAACTGACTTATTTGCATCAACGCGACTTTTTTTGATTTGCATTTGTTTAGGCTGCAACACTTCAGTCACTCTAGCTTTCTGCATGCTCGAAATTGTTGTTTTTACCATCCTGTCAGTGGACTTTTCTCTTTTCACCTCGGGGCGAAAAGTCTCAAGCGACCTTGAAACATAACTAACCCTCACTTGCCCCGACTCAGGCAACCCTGTCGGCAATATCAAACCAAAAGGGAGACTTAAAATATGCAGAGCAAAAGAAATAACAATAAATAATGATATTTGAACGACAGAATTCAAGCGCAACCCCTAACAATATAATTCAACAACTTGTCCCACCTTCTCCCTTACTGCTATAGTGCTCCGGCTCAAATGCACAACAACAACTTCAATGGACACTAAAGCTTATGAATTTGACATTAAAATCAGAATATTGGACATACATATTCATATGTATCTTGTTGTTATTCATACCGCAAATAATAAATGCGGACAACAGCCAAACTGAGGCACAAGCAGCAACTGCAGCACTTCCGGTTATGCCTACCATTCACGTCGAAGCCATGAGAATTGCTCCAACCACCGGAAAGACAATCATCGACAAGGACATGATTGATAATTTGCCCACCCGGAATGGCAATATTAATGAAATAATCGGGATTGCTCCTGGGGTTCAATACAGTGAAGACGGTTCAAGTTCATTGACGGGTGGCGAAATTACCCCACCGGTTGTTTCAATATCTGGAAGCCGTTTTTATGACAATAACTATACAATCGATGGGATCAGTAACAATAGTCCCATTGATCCAGCACTTAACAGCACCGCCTTCTCTATCAACAAATTACCTAGCCACCCCCAAACCCATTTTATAAACCCCAAATTAATTGAACAAGTAACCGTTTACAACAGCAATATCCCCGCAGAATTTGGCGGTTTCACGGGAGGACAAGTCGACATAACAACGATCAATCCAACTGCAAATATATGGGGAAATGTTTACTTCCGAACAACCAGTGATGACTGGACGAAATTTCACATCAACCCCGATGACAAAGAAACTTTTTACAATTCCAATTCATCTAAGTATCAGCCACAATTCAAAAAACAAAACTTCGGTTTCACCCTTAATGTGCCAATTAATTATGACACCAGCATAGTTAGCTCATACCAACAGATAAACTCAAAGATTAAACTTTTTCATCTTGATAGCGCAAAAACTCAGACACGTAAGCAAGAAAATTTATTTATAAAACTAAAGCATTATCTAGCAAATGATTTCATCATAACTGGCACTGCCATTTATTCTCCAACCTCAGTTCAATCTTTTTTAAAGTCTTTCAAAGAAAGCGACTATTCTATTGATGGGGATTCTTACTCAATAATATTTCAAGCGGAAAAAAAATTCGACAGCAACCAGTTCAAACTGTCCCTCAGCTATACTGGTCAAGAAATAGATCGCAACGCTCCCTTAAACCGCTTTTACTGGAGTACAGGAACAGACTCGATAGATTGGGCCGGCGGGAAAGAAGGTGGATCCGGATCATTACATACAAGCCAGAACACACTTAATATCAAACCGACTCTTCTCTTCGACACAAAAAATATTAAAAGTACAAGTCACACATTCAAGCTGGGAGCAGAAGCTACCTACTCTCGTCAAAGCTATCGTCGACCCACGACCAGCTATTCCTATACAGGCAAAACTCTAGACCCACTCACAGTCTGTGCCGAAAATGATCCGGCCTGTATTGAAAATGAGCAATATATGTCAACGCGAATCATGTACGAGAAAGCTGATTCTGACGTGGAAATAACCGACATTGCAGCTTTTATTCAAGATTCTATTACTTGGAAAAGACTTGAAGTTATTCCTGGAGTCCGAATTTCATACGATAATTTCACTAACAACCTAAATATGGCTCCAAGATTTACAACTGCTTTAGATATTTTCGGAAATCAAACGACAACATTATTTGCAGGCATCAATCGATATTACAGTGGCACTCTCTTGACCCACGCACTATACAGTGCAATTGTAACCGTCAATCAAGAGAGAAGCAGCAGTCTCGAGGAGTGGGATAACACGTCAAATCCATACCTTTTCGTCACCCCGTACATTTACAGAAACAGCGACATCAATACCCCATATAGCGATGAATTTTCTCTGGGAATAATTCAAAAATTTCTCGGCAGCAAATTAAAAATTCAATATATCAAGAAAAAGAATAAAGATGAACTTGCACGAAGCGTCATTTCTGCCCCCCGGGAAACTCCTGACGGAGAAAGGATTCCACGAAACACAATTGAGCCAGATGTTTATTTATTCAACAATCTAGGGCGGTCAGAATATGAAAGTATTCAAGTCAGTTGGCATAATTCATGGAAAAAACATTCTCTTGAGATCAATGCAACATGGCAGGAGACAACAACAAGTCATAATCTCTATACCGACACCATCAATGAAGATGATACTGCCGAAACCATTTGGTATGAAGGAGAAGAGCTTTACTATGACGAAATCCCCAGAACAGATTTTAATCGACCTATCGTAGCCAATATTATTTATACAGCTTCCCTACCCTACAATTTCACTTTCACTAATACGACAAAATATAGAGGTGCATACTGGCGGCTATGGAGATCAAAAGACAACAGTGGTTCTTTGATCAGACAACCAAGTATCATCAACCCAGAACAAACAGACCCATACGTTTATGAAAAAGTAAAAACTAACAGCTCGATCATTTTCGACTGGGGCTTCACTTGGAAAACCCCAAGCACTACAAGTCAGGACATTGTCCTTTCTCTCGATATTCTCAATGTTTTCAACCGTAAGGCAAAAATAGGTTACCAATCCAATCCTGATAACTACGATTACGAATTAGGTCGACAAATTTGGGCAGGCCTAGAATTTAACTTTTAGCAGTCTGGCGGGTTGTCTGGATTGAAGTGATAATTGGCCATTTGAGAGTCATGGTCATAGCTATTGGTCAAAAAGGAGTAGGAATATAGCCAAATGGAGGAATTTTCAGCAGCTCATTGATTACCGACAGGCTGCTAGTTATTGATAAGTCACCACCCCATCACTCACCGCCGATTCCCGTTGATTAACAATCTGTAGGTTATAACGACCGGGAAATTTTGGTGATGGCAACACAATCTGCATCCGCTGTCTGGATAGCAACTTGACCGTTTCAGCTGCAACAGGAACAGGAACAACGGTGACTCCCATCTCTTTTTGAGTAACGTAGATAAAATCGTCAACAACCTGCAGACCTCTCGATAATCCTGGCATAAAAATACTATTCAGCAAGACTGGCTTTTCTGGGTTTTCGATATTAACAATATTAATTCCACCATGATGACTGACAACAAAAGCCTTATTTGCTACAAGCCTTATAGCCTTACAAATTCCATGAACACCTATTGAACTAAGAATCTTTGGTTCTGCAGGTTCTCTCACATCAACTATCAGCAACCCAGAACGGCCATTGGCAATATAAGCAATACCGTCTTGAACCTGAAGTCCCACGGCAAGGTCAAAATGATTCATCGGAAAGGGAGTCGACAAGCTACTCAGTCGGTTTAGTTTGGCATCGTCAGTTATTTCATAAATCAGCAAACCTTCATCTTTACTGGCGATATAAACTAAATGGCCTTCTGAAGAAATATCCAATGTATGAATATTGGGCAAAGTATCTTTGATGATTGGGTGTTGAATATCGGAAATATCAATCAAATCAACCCCACCAATCCCCTTCGATGCTAAGAGATAATCACCTGCAACCGACAAACGCATGGCCGTCAAATCTGGCCAGAAGGCTACAGAAGCAGGTTTCCCGGGGTCTGAAATATTAAAAACCCCAATTCCTTCCTTTGACTGAGCGACAAACAGCAGTTCTTGATCGATGCTAAAAGATTCCCCCCAATGTGAGGACAGGGTAATAAATTCAGCGCCCTCTGCATCGAGATCTTGTAGCAATACCCCACCACGAGCATCTGCAACATACAACCAATGATCCAAGATATAAAGATCATGGACACTACCTAACGTATTGATGGTTCTAACAACCTGCCGTGACGACAATGCATTCTTGTCGACAATCAACAAGCCCTTGTTCGATCCAGCAAGAAATAGATAGTCAGATGTTTCGGTGATAGTTCTAGGATCGATATTCAAATCAATATAATCGGGAGAAGCTTCTTTTTTAGAATCGATAATCCGTAATCCAGAATAGCTGTCGGAAACGTAAACATTTCCCCTTCCAGCAAAAAACTTTCTCGCAGCACCGAAACCTGTCCATTGATGCAACATCTCGGGATGCTTGGCATTTGCAAGGTCATACAGAAAGATTCCTTTTTTGGTTGCAACATATAATTGTTGTTGGGAGGTAACAAGATCGAAAATTGTTGCTGGTAGCGGTAAGGAACCAACCAAAAGAGGTAGCTGTGGTTCTGTCAACTGATATATCTCGATGAGATTCCCCGATACCACAAGGTACAGGTACCCTTCAGATATGGTCATTTGAGAAATAAACGGACCATACCTGAGCACCCGCACCAGTTCAACCTGCTCCGGTTGTCGAACATCGTAAACCAACAAACCACCTGAACCTGCGGCAACATAAAGGAAGCCATCTACAAATAGACATTGCCTTGCGATAGATTCCATAGAAATATCTGTAATGTGACTAAGAAGACCATCCTGCTGAATTTCCATAATTGATACCCCTAATTTCCCACAGCTAAGATAAAGATAATTCCCACTGCGCTGGATATCATTGATCGATCTTCCGACTAAATACTCTTTCAGAAACTGAGGTTGTCGTGGATTTTTAACATTTAAAACCTCCACCCCTCCTTCCTCAGGAGCTAAATAGAGAAAATCATCATGTAGAATACTTTCATTGTAGATACCCTCCAGAGGAAAAGTACCAATAACCGCCTCACTATTATCAACATCCATAATCAAGCTGACTGAAGTCTCCCGATCAAACCCGCTACCTTGCAAATCAAGAATAGTTTTAGCTCCTAAAGGTAATAATTGTGGCGCTCCTTTTTCCACACTCAAATGATGCTTTGAGGCAGCATAAGTCATAAAATAATTACCAAACCAGATAAGAGCCAGCACCCCCCCCCCACAAATCAATAAGATCGTAATAGCAACTAGCAAACGCCTCATCAGCAGTCACCTTTCTGCAATACTATTTCTTCAACAAGTGGCAGATCTACCGTCACCTGGAACCGGCTCCCCTGCCCAGGCGTAGAAAACAGGTTCAGCTCTCCGCCCATCAGATCGACCAATTGCTTGACAATAGCAAGTCCCAAACCGGTACCACTCTTTGCTCCAGCGCCAGTGCCATCAACCTGATAAAAAACATCGAAAATCTGCTGCTTGACCTCTGCTGACATGCCAATACCGCTATCAGTAACCTCAAATACGAAAGTTCCATTACTGTCACTACATTTGAGACAATTCAAACTGACAGAAATCGACCCCTTCGAAGTGAACTTGATTGAGTTGCCAATCAAGTTCACTAAAATTTGACGAATTCGGGTTTCATCAGCTTTGACTTTCCAAGTGACGTTCGAAGGGATATCGATCAGCAGGGAAAGCTCCTTTGTTTGTGCTTGAAGGGATAACAAATCGCCAACGTCTTGAACGACTTGAAGAAGGTCAAAGACACTTGATTCAAGTTGTAGTTTTCCTGCTTCAATCCGCGAGAAATCAAGGACATCGCTGATTAAATATAGAAGCTGTTCTCCCGACTTCTGCACTGTGTTGACGAGTTCCTGCTGCTGTACCGTCAGAGAAGTTCGCGTCAGCAGCTCGTTCATTCCCAAGACACCGATTAATGGCGTTCGTAATTCATGCGTCATTCGTGAAAGAAAGTGTGATTTGGCTTCATTGGCAGTATCAGCTTGCTGTCTGGCCTGCTCTAGAGCTGTCACTGCGGTACGCAATTCTGCCGTTCGGTCAGAGACCGTTTGCTCCAGATATAATTGATGTCCAGCCAAGCTGGCCTGATGTAATTCAATCTGCTTCAGCATCCGGTTAAAGCCTTCTACCAAGGTGCCAATTTCATCACCATTCACCTTCTCTGCCCGAACAGAATAATTTTTATTCTGCGAAACATCTTCCATCAAACCAGCAAGCTGTAGCAACGGATCTGAAACTGGTTTTTGTAAACGTCCTGCCAATAACCAGGAAAGAAATATCATGACCATTAAGGAGAAAATCATTCCAAAAATAACGACACTCAAATGACCATAGATACGATTCAAATCACTCAGCAGATAGAGCGTACCTATACGCCTTCCATCATAAAAAACCGGAGTAAATAAACTGAAATGCTTGAAGTCGGAAAACAGCTTTTCCGCAGTAGAATCGATCCAAAAGGATTTATGCGCTTCCTTGAAGTCACTTTGAAGTGCCTGTAAAACAAATCGAGAATCGTGCTGCTGTAAATATTCTGCAACCGGGACTCCGTCACTATCAAAAAAATAGGCAGCGTGTATATTGTTCTGATGAATCAATGAAGCAAACAGCGTATCAATTTCAGAATATTTGCCCAGAACAAGAGATTGACGACTATTTTCGGATAGAGAACTGGCTAGCACCCGCATCTCTTGGGTCAAAGTAGTCCGAATCGTATAAATTTCAGTCACCAGGACAATGCTGCTGATTATGACCAGCAAAACGAAACTGGACAACATAATGACCAATGTCAACTTTACTTTAATTGATAAATCTTTAAAGAATTGAATCACAAGACACCCAAATAAGAAAACAAGACGGATCAGACTAACAATTTCAAGCAAAAATTAGAAGAGAAAGACCTTCAATGCTGAGCTGATTATGGTCTAAACCAAACATGATCCTGATTGCACATTTTTCCTGTCTGCTTTAGAGTAGCTTTTTTTTAGCAGACCTTTATGAACCGGAGCAGCAAACATGACAAAAATTTCACTCCCCTCAAAACGTCAAGTAGGCCACCTGACACTACTGCGTCAAGGTCGAGAAATATCGCTAACAGAATATAATGCCTTGTCGGCAGATGAACAATTGAACATGATTCATCAAGCCCGCGGCAAACAGAAATATGATTTAATTATCAATGCGCAGCAAGTTGAAAAACTGGTACCACAACTCCACCCCCAAGAACTGTACCTGATGATCAACGAACTTGGTGCTGAATATTCAACCGAACTACTCGTGCTGGCAAGCCCGGAGCAATTAACGACTCTGCTCGACCTAGATTGCTGGGATGAGGATGTTTTGAGCCCGGTTATTTCACTTTATTGGTTGGAGCTACTCCTGAACACAGGAGAAGAAAAAGTCTGTCAACTTGCAAGGCAGATGGAACCTGAGCTACTGACTCTATTTCTTAAAAAGCACCTGATCATTACCAGAGGGCTAGAAGCTTACGATGATGAAGATGCAGAAAATCCGAAACGACTGGAAGGTATTTACGATGTAGAATATTC
Source organism: Desulfuromusa sp. (assembly GCA_016744595.1). GTDB lineage: Bacteria > Desulfobacterota > Desulfuromonadia > Desulfuromonadales > Geopsychrobacteraceae > Desulfuromusa. The sequence goes on from JADGEB010000007.1 coordinate 64,675, forward strand.
CAGCGAAAATGCGGCAAAGATTATTGGAGCTATTTTAAAGATTTGGCAGGGGCGGGAACAACAAAGCTATCTGCTAGTTATGGAGATGATCCGCGCTGAGAGCCTTCCTGTTTTAGAAGAAGAGGTTTATCAAACTCGCAGTAATCGTTTACTCGATCTAGGGATCATCCCGACCATCGAAGCAAGATCGATATACAGTTATATTAATACTGAAGCATTCACCCCTGGCGGAAAAACTGATTTCCACCTTGAAGCTGATAACTTACAGCAACCGACAGCACTGCTCGCCTATGGTTCACCACACAACCTGCTAGCCGACGTTCTTGCCGGTGGAGTTAATCACGACTTAGCTTCTGAGTTGTTGTTTTTAGCCAACCGTAAAATGAGTGCAGACAATATTGATATTGCTGAAAACAAGAGTGTCTCTGAAGCGTTCCAATCCACATACGACACCCTCAATCTGGCTCTTGAATTTCTTGCTGGGACAGACGTTGCGAAAGCCAAAAAAATATTTCACAGCACCTACCTGATACACCTTTTTCAACTTGGATTCAGCCTTATAAAAAATCGGCAAGTTCAAGCTAAAAAAATACGCGCCAGTCAAATATATTCATTTCTTGATTACCCAGAGCTGTTATTTGTCGATTCATTACTGCAAAAGCCACCATGTCTTTACCATCAAGCTGCTGAGGATGAATCAAGTAAATTACAGCTGATTACTTCTATCAAAGAGCTAAACCTGGTCGATCAGTGTTTAGCTCAGGTTACGTCTTTGCAAAAATTATTCGACAAAGATCTCCCTTTTGATCTGCCACAAATTGAGACGGAAATTGACGAAAATCCATCCCTCTCAGGAATATTCTTAACCGCTATTGCAAATCAACTTTTAGAGAGAGATTTTGCACCAACCCCTCTAGTCAGAACAGATATCACCCGGTTAAAGGATCAAACCCTTATTGACAACCAGATGAGTCAAATTTTTCACCAAGACATTAGCGAGTCAATGCAACAACTTGCTCCTGATTGTGACTTCTTCGTCCAATTCTGTCTAGATATCTGGGAACAGGTTTTTCAGAATATAGATATGCATAGTGAGGAATCTCCCATTACCAGCATCCTGTTATTTGCAATCGAATAAAACTACCATTCTAGTCATATTTTAACTTGAACCTTACGAAGAATCTGGTACTCTAATGAGGAGGGTTGCTATGGGAGCGACCTTCCTCATTTTTTGTTGGTCTAAACTCTAGGAGGGCTCTTCAATGCTCAAAAAAATTATTTATCTGACAGTATTGTTATGCTGTTTTACATTACCTGCTACCGCAGAAAATCAATCAGGGGCTTTTACTATTTCACCGATGCTTGGTGGCCACCTGTTCGAAGGAAATCTATCCCTTGAAACCTCTGGCTTCTGGGGGATTGGCGTTGGTTACAACCTGACTGAAAACTGGGCAGTTGAAGGTGTTTATACCCGTACCAATGCAGATGCAGATGATTCATCAACAACTGACACAAAAGTCGAAACATACCGTCTGGACACCCTCTACCACTTTGGACCAGATAAAAAACTTGTCCCTTATGTAGCTGTCGGTCTAGGTGCAATCTATTCCTCGCCTGATGTTGGTGCAGACCGGGATCACCTGTTGTTTAATTACGGTGTCGGAGTCAAATATTTCATTCTAGATGATTTGATTGCTCTACGAGCTGATATCCGTCATCTCGTTGATTTCCCTGAGCCTGACAACAGCCTGCAATATTCAGCCGGTTTAACTTTCCAGTTTGGCAAACCAGCTCCAACTCCGAAGTCGATAGTTGCTGTTCCTCCGGTTCCAGCTCCACTTGACAGCGACGGTGACGGAGTTTTTGATAAAGATGATCAATGTCCGAATACTCCTCACGGTGTTGCTGTCAATTCGACCGGCTGCCCACTCGATTCTGACAATGACGGAGTCTATGATTATCTTGACAAGTGCCCAGAGACTCCTGCAGAAGTCACTGTCGATAGCGATGGTTGCCCCCTTGATTCTGATGGTGATGGCGTTTATGACTACCTTGATCGCTGCCCCAACACTCCAGTAGGTGCCCCGGTTGATGACAAAGGTTGCCCATTCGACTCTGACGGTGACGGAGTATTTGACTATCTCGACAAATGCCCTGACACCCCCATGGGTGTATCTGTAGATACCAATGGCTGTCCCACAGTACTGACTCTCCATATCAACTTTGGTCACGACAGCAATGTAGTTGGCTTGGAATATGACAGTGAAATTGCCAAAGCAGCTCAGTGCATCAACGATTATCCGGGCAATATAGTTTTCATCAATGGTCACACCGACAGTACTGGAGCCGCTACATATAACCAGAAACTCTCTGAAAAACGTGCGGCAGCGGTTAAAACTCGATTGGTAGAAGGATTTGATATCCCCGCATCCAGAATGACTTCACGCGGATTTGGTAAAGATCAACCAGTTGCAGACAATAAAACCCCTGAAGGCCGAGCTCTGAACCGACGCGTAGACGTTGCTTGTGGGGCAAAATAGAATAATTGATGAACCTGTAATCTGTCAAAGGTCGAGCATTGTCTCGGCCTTTGGCTTTTTATAGCAATTCTTCAGAGAATCAGTTCTTTAACCGTCAACCCAGAAGCAGTTTTAGCAACATAAAGAAAGATCAAAATCGTGCGCCCAGAATGTTCGGGCAGATGATCAAATACTGCAGCAAAATACTGAATTTTCCCACTTCGCTCGATCCCATCCAATTCTTGCTTGACCCGTACACGAACAGCTGCATTCTCTTTCTCATCCAGATTGGTAGCAAAAAAATCGGGAGACGATCCGCTAACAACCCGCTCGTGATTTGCATAATCTCGACCAAGTAATTCTCGGTACTCAGCCAGTTTCCTCCCGACAAAACGATTCTGCAAATAAAGATCAACTTCCAGATATAACTCCCGTAACGACCTTCTGTGGTGATAAAGGTTTTCTTCTCGCCAATAGGCATCCAGATCTTCCAACAAAAGTGACAAACGGGAGAAATCACTGATTAATTGCTTTAGTAAAAATGAAAAGCGACCACTGTTAACAAACAGATCAAGCAGTCTACCGATACCACGCAACCGCTCTAAATCAACAAAATCAAGGTTTTTTGATCTTAAAATCGTATAGGGAGGCTTAGGATCAAATTTTATTCCCCATTCTTCAGCCTGTAAGCGCAGTGGAGCTCCGGGCAATAGCTTGACCGGTTCGATCTGCAAATTATCAGCTCCCAGAGCACTAACCCAATCAATTGATTGAAGAAACTGTTGGTAGTTTTCCCCTGGCAACCCGGCAATCAGATCAAGATGGAGATGAATATTGGTGTTTTTTTGCAAATAGCGAACACTTTCCGCCAATCGCTCCAAGGAGGCCTTGCGACCAACCCGTTGCAACGTTTCAGGAAGAGTTGACTGCACTCCAATTTCAAACTGAAACATTCCAGCGGGAATGTTTTCTAATAAATTCAGAGTTTCCTCATCGAGCAAATGAGCACCAATCTCAAAATGGAAATGGCTGGACTGATTATGCTGCAAAATGAAATTGAAGATGTCTCGGCTGCGCGGGTTACTATAATTGAAGGTTCGATCAACAAATTTAATTTTGGCGACCCGATTATCCATCAATAGCTTCAAATCGGCTTCAATCCGCTCGGAAGAAAATGACCGGACTTGGTCATCCAGCGAACTCATACAGAAACTACATGTATAAGGACAACCACGACTACTCTCGTAATAAACCAGTCCTCGCGTCAGATCAACTAAGCCGGCGGCGAATGGTGAGGGAATTTCATCGAGTGATTTAAGTAGACTTAAACCATTAGGTTCAGAATGTTCAGGTAATCTCAGTCCAGCAACCAGTGTAGGAGTCTCCCCTTTTTCCCAAGAGGAAAGAAGTGATTTTAAAGGGATTTCCCCTTCACCACAAATCAACGCATCCACCAGATGGTAGTTAAAGAAAGTCTCTTCCTCAAAAGATATTTCCGGGCCACCAAGGACAATCCTCAGCTCAGAATCAATCTGTTTTAGGCAAGCGACTAACTCAAGAATTGCCACACGGTTCCACAGGTAGACAGAAAAACAAATCACATCAACATCGCAAGCAACAATCTGTGCCAGAACCGCTTCTTTCGGTTCATTAACCGTATATTCGCGGATCAGTATTTCACCACATTCACAACCACAATATGCTGAGAGACAGGGCAATGCCAAGCTGGCGTGAATATATTTACTGTGCAGAGTAGTAAGTAAGGTTCGCATGTGAAAGAGAATAGCTGATTCAAATTCGCTAGCCAAGTATAGATATGATTATGCTATTCTCCCCGGCATGAAAGGAATCAACTTAATATGAGCAAACAAAAAACATTTCTGACCGTTATTGCCGATGAAACCGGCGAAATTTTTGAGCATCCTGAGCTATTAATGGCAGGAATGAATGGCATGAGTGTCATTCAACCCGAGATAGATGAGTTGATTCCGCTTCCAGAAGGAAGTCGCCTCTTCACTATTCCAGAAACACCACCGATTGGCTTTGATCGCAGCAGCGGCAAACAAACAACCATCCATTCTCTGCCAGAAAACTGGGGGGGGGGATCAGCCCAAGCTGTGTCTGCTTTTACAACTCCGGCCTTCACCCGGACTCTGCTTCCCGCAGCAGCCTACGAGAAGAAAGATGTTGAGCTAACCCTCTGGTCTTATACCGCTGTCGGCTGGTGTGTTGAAGAAGAGCGTTTTTATGTCGCGGCGGTGCGTGTTGATCGTAACCAGCAATGGGAACCAGAACATTTTGATGATCGCAAACTGGAACCATTGGTACGCAAACGGATTGAAGCACAGCCAAGCAATCGTCTGGTCGAGCAATTGTCCCGCTGTGCTCTCGATTATCATTGTTTTGCAGCCAAAAATCTTTTCTTTGGACGCTGGGAGGCTCCACTCCCCAGTTCACCAACCTGCAATGCCCGCTGTATTGGCTGTATCTCCCTACAGGATGAACCCAGTGTCTGCCAGTCCAGTCAAGATCGATTAACTTTTGTTCCAACAGTTGAGGAACTCTGTGAAGTTGCTGTTCCCCACTTGAAATCTGCCGAAAATGCAATTGTCTCCTTTGGTCAGGGATGTGAAGGTGATCCGATTCTTCAGGCAGACAGAATTGCAGATGCGGTCAAGGAAATGCGCAGACAAACTTCTCGTGGAACTATCAACTTTAATTCCAACGCCTCTATTCCTGATGCTATCGACAAGCTAGCAGAAGCGGGGATCGATTCAATACGCATTTCGCTCAATTCAGTCCAAGAGCAATTTTATAATGCCTATTATCGACCAGTAAAATATCACTTCAACGATGTCCTGGAATCGGCTCGCCGTGCAAAACAGCATGGTTTATTCACTATGCTCAACTATCTTGTTTTCCCCGGGATTACAGATCGTGAAGATGAAATAGAGAAATTACTGGAAATAATTGAATCCGTTGGAATCGATATGATTCAGATGCGCAATCTAAGTATCGACCCGATGCTTTACTGGAAATCAATGAATGCTGATGGCTCAGGAATTGGCATGAAGAAGATGCTGGATCGGGTTAAAAAAGAAATTCCACGGATCCAATACGGATATTTTAATCGCACCAAAGAAAATTTCTACCCACCTGAGTTCAAAACCGACTGGCCATTATCAGCAAATCTGTAGAATAGATCCTTTATCGGGACTGACAATTGATGTCAGTCCCGATGTCATACCTTATAATTATTCCCTGCATGCAAGATAATCATTCCTTCAGACCTCTATATACCTACCGCACCATTCCCCACACAACAACTAAGCAACCACAGAAACATATTCTTGACTATTTCACTAGAATTAATCATACTAGAAATATACTTTGTTCTTATATTCGTTTTACCGCTAAAAACAGCCGTGTAGAGGAGATAGGTAATGAGCAATATTTATGCTGACAATTCACTCTCAATCGGAAAAACTCCATTGATCAGACTAAACCGTATCATTCCGACTGATGGAGTCAATGTTTACGGTAAAATTGAAGGGCGTAATCCGGGCTACTCAGTCAAATGTCGAATTGGTGCTTCCATGATATGGGACGCACTGAAAAGTGGAGCTCTCAAGCCGGGCATGGAAATTATCGAACCGACCAGTGGCAATACTGGAATTGCGTTGGCTTTTGTCGCTGCGGCTAAAGGAATACCTATCACATTAACCATGCCAGACACGATGAGTGTCGAACGTCGTAAAGTTCTCAAAGCCCTGGGTGCCAAGCTTAAGCTGACCCCTGGAGCTAAAGGGATGGCTGCTGCTATTATTGAAGCTGAAGAGCTAGCTGATTCGAACCCCGAACATTACCTGCTACTGAATCAGTTTAAAAACCCAGCGAATCCGGCAATCCACGAACAAACAACCGGCCCAGAAATTTGGGATGATACTGATGGAAATATTGATGTTCTGATTTCCGGAGTTGGTACCGGTGGCACTATCAGCGGCATTTCACGTTACATAAAAACAACCAAGGGGAAAAATATTACCTCTGTTGCAGTTGAGCCGATGGACAGCCCGGTCATTACTCAGCATCTGAACGGTGAATCTTTGCAACCAGGGCCACACAAAATCCAGGGAATCGGAGCCGGATTTATCCCCGCCAACCTTGATTTGGACATGGTTGATCGAGTTGAGCAAGTCAGCAATGAAGAAGCAATAGAATTTGCCCGGAGGTTAGCCAAAGAAGAAGGTCTTCTCTCTGGCATCTCCTGCGGAGCGGCAACAGCCGTTGCAGCACGTCTGGCAATAGATCCAGCATTTAAGGGGAAGACTATTGTGGTAATTTTGCCGGACTCAGGAGAGCGTTACCTGACCAGTGTTTTGTTTGAAGAATGAGATATAAGGTTTTCACTTTTCACATATTCTGAAATCGTTATAAGCGTGGTTTCTGGTTGAAAACAACTCTTATAACGTCACAATTGAAGATCTACGGTGTTCATCATCCGGGTAAACACGACCAGAATCAAGACAAGCAAAAATGTGTTCAAAAACTTTCCCAGGTGTCCCCTTTTTCTCTCCTGACCGAAAATAAGAATGCCCCTTTGGCTTGTCATAGAGATTATTGACATCATCACAATCGACTCGATAAACATTTCTAGGCGTTTTATCCATATTTTCAGGCCCTGTATGCCCCAGGCGACGCGATGCAATATTATTTTTAAGGTTTGATGCTTTACTGGCTCTCAATGCCAGATCATCTGACGCGTGATAGACAATCACATTGCGTGAAGCATGACAGATCAGTTCACCAGTCTCCCCTTCTTGCAAGGTTTCATTGACAACATCAGCGGCCACCAAAAAGGTATTCCTAAAAATCAGGGGCAAGCCTTTTGGCAGATCATATTTATTCCAGGCGAGCAAGGTCTCACGCAACACCCGGTTGCCCATGGAATGAGCCAAAATATTGATCCGTTTTAAACAGGGATCATCTTGCGAATTATATTTTTCAGAATTTCTCCAGGCGACAAACTTCTCCATCACCCGGGAAAATGAAAACGCACTCTGATCAGCGGCCTTCTGATCATCCCAGTAATCCTGAACAATCCCTAAGTCGTTATCACAAGGCCAAACGATAGGGATCACCAGAATTTCATTTTTCTTCTTTTGATCACAAAGAGCTTGAAATTCGACAACAGCGGGAAAAACATCCTCCGGTAAGTTGGAAAATCCGTGAATGTAAATAAGAATCTGACGGCAATGGGCATTCTTAAGCCGATTCAAAAACTCAATATTGCCAATTTCTGTATGCTCACCTTCTGCCGTGCGTTCACAAAAATAGACCGAATTGCTGGCAGCATTATTATTCAAATCAAAATCAAATTTACGCCCAATGCGGGTACGAATGCTTTGTTTTGGAAAACGGTTGGTGATGAATATCATTTTGGATTCCCCCTCCAAGGTATATTAGCATCTAGAAATTAATGATTGAGCTATCACTCTATTCCTTCGATTTTTTGTGTCAGCCCCTTAGTCTGGGACTATCTCTACTAGTTCAATTTCATCTGGAGCGTGTATTGGTAGACCTATCGCTCCCCACGGTCCACGGCCAGTGACTATTAAAATAATTTCTCTTGTAGCTGCATAAAGATTTTCTATTCCCCGGTTGTGTAATATTTTTTTTGATTCTTCTTTGGATAGGGTGTTGTCAATGCTAAAAAAACCAACGGCTTGTACCTGCCCTACATATGGAACATTTTCAGAATCCTCTTCGCTTATTGTAATATCGATAACAAGCTGGAAGTTATTCTCTTTTTCGTCAAGTTTCACTGCTGCAGACTCTATATCAAATAAGATATCTATGTTTTCATCGGGCTTGTGTTTAGCGTTTGCCCTAATGTCGACTATCGGAAAGAAATAATTTCTTAACTCTATTGAACTTTTAGCCATTTGCGGCCACCCTTTTTTTACGAACTCCAACCGTTGAGGCTACTGTTGCCCAAGTTTTGGCTTCCTCTTGCCGGGTATTCTTTCCATTAATAATATCGCGCCATATGACTTTGCTGTCTTTATGTGATACATGTATGCTCAGCTTCCCATCTAGTGCTCTTGTTAGTTTCACCATACTTTCAATGGTAAAGTTCGCATTGCCCCTAAAAATTTTGGTGATATAGGCGGGGCTAGTTCCAATAATGGTGGCCATTTCTTTTTTTGTGATCCCATTTTCCCGCATGAGTTTATAAAGTTCACTTGTGAATGCAAGTATTGCCTTTTCTATCCAATAACTGTCCCTGTTCTTTGCGTCCTTAATAAAAGACTTAAATGCCCCCTTGCTCATCTCTCTCCTCCTTAACAGCGAGAGTTCCACATTCTTTACCCTCGAAGTATTTTCCCATAATCCTGTTGGCTTTCTCTATTTCTCTTCTCGGCGTTTTGTTACGTTTCTTTATAAACCCGTGAGTGCAGATAATTATATTCCCTTCGTCATAAAACCAAAGGACACGAAGATGGTCAGCCCTGATCTGATAGATGTCTCCATCTATTTGATGACATCGAGGGCCTGATATACTCTTGGGTCCATGGAGAGCTGCTCTTTCTATTGTCGCTGCTAACTTTTCAATTGATTTTGACTGGCTATTGTCACACTCTTCGACAAGTTTGTCGATTTCTGAAATTCCCTCACTGTCACAATATGCGTAAATGTGAAATCGTTCTCTTTGGAAAGTATCAACCTTTATTATGTTCATATTTAACCTATAGGTTAACTGCTGTCAACTCGCGTAGTGTGATTTTTTTGATGCAATCAACATATGGTATTACACACATGCATATACACAATATGCAGTTCAGATAAAAACCCTTTACAGGAAAGTTTAGGAAAATTCCCCACATTGAACCCAACCAGCCTCAAACTTCAAATTGTAGTTCAAATTGAAAAGGAAGAGACAGCTCCATATTAATTTCATTTGGTACGTGTCAGACTAAGCTGAATAAAAAAACGCCATATCCCTGAACTCAATTCAGAAATACGGCGTTAAATTTTCCATTAATTTTCTGTTGTTCTGCATGGTCCCACCCTCCTGCATAAAAACATTTACTCTTTAATAGCGGGAGAACCATTTTTTGTCAAATAATTCGACTAATTATCATCGCTGATACACTCCCCTCACGGGTCACAATAGAACTCAGATTATCAACAAACTTTCCAAATTCAGCTTCAGTGATTATCAGCGGTGGATCAATTCGCAGAAAAGAACCTCTGTTACAAACAATATAGCCGCTCTCCATCAGCTCATTGTAAACTCTCTCTGCTAGCTTCTCATTTCCAAAATCAATGGCAAACATCAATCCTCGGCCACGAACTTTCAGATTGCTGCATTCAAGGGATTGAAGTTGAGAAAGAAATATCTGCCCTTTTCTGGCCGCATTCCCAATGAGATCATCATCCTTAATGATATTAATAACTTCATCTGCAACAGCGGCTCCCATTGGGTCATTCTGATGGCTCTGTGAATATTTAAAAGTATCCAAATCGTTTGCGACATTCTCAGAAAACACGGCGACACTCACAGGATAACCATTACCAATCCCTTTTCCGAGGGCAATCATATCGGGCTCTATATCGTAGTGTTGATAACCAAACCATTGACCGGTACGACCGATCCCTGTCGTCACTTCATTGGCGATTATTTTACCACCATTGCTGCGAATCAAGTTGACCAGCTTCTGGATCAAAGCTTTAGGAGGAAAACCTACAAAACCAGCATCACTTCCCGGTTCAAAGATGAACTCAGTAATATCCGCAGGAAGTCGCTTAAGTGCTTCACTGTGCATGTCACAGATAAAGCTGTCGGTACATTCCTTACAGTTTTTCCACTCAAAGGCATACCATCCATGCTCTCTATCGGTAAGTGAATCATAAGCACCAAGCTCGGCATTATGCAAAACCAACGTTTTTGGATTTTCTACCAAATGTTTGGCTGCTTGCCTGAGAATTTCTACCGCCTCACTCCCAGAACTGAGAAATACGCAACGTCCATTTTTTAAACCAGTTACAGACAAAATTGATTCCGCTGCTGTATCGACTATCTCACTGGTATAGCAAAACCCGACATGCATAATGCTATCAAGTTGCCCTTTAATTACATTGTTGATTCTGGCGTTTTTATGCCCCAGAGACGTACACCATATCCCCGATTCCAAATCCATGTATCGCTTGCCATATGCATCAAAGATATAGACTCCATCACTATCTGAGATGTTGGGAATTCTTAGTTTATGTCCAGTACAACCAAGGATATTTTTCATATTGCCTCTGTTGATTTTTGCTTCTGGTGGGAACTATTGTTACTATCATGATAACTTGTATGAAAATAAAAAGGCTTTAAAGTGTCACTTTCGGTGTTTTCCTGATACTGAACCAAATCTGAAAGGCGAGATATATGGCTATTAATTTAACCGGCTCCTGTGGCTGTGATGCTGTCAACTATGAAATAAAGAGAAGACCACTCTTGGTTGTCAATTGTCATTGCACCATTTGTAGAAAAGCTAATGGAAGTTCCTTTTCAACCTATGCAACAGTTCTGGAATCCAGTTTTTCAATCACCAGAGGTAATGACAAACTCCAAACTTTCAGCCTTGGAGAAAAAGGTGCCAAAACTTTTTGTCGTGTTTGTGGATCACCAATTTTCAACAAAAACAATAAATATCCTGGTTTTTTAATGGTTCACTATGGATCATTGAGCCTGCCGCACAATATTGAACCGGCCGTCAATAAATATCCTGGTTTTTTAATGGTTCACTATGGATCATTGAGCCTGCCGCACAATATTGAACCGGCCGTGAATATCTTTTGTGAAAATAGGCTCACTTGGGTCTGTGCTATTGAACAACTTAAAAATTTTGAACAAGAAGTTCAAAAGTAGACTTATGCTAAAAAGGGCGGCTGAAAAATAAAACCGAGACTCGCCCCACTTTTCTAGCGCTCAGTTGTAGCCAACTTTATCGCCAAGGCCATGAAAACTGTACCCGACAACTTATTCAAGAAATTTTGGGTACGATCTGATCGGTTAAGCCATTGGCCAAGAGTGCCAGCGAGAAGAGCAATGCCACCAAATATCAATATTGTAGCGATAATAAATAAGCCTCCAAGTAGAAGCAGCTGGTATGCGACTGATCCTCTACTGGGATCGGTAAATTGCGGCAGGAAAGCCAAGAAAAAGATGGACACTTTTGGATTAGTTATATTCATAATAATCCCACGACAATACAACTTCCAATAATTAACGACTCCATCAGCTTCACCCTGAATTTTTTCAGCTGAAGCTCTGAAGGCTTGCCACGCAAGATAAATGAGATAACCTGCACCAATGAATTTTAAAGCCGAAAATGCAATTGCAGATGTCTGAAAAATTATAGCAATCCCGAGGGCGACAGCTGTGGTATGCACAATGAGTCCTGTGCATAAACCAAGCATAACAATGAGTCCCGAACCCTTTCCACGCAAGGCGGACTGCGTTAGGACAAATATGTTATCAGGGCCAGGGACAAGACCCAACAGAATCGATGCAGTGAAAAAAGTTATTAACGTTTCAAGGGATAACATCTATTTCTCTCTCCGCTATTTTTTTTGCATCCGACTTCATTGCACGTGCACTACACATGTAACGACATTATGCTTTGAAAGCAACTTCATAACTATGTTCTCAGTGTGTTCGGTGCAAAAGATACCACGCCTACCAAAACTGCCAATAACCCGTCTGTAACACGTAAATCCCCAACACCAGATTTGTCACCGCATGGGCAAGAATGCACTGAAAAATACTTTTAGTCCAATAGAGCAGTAAACTGTAAGAGACGCCTGCCATAATCCCAGCCAAAAACAAATTATGCTCAAGACCGAAAAGAACGGCACAAATGAGAAATGAGGTGAGAGTATAGGTACCAACCCGCACACTGCTAAAATCAGCAGTAATGACATAACGCAACATAAACGAACGCCAGAACAGCTCTTCCATGATCGGGACAACCAATGCGGCACCAAAAAGGCGGGAAAAAATCATAATATTACGGGTGGTCTCATCGTCGATCAAGAAGGGATCAAAGCCTTTACTTTCACCAAAAGTAGCAATCCCCCAATCCATATTGATCCAAAGGACAAAAACCAGCAAACCAAGCAAAATGCTGGCCACAGTGTGGGTAAAATTTTTAAAATCAGTCAAGTGAAGTTCAGTATATTTACGCCAGAAAAAGATCAGCAGACCAGCTACCAGGAGCGCTTTGATCGGATAGAGATACAACATCTGCCGTGCAGTCAGTTCCAGCCACCCCTTAACAACCGTCCACTCCAAGACTTGCTGCAGACCAATAAATAGCATAAAAACTGCAAACGGAATAATTCGAAACCAACCTGCCTTACCCATATTTCCCTCCGCTATTAGTACTCTGTATATCTGAAAAGTTCGTAAGATTGTGCCGGCATTTTATGACTTAACAAGGCGCGACTGGCGCTGCATAGCCAAATGCTATACAGCGTTAGTTCTAACGCAGGTCATGGGAAAAAAAAACAAGATGCGAAAATCAAGAGGCACAGAGGACTAGAATCAATTCACTTGTTTCCATTCAATTGTTACCTGTTGGGCTTCTTGCATAAAATCGGCAAAATCATTTTCCAGTTCTTCACGCCACATTTCTAATTGAAAAAAACCGTCGGCTAATGGAATTTTGTGCTTAAGCCGCTCTTCCAGACGCTGCAATACCCTTTGTACAATTTCAGGCTTACGGTAAGCGGTCAACCAATCATGCTCAATCATCCGAGGTAATTGCTGTTGTAACCCTGGACTGAGTAAATCGTAGCAGGACTGCAAACCGCGATAGACATCTTGAGAAAACTCGGCAAGGGACTGATCTGCATACTCATCCCAGTGACAAGCCAGAAAATGATCGTAAAACACATCGACCAAAACACTTCTCGCATAGCGGAAGCGGGGATCCAAACGCCGCCGGCTAGTTTGAAATATCTCACTTCGTTGAGTCAAACGATCGATATGACGATGCAGTTTCAAATGTCTGGATAATTCTTCTGGAAATGTTGTGGGGACAATCCCCTTGACAAAATCACCCATGAGCGACCCCGACCAGGCAAGAGGATTCGGTTCAGAAAAATAAAGATGAGCCAGATAATTCATGACAGAGCAACAGTAGGATTAAGATAGACGCTTAAGCTGACTATCTATCTCGTCCAGAACAGCTTTATCTTCATCGCCAGTCGCTAATAAATAACGAAACAAATCCAACATCGATTCTCTCTGTCCAGAACGGACAAAACGCCTAATTAACATCTCAATTTGCCCTGATGTTTCCGATTCATTTACCGTAAGCAGTCCAAAAAAATGGGCGGCGCTGTCCCAATCTTTTCGATCACTGCAAAGGCACACCAGCCCTGCTGTAGCAAAAAGATCTTCACCAAATTCCAGTGATTTACGATAACCTCGCTCCGCTTCTTCTAAGCGACCAAGATTGAGATATGCATCTCCCATACGGGTGTGCAGGGCTTGGGTTCCTTCCGAATGTAGTAAAATTTTTTGCCAGACTTCAATCGCCTTCTCATATTGACGATACCAGCGATAGCAGTTGCCAAGCCCGTAAAGAGCATAGGGATTGTTGGGTTCAATCTGAAGTGCCCGACGGAAATATTTTTCTGACCGCTCAAAGTCAGAAATTCGCCAGCAGAGCTTACCGATGATCGTTAATATATGGAGTTCATTAGCGTCAAACTTGAGAACTTTTTCGTAAGTTTCAATGGCCTCTTCATCTCTCCCCATACGGTGCTGCAAATCTGCCACGCCGGTCAGAGCAAAGCGATCACCGGGAGCAAACTGCAGTATCTGCCGATAGGCCTTTTCAGCACGCTCAAACTGCATGAGGACCTTGCAACTGTCAGCCACCCGGGTCATAACAAATTTATCCTGTGGTCTTAAGACAAGATATCGATCCCACATTTTAATCGCCTCTTGATGACGATTCAGTTTTTTACAGACATCCCCCAGGCCACGTAGCGCAAACAGGTTATTTTTATCAACATCCAACAGCTTGCTGTAACAACGTTCAGCTTCATGAAAATCACCAATTTCACGGCAGGCATCCCCCATCCCCGACAGCAAATATGGGTTTTCTGGCTCTCGTTCCAAACCAAGAGAGAATAGATCTCGTGCTTCAACATACTGACGAGAGCGGAGTTTTTGCCGGGCTTTTTTAGAGATATCAATAATTGAAGGTTGTCTTTGAGTATTATTCGCAGAGTTTCCATTGTCTGGCTGATTCACAGTGTCTCCTGACTTTACATTTAACGAGCTTTTAAACCATCAATCTTGTTGACCATAACTACCAAACTTATCCACAACTCGCTGCATTTCTTCAGCATCGACCAGAACCGGCTGGCCGATTGATTTCGTCTGGTAATAGATTCGAGCAACTAATTCGATCTCTTCAGCGACATTGAAGCAGTTTTTCATATCTTTACCAACGGCTACCAAGCCATGATTTGCCAGAAGGACCGCATTATAGCCACCAATACTGGCGATAATATTGTTTGCCAATTTATCGCTACCAAAAGTGGCATAAGGTGCTAGAGGAACTTTATCCCCCGAAAATGCGACCAGATAATGAACAGCCGGAATCTCCCAATGCATACAGGCAATCGTTGTCGCATAGACCGAATGGGTATGTACGATTGCAGTGATCTCTTCACGGGCAGTATAGAGTGCCAGATGGAAACCCAATTCACTAGAAGGTTTACGTTCCCCATCAACAACTTGACCAACTCGATCAACCACAACAACGTCTGCAGCAGTCACATCATGATAATCGATACCGCTAGGGCTGATAGCAATCAGGTTTTCGACAGGAGAGAGAATACTCAAGTTCCCCCCACTACCTGTGGTCAAACCAGACCTGACCATTTTCAAACCATAATCAACAATTTCTTGACGCTGTTGCGACATCAGCATGGCAATCTCCTGGTAAAGTCATTCATATTCAGCAGACAACATTGCCAACCATTTATTCTGATTTTTCCACGACGGAGTCTGTTTCGGGCAAGACAAGCTTGGCAATATGGGTACTGGGTTGTTTTTCACCTAAATGCGCCAGGAGTGGAGCAGCCAAAGATTTAAATTCTGCAAGATTTTCTTTACTAACCGATTTTCCAGCAGGTGCTTTCAGTTTGGTTGGATTAACCGGTGCCCCATTATGTCTCATGCGGAAACATAGATGTGGGCCAGTCGCCATACCAGTACCGCCGAGGTACCCAATAACCTGCCCCTGAGTCACTCGCTTGCCCTTTTTAAGCCCTCGGGCAAAGCCCTTCATATGTAAATAGAGAGTTGCATAACCATTGCTGTGACGAACTTCGATGAAATTTCCGTTCCCTTTGGTATAGCCAATTCGGTGGATACGACCATCTCCAACAGTTTTGATTGGAGTTCCAACCGGGGCAACATAATCGATAGCAGGATGGGCTTTCCAAGATTTTAAAATTGGATGAAACCGGCGCATCGTAAAACCGGATGAAATCCGTTTAAATGCCAAGGGAGCCTTGAGAAAAGCCTTTCGAACATTTTCCCCCTTCTCGTTATAGAATGAAGGGTTCTGGTTTCCATCCTTAAAGCCAATCGCGTTAAATACTTCTTTTTGATTGACAAATTCAGCAGCGAGAACGTTCCCATACCCCGCTGGCTTACCCTCACGAAAACGTTTCTCTACCACCGCCCGGAAAGTATCACCTGTTCTGATATCAAGAATGAAGTCTACATCCCAAGCAAAAATATCTGCCAAGACATAAGCAAGAGCAGGATCTTCACCAATGTCAGCAACAGCTTCAAACAAACTGGTTGTGATGGTGCCCTGCACCACTTCTGTCGTCACATCATAGATAATTGGCTGGCGTTTTATATTAATCTGGTCAGCATCTCGACTGATCACCAACAGTTCTTCAGCATCAATTTCATAGACAAAAGAGCTGAATTCACCATCCATAGTACAGATCCGATATGGCTGCCCGGCACAAATCTTGGTGAAAGGGAAAATATCGCGACTTTGCAGATTCAGATTATGAATTTCCTGCGCAGTAAAATAATCACCCAGAAGACTGGTGATTGAAGATCCAGATGGAACAGTGCTCTTGATTTCCTCACGAACTGGCTCAGGTAATTTGGGCGGTGCGACAGGTATTACCGGAGAATTAACCACAACGGGTGCTTCACGAGCCTCCAGTTCAGGACCGGAACCACTACTAAACAACAGCAAGACGACACCGACAAACAGCACGAGAACTGCAAGCACAGCCATCTTGCCAAATTTTGATTTATGTTTGCGTGGACTGAATGAACCACGCGGAGGTTGAAAGTCCTGCTTTAAACTCATTGACACACCCACAACACAAGATTAGAACTCTCTTAGGTATCGTTACTTAATTGAGAAATTATAACATTTCATTCTTTCTTCTGTCCAGTTACCATTTTTTTCATTTTTGATTATTGCCAGATTGATATCATGGGGATAACATGACCACTCACCCATAGAATGCTGCAACAACGCAAGATCATAGTTTTTGCGCTGCCAGCATCATTTCAAGGAATGGATATCATGATTAACAGACAAAGAATTTGTGATGAATTCATGCGCCAGGCATCGATTGACAGCCCTTCATTTAAAGAAGCTGCAATAGCGGAGTATCTGGAACAGCGGTTCAAAGAACTGGGCGCAGATATTGAATTTGATAACGCTGGAGAAAAAATTGGTAGTAACAGTGGCAACATGATTGCCCGTCTTCCTGGAACAAAGGCTGGTGAGCCATTACTCCTTTCCGTGCATATGGATACCGTCACACCCGCAGACAATGTTGAACCAGTCCTTAAAGATGGTATTTTTACCAGTTCTGGAGAGACCATTCTCGGCGGTGACGATAAATCAGGGATTGTTGAGATTATCGAGGCAATCGAGGTTTTACATGAACAGAAAATTCCTTATGTTCCATTGGAAATTGTCGCCTCCATTTGTGAAGAACAGGGATTACTTGGGGCAAAGCAACTTGATTTTTCAAAACTTAAAGCCAAACACGGCGTGGCAATGGACACAACCGGAGTTGACATCGTAATTAATCGAGCTCCGGCTGCTAACCGTTTTAAAATTGATATATTCGGCCATGAAGCCCATGCTGGCGTGTGCCCCGAACAGGGAATATCGGCTATACAAATTGCCAGTCGAGCGATTGCCAGAATGCCCCTTGGCAGAATTGATGAGGAAACTACTGCGAATTTTGGAACTATCCACGGTGGCCTTGCATCAAATATTATCCCCAAACAAGTCAGTTTACGCGGAGAGGTTCGAAGCCACAATATCGACAAACTTCGCAAACAAACTGAACTGATTATCAGCATAGTTGAAGAAGAAGTTGATAAGGCAACAATTAGAATTGGTGATGAAACCAAATGCGCCTCCATGTCACTTGAATTAAAGGAAGATTTTACCCCGATGCAAGTTGCTGAGGATGCCCATATTTTGCAGATTATTCATGAAGCCGGTACAGCGCTTAAACGCCCCCAGGAAGTCCGTGCCGCTGGAGGTGGTTCAGATGCCAATATTTTCAATGGTAACGGGATTGAGACTGTCATTGTAGCAACTGGCATGTCCAAGGTTCACACAGTTAATGAACAAATAGCTGTTGATGACATGGTAAAAGCCAGTGAGTTACTGGTGGAAATTATCCGCAGAGCATAAATTGAATACGAGTGATTTAAGATGCAAGTATCAAAACAGCTAGAACAAATTCAGCCCCCGCCAATCACTGAAGTTAAAAGCTGGTTGACGGGGCGTGTGTTCCCTGATGAAAAACCTTTGGTTGACCTGTGTCAGGCGATACCCAGCTATTCACCACCAATGGAGTTAATCGAGTATCTAAAGAACTCCCTCGATGACCCCTTAACCTTTAAATACAGCCAGGATGAAGGACTTCCTGAGGTTCGAGACGAAGTCTGCTCTTGGTATCAGCGCCACTACCAAGGGGCTCCCACACCTAAGCAACTTTGTCTGACAGTTGGAGCCAGTCAGGCCTTCTGGCTGGCCATTTCCTCACTCTGTCAGCCAAATGATGAAGTTATTGTCCAGCTTCCAGCTTACTTTGATCATCCAATGGGATTGCAAGCTCTTGGTATCAAACCAGTTTATGCTCCATTTAACCCTGAGACTGCTGGTCAACCAGATCTGGAAGCAATTAAGCGCCTGATCAGTCCAAAAACTAAAGCAATCCTGCTGGTCACTCCAAGCAACCCCACCGGGGCAGTCATTTCACCAGATCAGATCACCGCTTTTTTTGAATTGGCACAATCGCACAACATCAGCTTAATTCTGGATGAGACCTATAATGCCTTTATTGGCACCACACCACACCTGCTGTTCAATCGTTCGGACTGGCCAAATAACTTTATTCAGATTGCTTCATTCGGCAAAACTTTTGCTCTGACTGGTCTACGTTGCGGAGCTTTAATTGCAAATCATGAGTTTATTCAGCAGGTATTGAAAATTCAGGATAGCATGGTGGTCTGTCAACCACGACCAACACAACTGGCATTAAAATTTGGCTGTCGGCATCTGGATGACTGGGTGGCGAAAAACGCAGCAACAATGCAGCAGCGACATGATCATTTCAAGGCCGATTTTTTGGCTGCAAAAACCAACTTCAAGCTCATCGCCAGCGGTTCATTCTTTGCCTGGGTCAAACATCCATGGAATGACCTAACGGGACGCCAGGCAGCAAAACGGTTGGTTGAAGAGGCCAATTTGATCTGCCTTCCAGGGGAGGCTTTTGGCCCGGGGCTGGAGCCCTACCTACGCCTCTCTTTTGGAAATATTGGAGTGACACAGATTACCGAAGCGGTTGGAAGGTTTCAAAAGTTCTACCTGTAACCACCATGGTCATTGAAAAAATCGAGTTCGGAAGAAAAGTATCCATCGCTGCAATTAACGGTTATGTCTTCGGTGAAGATATCTATAGCATGCGATATCCACACCTCCTAAATTGCTCTGGGGTGCCGTTTCAGTAACGCCGCCCTGATCTCTTCAACACAACTGTAAGGAACCCGAATACCACGAACCCCTTTGCCAACCTCAATCATTGAACCGCTGTCTCCATGAAAATCAGAGCCACCAGTCACAACCAAACTATGTCGGCGTGCCAGTTTGACCAGCCAATCGGTATCTTCCAGACCAGAGCCATTATTGTAGGCTTCAATGCCATCCAAACCTAACTCGACCAAACCAGCTACCAGGATTTCAAGTCTGTGTCGATCACGAGTCACATAGGGCGGGTGGGCTAATACCACAATTCCGCCACTCCCATGAATTAACTTGACCGCTTCATCTGCAGGAAAATAGTGCTTCGGCACATTGCACGGAACCAGATAGCGAGTAAAAGCCTCTTCATTATTGGAAACATAACCGGCCTGACGTAGGGCTAATGCAATGTGTGGTCGTCCAATTGTTCCACCAGCCAATTGGCGAACAGCATCAGGGTCGATAGGTTGACGCTGTTCATCGATTAACTTCTGGTTAACCAGTTCAACAATCTGTCGGTTGCGAGTTGCCCGGAACTCTTGAAATTCAACTAAAGCTCTAATCAGGTAAGGATCTTGATAATCAAATCCGTACCCCAACAAGTGCATATCGGAATATTCAAGCCACTGACTTGACAGTTCGACCGCCGCAACAACTTCAATCCCTGAAGCTGCTCCAGCCTGCATTGCACGACTGACTCCATCAATATTGTCATGGTCAGCCAATGCAATAGCAAGAAGCCCAACTTCCTCCGCTAAGGCGACGACCTCTTCTGGGGACAAATAACCATCAGAGCAAGTCGAGTGCAGATGTAAATCAACATATTCTGTTTTCATAGGCTTATTATTTACTTTTTCCTAAGGATGAATCCACTCTTTTTTGCATTTTCTACAATGAATCACTCAACTTAACCTATGGCACTACCCTAGGGATTTGGTTTTACTTGCAGATCCATCTGATAATTCAATTTATTCATAACCCTATCTTGTTCGTTCTTTGAATAAAGTCGAAGTGAGAACCCTTGACCATTCATGCGCAAACCTGTAAACATTAGACAACCGCTAACGAGAGTATATTGAGCATGCCCCCACGCCTTATCGTTAAAAATCTACAGAGTTATTTTTTCACCCGGACGGGTCTCATCAAAGCTGTCGATGACGTATCGTTCACCATTGATCAGGGGGAAACCCTGGCCTTGGTCGGTGAATCGGGCTGTGGCAAATCGATGACGGCACTTTCTCTGCTGCGTTTATTGCCTGAACCAGGCCGCATTGTCGGCGGTGAAGTCACTCTTGATGGCCGCGACCTGTTACGTTTACCCGATGTGGAAATGCGGCGTATCCGTGGTAACGACATATCGATGATATTTCAAGAGCCTATGACCTCACTCAATCCTGTACTGCGGATTGGAGAACAGATTGCCGAAGTTCTCAGGCTCCATCAGGGAGATACAAAACAGCAGGCATTGGAACAAGCGGCAGAGCTATTGACTCAGGTCGGCATTTCAGATCCCAAACGTAGACTACGTGATTACCCTCACCAGCTTTCGGGAGGACAGCGCCAGCGAATCATGATTGCAATGGCTTTGGCATGCAACCCAAAACTACTCATTGCAGATGAACCAACGACCGCCCTGGACGTCACTATCCAAGCTCAGATCATGGATTTATTGTTGGAGCTTAAAAATCAACGGCAGATGACAACATTATTGATCAGTCATGACTTGGGAGTCGTTGCAGGAAATGCTGACAAACTTGCTGTGATGTACGCTGGGCAAATTATTGAATCAGGGTCTGTCAAAAAAGTTTTTGCGAACCCTCTACATCCTTATACGCAAGGATTATTGCAATGCATACCCCGCCTCGGACAACAACGCGACCTGCCAACCATCCCTGGGCAACTTCCCGACTTAAGAAAACAGTTTGAGGGGTGTTTATTTCTCGATCGTTGTCCTGGTCCCTGCGCTCCTTGCGGACATCAATTGCCCAAAATAAAAGAGATTGAGCCAGGTCATTGGGTTCGTTGCTGGAGATATTAACCTTGCCATTACTTGAAGTAAAAAATCTGCGCAAAAGTTTTCGCATGACAGATTCTCTGGGTCGCACAGCAGGACAACTGGTTGCTGTCGATAATCTTTCTTTCAGTTTGAAACAGGGAGAAACTCTAGGACTGGTTGGAGAATCGGGTTGCGGAAAATCAACCACAGGAAAACTTATCCTGCAATTACTCAGGTCAGATGCGGGGAAAGTTTTTTTTTCTGGAGATGAATTGACCCAGCTTTCAGCCGGCCAGATGCGTCCCTATCGCCGCCGCATGCAGATGATATTTCAAGATCCTTTCTCATCCTTGAATCCGCGCATGACAGTCGGAGCCATATTAAGCGAACCACTGCTAATTCACCGCCTGACTCCTCCTAAACAAGTTCGTGATCGGGTTATAGAACTGCTGGAAAAAGTTGGCCTGACTGCTGAACACGAGCAGCGCTATCCGCATGAGTTTTCTGGTGGACAAAGACAACGTGTCGGTATTGCCAGAGCACTGGCAGTTGAACCAGAGTTGATTATCGCTGATGAACCTGTTTCTGCCCTCGATCTGTCGGTGCAGGCACAAATATTGAACTTATTACAGGGATTTCAAAAAGAGCATAATCTCAGTTACCTTTTTATTGCCCATGATCTTGCTGTTATCGAACACGTCAGTGATCGCATTGCGGTCATGTATCTAGGTAAAATTGTTGAACTGACCAACGCTGAAGAATTGTATAAAAATCCCCGCCATCCCTATACGGAAGCATTACTGAATGCAGTGCCATCACCAGATCCAAATCATCCTCGCCCAGCAGCATTGAGTGGTGAAATCCCCTCCCCCATCAATCCACCCAGCGGCTGTTATTTTCACCCCCGTTGCCAATATGCAGACGACCTGTGCAGGAAGCAAGAGCCATTACTTCTTGAAATAGGGAACGAGCACCAAGTTGCCTGCCACTATTCGGAACAGGTTGGGCGCTATTTATTGCGTAAGGCGGGAACAGAATAGCTTAGAAAAGAATCCGTATTTGGGGTTTACATAGTTTGACCTTGATTTTGACCTGCCATTTCCCGTGTGACGTAGCCAAAGAAAAACGAAACTTTACAGGAATTCGAAGAAAAATGTTTGAGCCAAAGGCGAGTTTTTTTCTTCGCTGTAAAGTACAGTGGAATGAAGGGAACCCGAAGGACAGGTATTTCGGGGACACGTAACAAGTACATGCCCCCAAAATACTTCAGTTTCTCAAGTAACTATTCCAGAACAACCAGCAAATCCCCTTGATCAATTTGATCCCCTTCACCAAAAATAAGTTCTTTGATGACGCCATCTTTTTTAGCCTTGATGTTAGTCTCCATCTTCATCGCCTCAGTGACAAGTAAGACATCACCCTCGGCAACTTCGTCACCAACACTAATCATCATCTTGAATATTTTCCCCGGCATCGGTGCCCCGATTTCTTTGCTGTCATCCGGATCAGCCTTCACATGACTACTTTCATCCGCTTCCACAGAAAGATCCTTGATTGTTGTACTGCGTGGCTCACCGTTTAGCTCAAAATAAATATGTCGGGTACCATCTTCGCGAACTCGTCCGATCGCATTTAACTTTACGATCAAGGTTTTACCTTCCTCAATCTCAATTGTGACCTCATCGCCAACATCAAGGCCGTAGAAGAACACCGGAGTAGGCAGAACTGAAACATCACTGTATTCCTGGCGAAAGCGATCATACTCCTCAAACACACCGGGATAGAGTACGGCAGAGAGGACATCACGTTCCGAAACCTTATGCCCTAACTTCTTCTCTAATTCGTCTCGTTTCAGGACAAAGTCAGCTGGTTCAAGTAATTCACCGGGACGGTGGGTCAGCGGCTGCTCCCCTTTCAGGATAATTTTCTGCAACTTCTCCGGGAAACCACCGTAAGGCTGTCCGATCATTCCCTTGAAAAAATCGATGACACCTTGCGGGAAAGCTAACTCGTGTCCCCGCTGATAGACATCCTCCGGCTCAAGATCATTTTGCACCATAAACATTGCCATATCACCGACAATTTTTGATGACGGCGTCACCTTAATCAGATCGCCAAACATATCGTTGACCTTGCGGTACATCTCTTTACACTCTTCCCAACGGTGCCCCAATCCCAAACCTTCAACCTGAGGTTTATAATTGGAATATTGCCCCCCTGGAATTTCATGGTAGTAAACCTGTGCCGTCCCACTGCGCAGTTCTGATTCGAAGGGAGCATAATATGTCCGGCAAGTTTCCCAGTAGTTAGCCAATTTTTGCATTCCGTCTATATCTAACTGTGGATCCCAGATCGACCCTTCCAGTGTCGCTAACAATGCATTCAGGTTAGGTTGAGCGGTTAGCCCTGAAATCGAAGAGAGAGCAACATCAACAATGTCACAACCGGCCTGAGTTGCTGTCAACAACATGGCTCCGCCATTACTAGAAGTATCGTGGGTATGCAAATGAATCGGCAAACCAATTTCATTCTTCAGTGCCTTAACCAGCTTCTCAGCAGCAAACGGCTTAAGCAGGCCTGCCATATCCTTGATTGCCAGAATATGGGCACCCATTTGTTCCAGCTCCTTAGCCATATTGACATAGTATTCAAGAGGATATTTATCCCGTTTAGGATCAAGAATATCACCGGTATAACAGATAGCAGCCTCACAGATTGTACCACTCTTGCGCACAGCTTCCATCGCGACTTGCATTCCCTTGGTCCAATTTAATGAATCAAATACGCGGAAAACATCAATCCCACTCTCAGCTGATTTTTTAACAAATTCTTGTACAACATTATCTGGATAGTTGGTATAGCCAACCGCATTGGATCCACGCAGCAACATCTGAAAGAGGATATTCGGAATCTTGGCGCGAAGACGATCAAGTCGCTCCCAAGGATCCTCACGCAGAAAGCGCATCGAAACATCGTAAGTTGCACCACCCCACATTTCCAACGAAAACAGTCCGCCACCAAGATGGGCAGTCGCTTCAGCAATTCGATCCAGGTCGAAAGTTCGAATTCGGGTAGCCATCAATGATTGATGCGCATCACGCATGGTCGTATCGGTTATCAACAACTGCTTGTGCTTACGAGCCCAGTCTGCCAAGCCTTCAGGACCTTTTTCGCGTAAGATATCACGGGTGCCACGGGGATGTTGCTGTCCATAAGGGATTTCAGGAAGATCGGCTTCACGAAGATTAGCAAACTTAAGAGCTTTTTCCGGAGCGATCCCAGGATAACCATTGACTGCAGTATGACCAATAAAATTAAGAATCTTGTTGGCGCGATCTTTTTTAACCCGCAAATCAAATACTTCCGGGTGCTTTTCGAGAAATGACGTATCGCAGTTTCCTTCTAGAAAAACCGGGTGTGTCATAACTTTTTCAAGAAACCCAATATTGGTGTTAACACCACGAATTCGGAATTCCTGCAAAGCCCGATGCATAGTCCTGGCTGCACAGTCAAAAGTTAACCCCCAAGTAGATATCTTGACCAAAAGAGAATCGTAATGAGGAGTGATATGCGCACCTGCGTAACCAGCGGCGGCATCAAGGCGAACGCCAAACCCAGCAGCAGTTCGATAAGCCTTAATTGTGCCAAAATCAGGAGCAAAGTTATTGGTTGGGTCTTCAGTCGTAATCCGCGACTGAATAGCATAACCACGCAGCTCGATATCCTTCTGACTTTTAATCCCAATTTCCGGATCAGAGAGCTTATATCCTTCAGCAATACGAATCTGTGCTTGGACTAGATTACGCATCGTCACCAACTCGGTTACAGTATGCTCAACCTGAATCCGGGGGTTCACTTCTATAAAATAAAAGTTCTGCTTTTTATCCAACAAAAATTCAATCGTACCAGCATTAATGTAGTCAACTGCTTTGGCAATTTTTAGTGCCAGACCGCAAATTTCTTCACGTTTCTTTTTTGACAAATCCAAAGAGGGTGCTATCTCAATAACCTTTTGATGGCGGCGTTGAATAGAGCAATCCCGCTCATAAAAGTGAACCAGATTTCCATGCTTATCACCAAGGATCTGAACTTCAATATGCTTAGGATCTTCAATATACTTTTCTAGAAAAACAGTCGCATCGCCAAATGCTGCTTGCGCCTCAGATGCAGCACTTTTTAATCCTTCGAGCAATTCTTTCTGATTTTGAACCACTCGCATTCCTCGACCGCCACCACCGGAACTCGCCTTGACAATAATCGGATAACCAGCAGACTTGGCAAAAAGTAACGCCTCTTCATCAGTCTCGACAGGATCTTCAGTACCAGGAACAATAGGTACACCAGCATCAATAGCAACCTGACGACCAGAAATTTTGTCACCAAGTTGCCGCTGAATCTCTGGTGTTGGTCCGATAAAAGCTACCCCTGCACGTTCACAAGCTTCAGCAAAATCAGCATTTTCAGATAAAAAACCATACCCTGGGTGGATAGCATCAACATCTTTTTTTCGTGCAAGATCAATAATTTCATCAATTCCCAAATAAGCATCAATTGGTCCCTTACCCTGACCAATAAGATAAGCCTCATCAGCTTTATAGCGATGTAGAGATAATCGATCCTCATCCGAATATATTGCGACTGTTGAGATCCCAAGCTCTGTACAGGCTCGAAAGATCCGAATTGCAATCTCACCACGATTTGCTGCCATTATTTTTTTAAATTTCGTTATAGACATAGATTTGTCCTCTCTTTAATAAGTGGGGATTTATCAAATTTGTAATATTTTGAGATGACTAAAGTTTTTTACTTAAAGTGAATTTTTCTATAAAGATCAGTTATTTAGATAGATTTATCTGATGATAAAAACAGTAAATTCGACCCAGTGTCAAGTCAAAATACTGTTCTATTTATATCACAAAGGGTATGAATATTTTTTTGTAAGGTGATTGCAATGATGGGAAATCAAGTAAAACAGTAATTTACAGAGACATTATTAATTATCAGATATGTAATGTAATTTGCGAATTAATTAATTTTATCAAGAATAGATACTGAGGCGGGCAAAACCAGTAGTTTGGTTTACAGACGATCCAGTTGAAGCAATATCCTCAGGAATATATTCCTCGCTAAAGGGATTAGAATCAATATTACTGTTGGATTCCAGACCTATCGAGTTCAAATCGTCTTCTAACTCCTGAGATACTTCCATTCTTGCGGTGGAAGCCATAGCCTGGGCTTTCTGTGCAACTTTCATGTCCTGAACACTTGGCTCCGCTGGAGCCAATGCTGCAGCACGAATTTGCTGAGCCTTCTGAAGTGTCGCTTGCGGGTCACCTTTAATCGGTGAAATATCGATACTAACGGCTCCTCCAACTGCATAAGGCTGGCCATCAGGACCCCGCTCGAAAGTATAAGTGGGTGAACCAGCATAGGCACCACCGGCGGCAGCATGTGCTGTTTCATGAGCACGAACTTCCCGATCCCTTACCTGTAACTTTCTGATTTCTAGTGCTTCTTGGCTTAACTCAACGGAATCACGCTGGCTTCCATCAAGATTAGTTTTGTCTTGACCAGGTAAAGCTTGAGCTCTTGTCTCATTATTCTGGTTGCTTTTTTGTGTTTCAACCTCAGGATTAACTTTAGACGTATCAATTTTGCGCTGAGGGTCAGACGAAACAGATCCAGTGGCTTGATAAATATTTGTGTATTGATTTAGTGCCCCGAGCATGTAATTTCCATTCTACTATGCAAGCTATCTTTTTAACACAATCAAAGGTTAACTTCAACCAATCCCAGATCGCAGCGTCCAGTCATTAAAACATTGGCCGATATATCTTGTTGCTTTACTAGCACCATGATAAGATTCGTCAATCAAATGACGCCGAGTAAAAGGGTTGACTGTGCTACAAAAATCAAAAATCCTCTTAATTGATGATGAGAAAGAAAGCTGTAAAGCTCTTTCCCACCTACTAAGTCAAATTGGCTATGATGTTGAAATCAGTCATACGGGAGAACAGGCGATAGCATTGCTTGGGATCGAGTCTTTTGACCTGATTATCAGTGATCTTTTTCTACCTGGCATCAGTGGAATAGACATCCTCAAACGGGTAAAAGATGACTCTCCTGAAACCAGCGTTATCTTGATTACTGGAAAAGCTTCTGCGGAAACAGCAGTTGAAGCAATGAAAGAAGGGGCGCTCGATTACATCACTAAACCCTTTAATTTTGAACGTCTAAAAATTCAGATTACCAAGGCATTAGAAAAAAACCGATTGATATTGGAAAATAACTATCTACGTCAACAACTGCATGGTCGCTACCATTTCGACAACATCATCGGTACCAGTCAGGCAATGCAGCAGGTATTTCGCAGAATGGGAAAAGTGACCGGAACCGACTCAACGATTCTGGTTCTCGGTGCCTCCGGTACAGGCAAAGAACTGGTTGCCAGAGCAATCCATTTTAACAGTCCGCGCAAAAACAAACCTTTTCTTGCGATTAATTGCGGAGCTATCCCGGCAGATTTACTCGAATCTGAGCTATTTGGTCACACTAAAGGAGCGTTCACCAGTGCTTTTGCCGATAAACCTGGCAAATTTGAAGTAGCAAATGGCGGTACAATTTTTCTGGATGAGATCGGCAATATGCCACAATTACTACAAATGAAACTGCTGCGAGTTCTTCAAGAACATGAATTTGAGCGAGTTGGTTCAAGTCAGAAAATCCACCTAAACATTCGTCTGATATCTGCCACTAATGTCGATTTACAAGAGCAGGTTAAAATGGGCAAGTTTCGTGAGGATTTGTATTACCGATTAAACGTCATTCCAATCCACCTGCCTCCCCTAAAAGAGCGGCGCGGCGACATTCCACAACTAGCCCGATTTTTTGTAGAAAAAATTTGCAAAGAAATGAATCGCCCCCAAATAAGTATCGGCGATGATGCCCTTCAGGCGATGGAATCTTATGATTGGCCGGGCAATGTCCGTGAGATGGAGAATATCATTGAACGAACTATTGCACTGACAGACAGCGTTATCATCGGATGTGAAGAACTCCCCCCTGATATCGGCAAAAAAATAACACGATCAGCACTGTCCGCCCCACAGATCACCAGCAGAGGTGTTGATATGAACAAAGTTATTGCCGATATTGAGCAAGAAATGATTTCGCAAGCAATGGCACTGGAAAAAGGGGTAAAAGCTCGTGCGGCCAACCTATTAAAGATTAACCGCACGACCTTAGTTGAGAAGATTAAGCGACTTGGGATAGAAAATTAGAAAGTGCATCCATAGTTTCGTTATAGGCACTATTTATTTTTTTTCTCCATTTTTTTACGCTCGTTAGCATCCAGGTAACGCTTCCGCAGGCGGATCGATTTCGGTGTTATTTCCACAAGTTCGTCGTCAGCGATATATTCCAATGACTGCTCCAGCGACAGAGTTCTTGGTGTTATTATCCGTACCGCTTCATCGGTTCCAGAAGAACGAACATTGGTGAGCTTCTTGCCGCGACAAGAATTGACGACCAGATCATCTTCCTTGGCGTGTTGCCCAATAATCATCCCCTCGTAGACCTTAACATTGGGACCAACAAACAAAATGCCACGATCCTGCAAATTAAATAGGGAATAAGCCACTGTTTCTCCAAGTTCCAAAGCAACCAGAACCCCGTTTTTGCGCCCTTCAATGGGGCCTTTATAGGGAGAATAGGCATGAAAACTGTGATTCATCACTCCAGTTCCACGGGTATCAGTCATAAATTCAGTCCTGAACCCAATCAACCCGCGTGCGGGAATTAGAAACTCAATCCGGTTTGTCCCTTCCATTGCCTGCATAGACGTCATTTCAGCCTTACGCTTCCCCAATTTTTCAATCACTGTTCCCTGATGCTCCTCAGGAACATCAATAGAAAGATACTCAATTGGTTCACAACGCTCGCCATCAATCTCACGAAAAATAACTTCCGGTTTGGACACCGAAAGCTCAAAACCTTCTCGACGCATATTTTCAATGAGAATTGAAAGGTGTAATTCACCTCGCCCCGATACCTTAAAGGTATCGGTATTATCAGTATCTTCAACGCGAAGCGAAACATTGGTGCGCAACTCTTTGGTTAACCTTTCACGAATATTCCGTGATGTAACCCATTTCCCTTCCAGTCCAGCAAAAGGTGAGTTATTGACGATAAAATTCATCGACAGAGTTGGCGCATCAATAGCTACATAAGGTAGAGCTACGGGATTTTCAGCATCTGCCAGCGTTTCACTAATTCCCAGATCTTCAAACCCTGCGATAGTGACAATGTCCCCAGCAGAAGCTTCCTGCAGTTCCACTTGTTGCAGTCCCTGATATCCCAGTAACTTTGAGATTCGACCAGTTTTTATTTTTCCTTCATGGTCAATTCTGGCAACAGTTTCACCAGCCTTGACGGTGCCATTAACAATTTTTCCGGTAGCAGTGCGGCCAATAAATTTATTGTAATCAATGTTTGTCACCAGCAGTTGAAAAGGAGCCACTGGATCTCCAGTGGGGGGATCAACCCGTTCACCAATCATCTCAAATAATGGTTCCAGATTGTCTGATTCATCTTCCAGATGTCGTTTGGCAATCCCGAATTTTGCGCTGGCATAGACTATCGGAAAGTCGAGCTGATCTTCATTAGCATTCAATTCACAAAACAAATCAAAAACCATATCGACAACAGTTTCTGGACGTGCGCCCGGACGATCAATTTTATTGATCACCACAATCGGCTTAATCCCCAGATCAAGAGATTTCTTCAGAACAAAACGAGTCTGCGGCATTGGACCATCAAAAGCGTCGACCAGCAGTAGCACCGAATCGACCATCTTCAGAATCCGCTCAACTTCGCCTCCAAAATCGGCGTGACCCGGAGTATCGACAATATTGATCTTCAGCCCAGCATGCTGTACCGACAAATTTTTGGAGAGGATAGTGATTCCCCGCTCCTTCTCCAGATCGTTACTGTCCATCACTCGTTCGGTGATTTCCTGGTGTTCACGGTACACCCCAGATTGCACCAACATGGCATCAACAAGAGTTGTTTTTCCGTGGTCAACGTGAGCGATAATTGCAATATTTCTTATCTTTTCAGACATCGTAAGTCCTTTATTAATATGATTTTTCTCAAAAGAGCGGGATTATGACAGAAAGGGCTTGGCAAGCCAAGAAAATAAGCAAAAAAACTCATAAATCAAGCTCTTACCTAATATTTTCGCAACTTGACAACCTTATGTCTTTTCCATATCTTCTTCAGACTTAAATAATGATGCCCTCGCAAAAAAGAATCAGATGGCCACAAAGTGAGGTTACATGCCCCAGCCAAATATTATCCTGACCGGTTTTATGGGAACCGGGAAAACAACCCTGGGTCTACTGCTGGCCAAACGGATCGATTACGAATTTATCGATACAGATGCTATGATTGAGGGACAGATTGGCCAGACCATCACTGAACTTTTCCAGAAACGAGGAGAAGCAGCCTTCCGTAAACTTGAGTCTGAGTTGGTTGAAAAGTTGGCACAAAAAGAAGGGTTAGTAATAGCAACTGGCGGAGGGCTGGTTCTTAATCCAAGGAATGTCGCACTACTGAGAAAAACTGGAAAAATCATCTGCCTAACGGCATCACCTGAGGAAATTTTAGTCCGAGTGACAAAATCACCAAACGTTCGTCCGCTGTTGCAGGAAGAGGATCCACAAGCAAAAATCATTGAACTCCTGCGACAACGCAGCTCTGTCTATCAACAGTTTTTACAACTATCAACCTCAGACCTGTCTCCCGATAAGTTGGTAGAAGAGATACTCAGACTAACTCAATCCCCCTAACTTTCACCATCACTGCACCCCGATATTGCGAATCCCTTCCGGTCGCCAAGCCGGGGAAATAACATGGCTTCCTTTCCCCTTAACCGTCAACAAACTCCCTGACATCACAGTAAACTCACCATGTCGATCATTCACTTGATCCAAAGATACTGTGAGTTGTTCCCGGCGACGTTCTTCCTGCAGCAACAGTAACTGGCGACCCCGGTGTTGCAAATTTGACAATCGCACCCCGAGCAAACGAACCGGCTGCGTCAGCAACAAACCATCGAGAATACGCAAAACAGCATAATAAATATCTTCACTGCTGTTAATTGGAAGCGATTGGATCTGTTGCCGACTAAAAGTGGAAAAATCACTGCGGCGAACAATCAGCGTCACCGTTCTGCCACTAACACCATAACGCCGTGCCCGGCGCCCAACCATTTCTGCCAACTGGAGTAAAAACTTGGCAATATCCTCCCGTAAACTGATATCTTTGCGCAGAGTCATGCTGTGTCCAACTGTTTTCACCTCTGCCTCCTGTTCGGGAGAAACCACCGGTCTGGAGTCAATTCCCCGCCCCATTAAAACCAACTGCTCACCAATCACTCCAAACTGTCTCCTAAGTTTTATAACCGAAAAACGACCAAGCTGACCACAGCTAAAAATTCCCAAACGATTCAATTTTTGTGTTGTTTTGCGCCCGATACCACAAATTTCACCAATCGGTAGATTTTCTAACAACTCAGGGATCTCTTCTACCTGAATCACAGTCAGCCCGTCTGGTTTATGCATATCAGAAGCGAGTTTCGCCAACAGCTTATTGGGAGCAATCCCGACCGAACAGATCAAGCCCAGCCGAGCTTTAATCCGCGATTTAATCAGATAGGCAATCCGTTCCACACTGCCATAATAACTCAATGAGCCGGAAACATCGAGAAAGGCCTCGTCAACCGAAGAGACCTCCATCAGTGGGGTATAATCTTGAAAAATCTGCATAATCTGGCTGGAAACATAAGTATAAAGCCGATTATTTGCCTTAACCAGTTGCAACTGCGGGCATTTCTGCCGAGCTTCATAAAGAGTCATTCCCGTCTTAACACCATACTTACGGGCTTCATAGGATGAGGTCAGAATAATTGTCCGCTGTTGACTGCCAACCACAGCAACAGGATGGTCACGCAGAGCCGGATTGGACTGCTGTTCAACAGCCGCAAAAAAGGCATTCATATCGATGTGCATAATGGTACGAGTCACGTTAAACCTGCATCAGTGAGTGGGCGGTGGAAAAAGAGTGCTAAGGCTTGAACCGAATAAGTATTTTAAAAATCTTAGCTCCACCTGTGGGTTAAGCGGTGATTTTTTAAATGCTTAGGCAATTCAATGATTGGTGCTATTAACCATCGATCCACTCACTGATTCAGGTTAAAATTTCAATCTGCTCCAACCGCCAATGTGCCTCGGTCGGGCTATAAACCAGTTCGTAAAGAGCCCCTTCGTCGGTCACATGGAAATAAATAAGGGAGACATCTCCACGCCGCTCTCGCCAGCTATTGGTCACCTGTTGAATCCGATGTTGTTTCCGTTTCAGATCAAACCAAACCGGCTGGATCCTCCCACCAGGGCCGTGGATCACCCCGACCCGAATACCATCAACCACTTCTCCCATAATCAGGATCCCAACACACGGAGGAGACCTGTTACTTTACCAAGAATAGAGACTTCACCATCAGCAGCAGACAGGATAATCGGCTGCAAACAGGGATTTTCCGGTTGTAACCGAATCCCCCCCTCTTCCCAATAAAAACGTTTCAAAGTTGCCTCACCATCCACCATCGCCACTACAATATCACCGTTATCAGCGGTTGATTGTGGGCGCACGACAGCCAGATCACCATCAATAATCTGCGCTTCAATCATCGAATCCCCCCGCACCCGTAAAACAAAAGAGCCCTCACCCTTAATCAGGGCGATGTCAACATTCAGGTAACCATCAACATGTTCCAAGGCTTCAGTCAAAGGACCAGCAGCAACAGAACCAACAAGAGGCAACGACAAGGAGGAAGAACGCCCAAGAACAACGAGCCCCCGCGAACTCCCTGGAGTCCGACGAATAAAGCCCTTTTTTTCCAGAGCACTCAGATGACGTAAAACCCCTAAGTTGCCTCGAACTTCAAGATGCGCAGCAATCTCTTGTAGAGTAGGGGCATAGCCCTGTTGATCAAGGTAATCGATAATAAAATTATAAGTTTGTTGTTGACGGGATGTGAGTTTTGACATAACAGCTCCATAATAGTTACCTTAAAGTAACTATACTCTAGAATAAAGCTGTCAAAATAGAAAGATTTAAGTGTAAGGATGAAAAATGAGAATTCTGCATTGATCCATACGAGATAAATCCGATAAATAACCTATTGATGCATTGCTGTAGCAGGGTGTCTAATCACCTTGGCCAAAGGTTTATTTTCTGCAGGATTATATTCCGGCACCAACAGATGAAGCTTTTCTTTAAGCCCAGGCAAATCGAGAGCCTTTGCATCTAAAATCAAAGCATCGACCATGGGAACAAGCTTCTCATGAGCCAATGTCGATGATTGAGCAATACAGATTTTTCTATGGGGTGTCGGCAACACACCTTCTTCATCCAGCAAAAGTTCTTCGTATAATTTTTCCCCCGGCCGCAGTCCAGTATAAATAATCTCAATATCTTCATGAGGCTGAAACCCTGAAAGCTTGATCAACTCTTCTGCAAGAGTCTGGATCTTAACCGCCTTGCCCATATCGAATAAATAAATCTCACCGCCACTACCCATACTACCGGCCTGCAGAACAAGCTGGGTCGCTTCAGGAATCGTCATAAAGAACCGAGTGACATCGGGATGAGTCACCGTGACCGGCCCTCCTTTGGCAATCTGCTCCTTAAATGTTGGAATGACACTGCCATTACTCCCCAAAACATTTCCGAAACGGGTGGTAACAAAACTTGTCTTACTCTTTTTGTTCAATGATTGAACATACAGTTCGGCAATCCGCTTGGTTGATCCCATGACATTGGTCGGCCGTACCGCTTTATCTGTGGAAACCATCACAAACTTTTCGACCCCGATATCATCTGCGGCATCAGCAAGAATACGTGTCCCCTGAACATTATTATTGACGGCTTCTGCCGGGTTATTCTCCATCATCGGAACATGTTTATAGGCCGCAGCATGAAAGACCACTTGAGGCATCTGCTCATCAAAAATAACACTGACCCGCGAGCGATTACGCACATCACCAATAATCGGGACAATAGGCAAATCTGCGTGTTTCTGGATCAACTCTTGTTCAATCATAAAAAGAGGTGTTTCGGCATTTTCAAAAAGAACCAATTTCTGTGGATTAAAACGGGCAACCTGACGACAAATTTCACTGCCAATACTTCCACCTGCCCCTGTAATAAGAACCCTTTTCCCATGAAGATAATGGTTAATCTGTGCTTCATCCAAAAAAATTGCTTCCCGTCCCAGCAGGTCATTCAAATCTACATCTCGAATCTGTTGCACAGAGACCCTTCCATCAATCAACTCACCAACCCCGGGAAGAATTCTGAACCGGACATTAGATTCCCGACAGTGTTCGACAATCTCCCTGATCTGCGCCCCAGATGCCGAAGGTATCGCAATGATAATTTCATCCACACCATACGCATTGACAATTTTTCTCAAATCAACACGTGAGCCAAGAACATTTAACCCCTGAAATGTCCCCTTTCGCTTAACCGGATCATCATCAACAAAACCAACAACTTTGAGATCCAGTTGCAAATTTGAACGGATCTCCCGCGCAATCAACTGTCCAGCATCGCCAGCCCCAACAATCAGTGCCCGTGCCTGATGGATCTCTGTTCCTTGTTGTAGGGGAAGATAGTGCTCACGAAAAGCCCGCGTAGCAAAACGGATGCCACTAATCGCCAGAAAACAAAAAATACCATCCAGAATCAGGACGGTTCGGGGAATTTGATCAAGACGGTAGATAAGAACCGCATATGCCACAAAAACAAAAGAGCCAAAGAAATTGGCTTTAACAATTTGAACCAGATCTGGCA
The DNA here is from genome assembly GCA_016744595.1 of Desulfuromusa sp. GTDB lineage: Bacteria > Desulfobacterota > Desulfuromonadia > Desulfuromonadales > Geopsychrobacteraceae > Desulfuromusa. The sequence continues at coordinate 100,209 of JADGEB010000007.1, forward strand.
TCGAGACATAACGCCACCACCCCCTAAAACAGCCAAACTGCCAGAAAATAAACAACTTAATGATCAGGACTGCAGGGATAAGAGAGGTAATTTTTGACCAATACGGTGAAGGGATTGAAAAATCAAAACGTACGGCGTAAGCCAGCACTAGAGAGCAGCTAATGATAAGGCCCGTCATGATAAAAACAATAATCAGGCGATTTTTGTAAACAATTTCTTTCATATTTCCCCCACCCACAGTTTATTACTGAGAAAGACTATAAACATCTCAACTCAATGTCCACTAAAAATATTGAAGTAGCAAGGAAAATGAATTCAGTGGGTCACTCCTTCATGCTTTACAACTTTAAGAAAAGTCAGATAAATAATTTTCAAATCAAAAAAAAACGACCGATTCTGTAAATAATATTCATCAAAATCAACCTTAACCGGAATAGGCAACTCATCCCGCCCATTAACTTGCGCCCAACCCGTTAAGCCAGGGGATAAAACATGTATCCCCTTGGCAGTTCGTAACTCAACCAAATCATCTTGATTATAAAGTGCTGGTCGTGGCCCAACAATGCTCATATCCCCCTTTAAAATACTTAAAAGTTGTGGCAGTTCATCCAGACTTGACTTACGCAGAAATTTACCAACAGGGGTAAGAAACTGGTCGGGGTCTCCGAGCAAATGAGTTGCCACTGCCGGAGTATCAATAAGCATGGTACGAAATTTTGGCATTTTAAAAATGGTATTATTCATACCGATCCGATCAGACCAATACAATGCAGGACCTTTGGATGTTAGTTTCACCAACACTGCCACAACCAGCAGGGGAAATGCTGAAATAACCAATGCCAGCAATGACATGAAAATATCAAAAGTACGTTTCATTATGGATTTTCTCTATCACTGAAAAAGGAAGGATAACTTAGACATCGTCAAAGTAAAAAATCATCCTTCAAACGTCCAATCTGACAGGTCAAGGACTATTGGCCACAGACTCACACAGACAAGTTCGGATAAAATAAACACCTCAAATGGACTAAACCAAAATGAACCAGCTGTTTCTTTACTTAAAAAGATCCCGTCCGCCCTTGTCCGTGTGCGTCCGTGGCTAAATTCTAAGTTTTTTTGGCTGCCCGTCTCAGTCCTTCATCCACACTGATGGGCGGCACCCATCCCAACAGATCCCGTGCCTTGGAGATGTCCACCTGCAAGGAGCTACACAGTCGTTGTGTGATATCTCGTTTACCCAACAACATTGCCCCAAACTCTAAAGCTTTGGTGGGAACAGGAATCAAGCGGGCAGGTTTGCCCATCGCTTTAGCCATCCGTTGCAATAATTCTGTCGTCGAAAGGTCTTCACCATCACCAGCCAGAAAAATCTGATTGGCAGCCGCAGGATGATCGATACAGGTCACAATCAAATCGACTAGATTATCCAGAGCAACAAAGCTGCGTTTATTGTGGACTGAGCCTAAAGGAAGAGGAATCCCTTTATCAACAATTCGAATTAACCGCCCGAAATTTCCTGGTGCATTCGGTCCATAAACCAATGGTGGACGAATAATGACAACTTCCAGCCCTGATTCATCTGCCAGCCGTCGCAAACCTTCTTCAGCTTCCTTTTTGGAAACAGCATAAGGCTCAACAGGGGTCTCAATATCAGCTTCTGTAAAAGGACAATTGTTTCGATTGCCGTTAACACCAACTGAACTGATAAAGACGAAACGTGTAACACCAGCAGCGACAGCCTGCCGTGCAAGGCTCAATGTTCCAGAAACATTGGTCTTTCGAAACTCTGCAAGAGGAAAAGCAGCATCTTCATTCATAACATGCGTACGTGCAGCAGCGTGAATGACTACATCTACACCCTGTAAAGCAGTACCCCAATCTGTCTCTGCTGCAAGTGAACCAACCCGTAACACCTCAACCATCTCAGGCAAGTGATGTTTATCTTGACGAATAGCGGCACGAAGCGTGACACGAGGAAGAGCTAACAGGACACCCACTAGAGCCGAACCAATTAAGCCAGTCGCACCCGTTATCAATATATTCATTTTCTCAAACCAGGGGCTTTGTTTCTCGGATCATACTTTTTTAAATATTGATAAACAGAATGTTGAATCCAAGAAGGAAACAATGAACGAACAAAAGGAACGAAACAGGCAAACCGTTTCCACCATGCCATTTCAAGAAGCTTTACTCCCCCATAACCAACTAAAGCTTGTTGCCAAGCCAAGCGAATAGGCTGTTTTTTATGCGTATTGTGATCAAACCGATAAAGCAATAGTGGCTCAGCAATATTTGCAAAACGCAGACCCTTAGCAGCACACCGAAACCAAAGTTCGTAATCCTGACGTCTCTTTAACGCAATATTGTAATTACCAACCAATTTTATCTTTTCATGTCTAAACATAACTGTCGGATGAATCAATGGACAAGCCCATAGATTTTGAAGAATATGTTCGTGTTGCTCTGGCATCGTTCGCAGACCACCTACGCGCCCCAAGGAATCAAACTCCTTAACAAAACTTCCGACAATGTCCAAAGTTGTATCTTTACAAAAAGCAACAAGCTGTTTTTCGAAACGTAGAGGCAAAGCCGCATCATCGCTATCCATACGCGCAACAAACTCATAAGAGCATTGTTTAAGGCCCTCATTCAAAGCGTACGCCAATCCCATGTTCTGCGGCAATTTTACAGACTTGATATTAAGTTCGGATCGTAACGACTCAATCACTGCCGACAAGTCATCGCCAATAGGCCCATCCTCGACTAAAACAACTTCATTCGCTTTAAGTGTTTGATCGGCTAAACTCTGTAACGCTTCAGCCAGATAATGCGCACTTTCATCTTTATATACAGACATTAAAACCGAAAGATTCATTTCAGATCCAACCTATACAGTCTACGTGAACCATCAAACACAGAATCAAAAAAGGCACTCTGTCCATCAGGGCTCAATCGAGGATGCAAGTCACAGCGACTTTCCCCACTGTATTCAAAACCATGGTAAAACTCTCCGAGCTCACGCACTTCATCAGTTTTCCAATTACAGAGCAGCAAATGTTGCATCCGAGCTCTATCTGGATAAGTATCGGTTATAAACCAATCACCGCACACATGAGGGTGCCCATCAGAGTACCTATCCAAAACGGAAAAATGTTTAAACCGTCCGGTCGAGATATCAATCAGCCAATAGGCATCCTTGTCACCGGGACCACGCAAATAGCCAAGTATTGTATTCTCATCCAACCAAAAACAATGACTGACCATACCAAAAGCGGCCAGCAGTGTTAACTCACCCGTTTGAGCATCTGCCAAGAAAAGGCGATCAAAGCGCTGCATTCCTACAAAATAACGATGAATAAAGATAAACCTGTCTCCCGAAGGTGAAATCATGACGTGATTAAGCTTGTGAAGAGCTTGATCAAACACAGTTTTTGCTTCAATTGCACACACCTGTTCCAAAGAAACAATAAGGCTCTGCTCACCTGAAGAATAATCAACACGCCTAATACCATCAGACTTATGGTTCATTAATTCTGCAATACTTAATGAAGGGAGATTCCGGTAACCATAGTCAGGACGCAAAGCCATTAAACGTTGATAATTCAATGATAAATAATAGTCAGTCCCATAAGAATCTTGGACAGGGAGATTAAATCTCTTAACTTCACATAAGCTCATCTTAGAATAAACCCGAGCAATATATTGTTGATCGTGCAGATCAAAATCATTAAAAATAAAAAGATCATCCGTCAGCCAATGTGCTCGTGCCCCTTGCTGCCAATTAAATGAATGCGTTTCAACCTGTAAAATCGGTTCTTTGATCTCTGGATCAACCAGCGAAACAAAAATAGTCTCATCTGCATTTGGATTTTTTCGTGTGTCCTGATGAACAACATGAGACAATATAAATCCACTATCAGAGATAGGAGATTTATCATAGTAACCAAAAAAACTTTGCTGCTTATTACAACTAACGGCAGATAATGAATAACTGGTTTTGAACTGGTATTTTTTCTTACTTTTTAAATAGACCAGTCGAGAATAAATATATTTCGTAAAACTTTTAATGGCTGGAAATTTACTCAAAATACGAGCAACTGTTCTTTCAAAATAATTAAAAGACGTAGAACTCATTTACTCTCCAAAGCACTTGTATAAGCTAGCTGATAAGCTCTCGACATTGTTTCAGCAGAAAAGACCTCTCTGGCAACACGACCAGCATCTAGCCTCGATTCTTCGGTAAAAACATCGCCAACTTGCATCATCGTCTCAGCTAAACCCTCTGCGCCCCCTGCAAGGTTAAAAAGAATGCAAGCAGTCTTACACGCAGCATGAATTTCTTCATGCGAAGGGATATCTGACAAAATGACCGGCAGCTCAGTAGCTAATGCCTCAAGAACAGTATTTGGTAATCCTTCAGACAAAGAAGCTGATATAAAATAATCCGAAGCAGAAAGATAATCGGAGACATTATCCACATTGCCCAACAAATGGACATGTTCAAAGCCTAAACTGCGCAAATCTGCCAATTGAGGTCCATCTCCTAAGATCACCAGGCTTCCTTTATTCTGATTCAAATAACGACCGAACGCCTCAATGACTAGTTGCATGTTTTTTCGTGGGATCAGACTGCCGACAGAAACAAAAATGGGCCGCTCTAAATTTGACAAAGGATCTTCTTTTCCAGAGTTTATCTCAAGCAAGTTGACGCCATTTTGAATAGCAATAGATTTGATATCGTGATGCGATAACTGAGCTGAAATTGTTTTTGAACAGGCAACAGCATGATGACATAAACGCATAGCGACTAAATGTTTCTTAGCCATTATGGTTCCCTTCAATCGCCCAAACTTCATCGGATAGTCATGCCATGGATAATTTCTAGCAGTCAAAAACCAAGGTCGATCACCACAAAGAGAAGACACCAAAGAATCAGCACGAATTCCTTGGCTATGTATTAAATCTGCCCCAACTTGATCTAATAAATGCTTTAGTTCACTTTTAGCAAAAAATAAACCTCTGAATCTCGATAAATTGAGAGAATACAGTTTAACACCTAATGCCTCATAATCAGCCCAACGACTATCTTTAGGTTCTGGAGAAAGCGTGATCAAGTGCGGTTGATACTTATCTCGATTTAAATATTTGATGATATTGTAAAGCTGGTTGGTTGGACCGGCACATTTAAGAGTACTAACAATATAAAGAACCTTATACATATTTAGACTTTCGTGTACGTAGAAATATTACATATAATATAAAAAATAAAATTGAAATAGACACTAATTCTTTTGGAAAAATAAAGTATGAAATATTTTGAGTAAACGGAATATGAGGTACAACAGAAAAAGCTAGCGGAATAAAAAACAATGAATCTTTTCTGGTAAAACGTCGAAGAAGCAAAGAAAGTATTATTATAATACTCCATACATGAAAAGGAGAAATAATCACACCAAACATACCAGAAAAAGAATATGTTTCAGCAATAAATAATGAATTCATATTTACATTTGAAGATGAAGGGCCAAATAGATATTCCATAACAATAGCATCTGCTTTTCTAGAACCAGGAAACATAATACTTGTAAATGGTACTAGTGGTAGAACATACGCAAATGAAGGTTCAATAAATTCATAGATATAGTACAAACCTTGTCCTTGCAAAACAAACAATCTTTGTAAAAATCTATTGGTTCCATACTGCAATCTTCCAAAAAGATCAAAAGAAGCTAAATAGTAGATAAAAACCATAGAAACCAACGAACAGGATGCAAAGAACAACTTAACGTTAGATTGTCTAACAAACATTGATCTATAAATTACAAATATAAATAAAAAAGTCACAGGTACTGATTTATGCCCATCAATCATAAAATAAAATAAAGAAATAATGATTGATATAATAAAAATTATTTTAAATATGTTTTTCTTAAAAAGAAAAGATGAGTAGTATGCAAATAATGGCACAAAGTAAAAATAATACTTTAGCCAATATCCAATAATAGGTTTCTTAAAGAAACCTATTGATCCTGTTATAATTAGTTTTTTTGCTTCACCGGCAGAAGCAGGATCTCCTCTTAAAAGTAAAAGCAAAGGAATGTTGGAACCCAATGAATATAAATGAATAAACAAAACAATAAATTGAACAGAAATTATTAACATCAAAAAATAAAATATATAATTAATATTATATTGTATTTTATTTGACGTCATATACAGACAAATTATTCCATATTTTTTACAATTATAAATTTGTTATAAACAATGTACGCGTACGCGGTACAATGTACAATGTACGCCGTACATTGTACGCCCTACAATGTATGCCATA
>JADGEB010000080.1:0-318 GCA_016744595.1 Desulfuromusa sp.
GATTAACAGAGGAGCTATTTTTCGCTATCTAACCAAGCCCTGGGATGATGATGCTCTACTCCTATCGATTAGAGAAGCTGCTAAAAATTATTTGCTAGTCGTTGAAAATAAACGTTTGAATGCTTTGGTGTTGAAACAGAAAAATGAATTACATGATTGGAATCAGCGCCTTAAACAGAGGGTTTTGGATCAGACGTCTCAAATTCGATCAAAAGGTGATGAAATTGCCGAAAGTCATCATCAGTTACAACAGAGCTTTAATAGTACCATTGAAATACTGACAGGGTTGATTGAAATGCGAGACAAGCGGGCTCCTGA
>JADGEB010000080.1:328-772 GCA_016744595.1 Desulfuromusa sp.
GACCATAGTCGGAACGTAGCTGAACTCGTTGCTGTTATGGCGAAGAAACTGAATTTGTCTGAAGAAAATCAACGCAAGATACATATTGCCGGACTGCTTCATGATATTGGTAAAATTGGGATGTCGGACAGGGTGCTCCTAGAAAATGCTGGAGAACTGAAGGGAAAGGACTTACAGGAATATCGTGCTCATGTTGTTCGTGGTCAGGCCGTGGTCGAGATGATTCCAGCTTTCAGTAAGGTTGGTGAGCTGGTGAGGCACCATCATGAACGCTATGACGGAATAGGGTTTCCCGATGGGTTAAAAGGTGATGCTATTCCGCTAGGGTCAAGATTGATCTGTGCTGCTGACTTATTCGAACATATGTTGATTAAGTTTCCTGAAAATGAAGCATTGACGGAAGCTCTTGATGCTCTTGAAAGTGAATGGGGAAGTACTCTGGAC
>JADGEB010000081.1 GCA_016744595.1 Desulfuromusa sp.
GTGTTGAAAGGTGAATGTCTTGTCTAATCTGGGCCCCCCGGAAAGGCCTGACGTGTTTTACCCTAAGTGGCACAAAATGAAAATCCCTCTCTTTGCCCACCCTGATATCTCCTCTCTTAAGTGGGAGCAGCTGGGTATCATGCTCTATATGCAATACTTTTTAGATTGACGTAATTCTTTGTTGGCGATAAGTAGTAAATCTCCACTCGGAAAGCTTTGTCTGATTATGCTTTTCTGTAGCAAGGAACATTGACTGAATTTTCAAAGGGTCGTGTTCTCTCTTATCTCTTACATAGATGTTCAGGTGCCAAATTAAAGGCACAATATGGGAACCCTGTGAAAGTCAGGGACGGGCCCGCCGCTGTAACTGGGGACGGGGATCGCAATCAAAGCCACTTTGGGCCTGAAGGCTCGGGGGAAGGCGCGATCCATTCGGATGATCCAGAAGTCAGAAGACCTGCCTGAACATGGAACGTTATTCATCACGTGGCGAAGTGTGAATACGGTTGTGATCATGCGGATAGCAAAGGGATATCCTCTGGTTGAAATGTTTATTTCAACCAGGGGATTTTTTTTTGCCCGCACCCCCTCTGTTTCAGCTATTCACCTGCCCGTTTTTTCTATGATTTTATGATGGATCACTCCGGGCCGGGTTGCGCTCGGGGGAAGGCAGGTCGCAGATGTGCAGCAATTGTTGGTGCCGCCTGGCATTGTCCCACACGTGCAGGAC
>JADGEB010000082.1 GCA_016744595.1 Desulfuromusa sp.
AAGTAGAAGTAGTTAACAAATCTGTTGCTAATGTTTACATCAGAACAGGAAGCAAAGACAGATACTCCGAATTAAAAGGTAAGAAAGAATCAAACCTTGATCCTGATTTTACTTTTGAAATTGGTGATATGAGAACTTTTGATCAGGAGATGATGAAATTGAGAGATAAAGGTGTAGAAATTGATCCCAAATTAATAACAAAACCAGATTGGGTCGGCCCATTATTAAATTGGCTATTACCGATTATTATTCTTGTAGGACTTTGGTTGTTTTTGATGAGAAGAATGGGGTCAGGTGGAGGACCAGGTGCTCAAATTTTCAATATAGGTAAATCACGGGCTGCATTGTTTGATAAAGATGCAAAAGTAAATACGACTTTCAAAGATGTTGCTGGATTAAAAGAAGCAAAACAAGAAGTAATGGAGGTTGTCGATTTCCTCAAAAACCCTAAGAAATATACTGCTTTAGGTGGGAAAATACCAAAAGGTGTATTATTAGTTGGTTCGCCTGGGACAGGTAAGACTCTTTTGGCAAAAGCTGTTGCAGGAGAAGCTGATGTACCATTTTTCTCAATTTCAGGTTCTGATTTTGTTGAAATGTTTGTTGGTGTTGGAGCTTCAAGAGTTAGAGATTTATTCAAACAGGCAAGAGAAAAAGCACCATGTATAGTTTTCATTGATGAAATAGACGCTATTGGTCGTTCTAGAGGTAAAGGTGCAATGCAAGGT
>JADGEB010000083.1 GCA_016744595.1 Desulfuromusa sp.
GTAGTTTTTTGTCTTCTCCCGGAACACTGCACACGTTGATTGATAATGGTAATGGTACTTTTTCGCTACAGGAACGTTATGGTGTTCAGCATGATTTCGATATTGATGGTCGGATCAGTAAAATCACCGATATCGATGGCAATGAGATGAACTTTTCCTATTCTGGTGACCAGCTACAAACCGTCACGGATGCTTTTAACCGTACGTTGACCCTTAATTATAGTGGTGATGATCTTACCAGTGTCAGTGACTCAGCTGGACGTTCTGTTTCCTACTTAGTTGATGCAACGGGGGATCTCACCGAGTATCGCGATCCAGAGCAAAAACTCTGGAAGTATGGATACTCAGATCCTGCACATCCGCACCGGATGACCAGTTTGACCAATCCCGAAAATCAAGTCACCGCGAGTAACACCTATAATTATCTGGGGCAGGTGGATACACAGACCGTTCCACGGGTCGATGAGTCGGGCACAGCTTACAATGTCACCTATAATCTTTACTTTTCTGGTTATCGTAACGTCGAAGAGGATCCGGCTGGCAATGGGCAAGTCTATTACTTTGATAAAAAAGGGCGCAGAACTATTGCTGAAAATGTCCTTGGCTTACTAAGCCCTAGATTTGAAGGCTTTGTGAAAAAATATATTGTTGACACCCTCAGCAACTACTCTATTGTTAAATTTGAAATGCATGCAGCAGACT
>JADGEB010000084.1 GCA_016744595.1 Desulfuromusa sp.
TTCGTTAGGTGACCTCGACTATTGGACCAATGGCTGGTTCCCAATGCATGATGGGCAAGTACCAAAAGGATTTTACGACAAAGCAGAGAAAGTTGGCTACGTTGTCAAGGCAGGTGGATTGCAAGGATACATGGTATCGAAAGCAGAAGTAGACAAGTTTGGCATTAAGTCTATCGCTGACTTTAAGCGCCCTGAAGTCAAAAAAGCCTTTGATGCAAATGGTGATGGCAAAGCTGATTTAACTGCCTGCCCTGCAGGATGGCAGTGTGAAAAAATTATCAGCCATCATTTTGACACCTACGGCTTAGACGACCACATTAATGCCGTCAAGGTTGATTATTCAGCCGGAATGGCTGATGCACTCGCCCGCTACAACACTGGAAAACCTGCCTTCTTTTACACCTGGGCACCAAACTGGACAATTTTCAAATTGAAGCCAGGCCAAGATGTTAACTGGATAAACGTTCCTGAAATCAAACCATTCACATCACAAGCAGATGCTGTTGAGCGCATGACTGTAGTCGATGTTGCTGGTGCTGTCAGTAATCCTGTCAAGCTTGGTTTCGTTGTCGCCGACATCCGTATTGTTGGCAACACTAAGTTCCTCAATGAGAATCCGGCTGCAAAAAAGTTCTTCGAACTTTTTGCATTGCCCCTACC
>JADGEB010000085.1 GCA_016744595.1 Desulfuromusa sp.
CGTCAGGCATTGGATGGGGGGATTGACGGCCTGGATGCTGTCAGGATTATCCTTGCCCAGGCGGGTGATAGACTTTTGCCTTCCGGTCGTTTGGTTCTTGAGATCGGATTTAACCAGAAGCCCCTGGTCAAAAGTCTTGCTGGCGGGTTTCCTTGGGTGGCTGAGTTGGATTTTATCAAAGATCTTGCCGGGCATAACCGGTTGGCGATTTTTAAAAAATAAATTGATTGTTTTTTCGCTTTTTGCTATAGAAATTTGGATTTTGCTTTTGCAAACATAATAACACACGCTTCCGGACTTGTGATCCGGTGCTTTTTAAAAGTCGATTTCGGGGATGAAGGAAGCGGATGAACATTAAAAACCATTGAAAAAACAGGAGAAAAAATGGCTTACATTACAATTAAAGAATTACTGGAAGCAGGGGTACATTTCGGACATCAGACCAAACGCTGGAACCCCAAAATGAAACGGTACATTTTCGGCGCCAGGAACGGAATCTACATTATTGATCTTCAGCAGACCGTTAAATTGTACAGGCAGGCCCATGATTTCATTAAAAATATTGCTGCAAACGGTGGTGATGTGATGTTTGTGGGTACAAAAAAACAGGCCTCCGAAGCCATTTACGAAGAAGCCAA
>JADGEB010000086.1 GCA_016744595.1 Desulfuromusa sp.
TTCCAGGACAGCCGCTTCGCCCAACGGGACAAATAAATCTGATACGAAAAAGTCATCCGCTCTTTGCCGTATCCCCAAGGTAGAGCTTCTACCTTAACGCCATGATCAGGACATTTGACCCGGCGCGGAACATAGCGGAAATAGGCTTTAAACGACCAGACCGGCAAATACTCGAACAGCCGCTGTGGCTGTCGGTCATAAACCGTGCATCGTTTGCCACATTCAGGGCAAATTGGCCGACTGTTGCGGCGTGGTTCAATATCAATAACCAAGGCTTCCACACCGTCAATCAACATGACACAGATGGAACCATAAACGAACGACTTGAATCGTTCGACTTTATTCAGTAGAGTCTTTATCAGCATTGTCTTTTTCTGGTTTGGGTTTGATAGTTTCTGGAAAAACCATCTTATCCAACCAGGAAAGACAATGCTCTAGTTTTATCGCCACCTACCCACAGATTCTGCGGAGGAGGCAAAAATATTTTGTTTTGACGGGCTGTGAATTAAATTTCATAGCCCGTTTTTTTTTGATATTGAGTACCAAAATATTGACCTGCAATAAAGAGACTAAAATTGTCATTAATGGTTATACCAATATACTGTATTACTTTTCACTTTAATGA
>JADGEB010000087.1 GCA_016744595.1 Desulfuromusa sp.
GCTGCGATAGAATATGATCCTAACCGTAGTGCTAGAATTGCATTATTGTTCTACGTTGATGGTGAGAAGCGTTATATTCTTGCGCCGAATGGCCTAAGCGTTGGCGACAGTGTTGTTGCCAGTGATTCAGCAGATATCCGTCCTGGTAACACTATGACGATTCGCTCCATACCGCTGGGGACTTGGGTGCATAACGTTGAGCTTAAAGTTGGTAAGGGTGGTCAGTTGGCAAGAAGTGCTGGTGCGTATGCCATGATTGCTGCAAAAGAAGGACGTTATGCTCAGCTCCGTTTGCCCTCAGGTGAAGTGCGTTTGATTATGCAAGATTGTCGTGCAACGGTGGGGCAGGTAGGTAACTTGGATTTCGAAAAAATTAAAATTGGTAAGGCAGGCCGTAATCGTTGGTTGGGAAAACGTCCCCAGTCTCGAGGTGTTGCTATGAACCCCGTCGACCATCCACATGGTGGTGGTGAAGGTAAGAGTTCTGGTGGTCGTCACCCAGTAACTCCTTGGGGAGTGCCAACAAAGGGTTATAAAACGAGAACTAACAGGCGAACTGATAAGTTCATCGTTCGTCGTAGGAATAAAAAGTAACTTAGCCTCTAGG
>JADGEB010000088.1 GCA_016744595.1 Desulfuromusa sp.
AGATAATTTGGAGGATAAACAATGTCTAAGCGTACATATCAACCGAGTCGTATTAAGCGTAAAAGGACTCATGGTTTCAGAAAGAAAATGCAAACTGCAAACGGTCGTGCATCGATTAATCGTCGTCGTGCAAGAGGTCGTAAAGTATTGACGGTGACTACACCACAAAAATAGTAAATGAATAACTTTTATCTTAGGGAGTACCGTTTAAGGACCTCTAAAGATTATAAAGAGGTAAAGCAAATGGGGTGTAAATTATATACACCCCATTTTGTTCTTTTTATTCGTAATCATGGATGTGAACATCCACGTCTGGGTGTAACGGTGAGTCGTCGTGTTGGCAATGCTGTAACCAGAAACAGGATAAAAAGATATATTAAAGAGTTTTTTCGTACCAATAAACACAATTTGTATAATTATGATTATTCTGTAATCGCTCGTAATAATGCAAATATTTTATTGTTCGATGACATAAATAAGGAATTATCAATTTTAATTGGTAATACGGTAAATATATAATGATCAGGAAGTTTTTTATATTTATCATCGATATTTATCGCCTTTGTATATCTCCCTTCACACCACCATCTTGCCGCTTTTACCC
>JADGEB010000089.1 GCA_016744595.1 Desulfuromusa sp.
TATACTTATACATTAGCAGGAACAACAGAATGTCCAGCAGTAAGTGCAGATGTAGTTGTAACTGTAGAAACAGCATTGGATCCAGGAACAAATGGAACTTTAACAATCTGTTCAAGTGAGACTTTAACGGAGGCATTATTATTTGCTGAATTAGGAGGAACACCAGCAACAGGTGGAACATGGAGTCCACTTCCATTAGCCGGAGCAGGAACTTATACTTATACATTAGCAGGAACAACAGAATGTCCAGCAGTAAGTGCAGATGTAGTTGTAACTGTAGAAACAGCATTGGATCCAGGAACAAATGGAACTTTAACAATCTGTTCAAGTGAGACTTTAACGGAGGCATTATTATTTGCTGAATTAGGAGGAACACCAGCAACAGGCGGAACATGGAGTCCACTTCCATTAGCCGGAGCAGGAACCTATACTTATACATTAGCAGGAACAACAGAATGTCCAGCAGTAAGTGCAGATGTAGTTGTAACTGTAGAAACAGCATTGGATCCAGGAACAAATGGAACTTTAACAATCTGTTCAAGCGAGACTTTAACGGAGGCATTATTATTTGCTGAATTAGGAGGAACACCAGCAACAGG
>JADGEB010000008.1 GCA_016744595.1 Desulfuromusa sp.
CGCAAAGGTGGAAGATTGACATGGTGTGAATAGAGCCGATAATACAAATCACGGCGAAACTCTCCTGCAGCCATCTTCGCATCCAGATCAGCGTGAGTAGCTACGACAACCCGGGCGGTCATCTGCTTCGGCTGGTCACTTCCAAGGGGGTAATATTCCCCATTCTGCAATAATCGCAACAGTTTCACTTGTGATGCAGGATTAAGGTCGCCGATTTCATCAAGAAACAGAGTTCCTCCCGCAGCTCTCTCAATCATCCCCTTACGAACACTTTCAGCACCGGTAAAAGCCCCACGTATATGCCCGAACAAGGTATCAGCAAAAACATTGTCGTCCAGCCCAGCGACATTGACCGAAACCAGCGCTCCGCCATTGCCACTGAGAGTGTGAATCACCTGAGCGACCAACTCTTTACCGACGCCACTTTCACCAGTAATTAAAATTGGCTGACTGCTGGGAGCCACAGCTTCCAAATATTGAAACCTGGCTCGCATAGCCGTATTATCGGTAACGATAGAAGCAAATACTTCAGGTGCATCAATCTGATCATGAAAAAATCGTCTGCGGATGGCGTGATTTTCCGATTCTAACTCAACCATCTGAATGGCACGCCGCACCCCATCAACCAAACGCTCTTCATCAACAGTCTTAACAAAATAGTCAAAGGCTCCCGAACGCATACAATTAACCGCTGTTTCCAATTGATTCATTCCACTGAGGATAATGACCCGGGTCTGTGGATATTCGGTGACAATCTTCTCCAGCAACTCTTCTCCAGCAATGTGCGGCATGGTCAGATCCAGCAGAACCAGACCAATATCATTCTTCCCCAGTACTGACATCACTTCCCTGCTATCCTGACACTGAAGCAAATTAGTGACTCCCCCTGGACCCTCTAGAGTCAGACTCAAACTCCGCAACCAAGGGAGTTCATCATCAACCAACAATACCCCGAATGATGGATATAGTTTTGCTTCCATTATTCCTGTTCCTCATAGATGGGGAGTAATAATGTCACCATCATTCCCTGCCCTGGTTGAGCTGAAAACTCCAATTGCCCGTGGTGATCCTGAACAATTCCATCGGAGACAGATAGTCCAAGGCCGGTTCCCCCGGTTTCCCGCTTGGTGGTAAAAAAAGGATCGGTAATTCGCTGCAAAGTTTCTTCGTCCAGGCCACGCCCCTCGTCATATACTTCAAGAACAACCATCCCGTCATCCTGTCGCTCATAAGTACTTAACTTAATAGACTGATCTACAGAAGTCAGAGCTTGGCAGGCATTCAAAATCAGATTGACAATAACTTGCTCAATGCGATGACCATTACCGCGAAACAGTGGCAATTCAGAAGAGTAGTCAACCTGAAAGTGACGAGTTGCTTTCCGTAGGGCATTATCTACCAATCGCAGTGCCGAGCGGACAACTTCATTCAGATCAACTTTATCGTCCAAGCCAGAATCATTGCGGCGGGCAAAATCCTTCAAATCTTCTACAATTCGTTTGATACGATTGGAACTTTCCAGCATCTCCTGCAACATTTTTGGGATTTCTTGACGCATTCGCGAATAGTCAAACCAACCCAGCTTAAAATCACCCTGCTTCTGGTAATGATCATCAAGGATCGGTTCAATACTTTGATAAGCTTTGTTGAGTTGCGGCAGGCTAAGTTGAATCAAACCGTTAGGGTTGTTGATTTCATGAGCAACTCCAGCGACCAGAACCCCCAACGAAGTCATTTTATCCGCGTGCAATAATTGTTTCTGGCGAATTTGCAACTCTTCTGCAGAACGCATCCGCTCAGCAATTTCGCACTCCAGTTCTTTCGTCCTCAAGGCAACCTGTCGACGTAAAGTCCTCGACCAAAGGGCAAAAGCGATCAGCACCAACAATAAAGGCCCGATAACCAGCGCCCCATAACGAATGAGGTTTTTCCAGGAGATGGGTTCTGGCTGCAAAACTCCCAGCCATCTTTCTCTGATCTGGCGATACTCGCCAGACGTTTTCAATAGAGACAATCCCTCATTAAATCGTTCCAGCTGTTCAAGATTTCCCTTTTTAACGGCAAACCCATAATCCTGCGCAACTAATGGGCGAGCAATAGGATGAATATTATTCAATATCGGGTCACTCAAGATAATATTCAATGCTGGATCGTTCAGAAGGTATTCTCCTGGAAGCTTAGCAACCAGGGCACAATCATGTTGACCTGAAGCCAATAGCTTAAGAGCATCAGCAAGAGTCTGAACCATAAACAAATCGGCAGCGATCTCATTATCAAGCATGAAGTCGTGCATCACGCTCCCCTTCATTACAATGACCTCCCTGCCAACCAAGTCATCCACGTTATGGATATTTTTATTGTTGTCACGAATCCAGATAGACTGATGAACTTTTGCGTGGGGAATCGAAAAATCAACTTCAGCCAAGCGCTCTTCAGTGTGAGCCATCCCCATCAAGATATCAACATCCCCCTGATCTAGAGCCTGACGCATAACACCCCAAGATCCAAGCTGAATATTGATCTCCATTCCCATCACCCGAGCAACCGCCTGACTCAACTCGACATTATAACCGGTCGGCAAACCATCCTGATCCAGATATTCGTAGGGAGGATAGTTGTAATCACCACCAACCCGTACCGGCAAATCCAAGCGAACCGGTTCTTCTGCGAAAGCAATATTATTGCTGCAGAAAAGCAGTAAAATAGCGGGAATGATATATTGAAACAAGTTTTTCAAATCAGTTTTCCTGTTTAGCGTCAATTCCCCCCAGATCCTCTATATCAAAGAGGGAAGCGAATCAGATTTCCCCTTTTAGAAAAGAGGGATTGAGGGGGATTTATAATCAGAACTTTGCATGTCCCGGAGTCCGCGGAAAAGGGATAACATCGCGAATGTTCTCCATCCCAGTCAGATACATCAATAAACGCTCAAAACCCAGACCAAAGCCAGCATGTGGACAACTTCCCCAACGTCGAATATCGAGATACCAATCCATATCACCAGCAGTAATTCCCTGCGCAGCCATCCGCGATTGCAACACATCGAAACGTTCTTCACGCTGGCTGCCACCAATAATTTCTCCGACCCGGGGCACAAGCAAATCCATAGCAGCAACGGTCTTTTCGTCATCATTCATGCGCATATAAAAAGCCTTGATCTGTTTTGGATAATCAGTCACAAAAACTGGCCCATTAAAGATTTTTTCAGTCAGATATCGTTCGTGTTCCGATTGAAGATCATGCCCCCATACGACCGGATACTCAAATGATTGTCCCGATTTTTGTAGTTGCTCAATCGCCTCAGAGTAACTGATGGTTCGGAACTCCGCTTTTGCCAGTGACTCCAGCTTATCAAGCAAACCTTTTTCAATCCGTTGATTGAAAAAAACAAGATCTTCTTGACAGTTTTCCAATGCGTAGACAACCATGTAGCGGAGAAAATCTTCACCTAACTGACAGTTATCACGCAGGTCGGCAAAAGCGATTTCAGGTTCAATCATCCAGAATTCAGCAGCGTGACGGCTGGTATTAGAATTTTCTGCACGGAAGGTCGGACCAAAAGTGTAAACATCTGAAAATGCCGTAGCAAATAATTCTGCCTGTAATTGGCCACTAACCGTCAAACCAGTGCGCTCACCAAAGAAATCTTGCGTCCAATCAATTTTACCGTTCTGCTGTGGTGAATTTTCTGGATCCAGAGTGCTGACTCGAAACATTTCCCCAGCACCTTCACAATCATTGGTGGTTACAATGGGTGTCTGTACGTAGAGAAAACTACGTTGCTGAAAAAACTGATGAACAGCAAAAGCGAGAGAACTGCGCATCCGAAACACCGCACCAAAGGTGTTGGAACGAGGCCTCAAGTGAGCAATAGAACGCAAATATTCAAGACTATGGCGTTTTTTCTGCAATGGGTAGCTTTCATCTGCAACACCAACAATTTCAATTCCATGAGCCTGTACTTCCCAAGCCTGCCCTGCCGCCGGTGATTCAACCAACTGTCCAGTAACCGCCAGACAAGCACCAGTACCAACCTTAGATGCCGCTTCGTAATTATCAAGTTCAGGGCTCAAAACAATCTGCAAAGAGGCAAAACAGCTGCCATCATTCAAGGTGACAAAAGAAACATCCTTACCGCGCCGGATTGAGCGCACCCAGCCCTTGACACAAATAGACTCTTCCGGCTGCTGTAATCGCAACAGTTCTTTAATCGAAATCTTTGCCAATCCATCCATCGTCATTTTCCCTTCAACCTAGTGTAAAAAAAATCTTTTCTGATTATCACCAGATTAAGTCATGATCTGCAAGGGATATCAAATAAAAAGACCATTCGATATCGAATGGTCTAAGACTAAAGAAACTATTTTAAATTTACAGATGGCTATTATACGATAAAACGCCCACCTCTGGATTCCAGAAAAGCCCCGTATTCTTTATCTATTTTCAATATATGCTCTAAAACCCACACTCGAAGAAATGCTAATAATTCCCTGGCAAGATCCTCAGCGCCAGAAGTATTTTTCTTTTTAAATTCTTGAATTTCATCAATTAACTCCTGATGTATTTTTTGATGCTCTACCAACCTAGGATAATGGTATTCTTCCATCAACTTTTCTTCATGCTGAAAATGATCAACGGTATATTTTTCCAACATCGTCAAAATATCCACTAAAATAGCTTCACCCTGCTTATCCCGTACTGCTTCATATAGGCGGTTGATCTCTTGAATTAAACTACGGTGTTCATTGTCCAGGGCAACAATACCGGTTTCATAGATACTCTTCCAACCAATCACAGCCATTTGATCCTCCTAAGAAAGCGACTATTCAAGAATAAAGGTCTCGGTATTATTTTCCAGCGGCAATACCATGGAAAAGCAACTCCCCATACCCGGATCAGAAGTCACGCTCAAGTTTCCATTATGATTATGTGTCACAATGAAATAAGCAATCGACAGCCCAAGACCAGACCCCTGGCCTACCTCCCTTGTTGTATAAAAAGGATCAAAAATCCTTGCAGCGACATCGGCTTCCATCCCCAATCCGTTGTCTTCGATTTGCAAGCAGACATGTTCCTTCCCAGAGGGGAAAAGCCTCAAGGTTATCTGTGGTTCTTCCGTTCTGAGGCTCAATGCCTGAGCAGCATTTTTTAACAAACTTAGACAGACTTGCTGAATTTGACTCGACTCACAACACACATCCGGAACTGGTTGATAATCGCGAATTATACGAATCTTTTTAAAATCAAAATGGTGACGCATATCATGATCACTACCAGCAAGCTCAACCATTCTCTCCAGCAGGTCAGTGATCGTACAAGGAATGAGGTTAGACGTACCACGCCGGCTGAAACTCTGCATGTTTTCTACAATTTTTGCTGCTCTCTGTCCCGCATCGGTAATCGCATGAAGCATCTTCACACATCCCCGGAGTTTGGTGTATTCAACAATTGTCTCAATCTCTGTTCCAAGCTCCCGCGCGACTTCCCGATTTTTATCTAAACCGGGAGACAAGCGCCGACTTAAAACCTGAACATTTTGTAGAATGACCGCCAATGGATTGTTGATTTCATGGGCCAACCCAGCAGCAAGACCTCCAATGGACTGCATTTTTTCTGACCGAACCATCATCTCTTCCATACGCAGCCGTTCGGTGACGTCATCCATATGGATAACCGCACCACTTGCCTCGGTCAGAGAAAGAGGATAGATCAATATATCAAAGAACCGGCTACTACCATCTTTCGCTTTTTTGATACTCTCAACCTTCAGAAGCCGGGTCGGTCTTCTGGTTTGTATTGTCTCCAGCAACTTTGGCATATATGCCATTGAATCGAACAATCGACAAACATTCACCATGGAAAGCCCTTTGGCTTGTTCTGCCGTAAGGATGCTTTCCTGCTCGGCTCGTTTATTCCAGAGCGTTACCTCCATATTTATGCCAACACCGATCAACACCGAAGGCATTGAGTCAATGATATTCTGTAAGTAAATTTGCAGCTGCTGAAGTGCCTCTTGAGAGGCTCGCTGGACAGAAATATCCCTTACAGTGCCTTCTATACAAGTAATATGACCTGTAGAATCACGAACCAGATGGCCATTGACTGCTGCCCAGAAAATATCACCATTCTTACGTAACAGTTGAACTTCAAAATCCCGAACCTCACCGTGCTGCCGAATCAAGTCAAGCCAGCGATCACGATCTGCTTCTCGTAAATAGATACTCTGCTGAATGGAAAGCCCTTCCATTTCAATCATTGCTTCAGGCTTATCACCCGAATTGTAACCAAAGATTTCTGCCAGAGCGGGATTAGCATTAATCAACCTTCCAGAAATGCCAGCCTGAAAAATACCATCAGTCGCGTTGTAAAAAATATCCCGATAGCGTTGTTCCGATTCCTGTAAAGCAGAAAAACTTTTCTGAAGGTCGGCTAACATCCGGTTGAAAACTGCTTCAATATTGTCCCATTCATCAAATCGATTTAGATACATTGGGGAACTATGATCACCCTGCTGAAACCGTTCCATTCGATCACTGACTAAAGTCATAGGAACCTGAATGTGCTTTTGAAACAGGTTCCGAAGAGCGACCCAAAATAGAACCGCCAACAACAGTAAAAGAATCTGTACCGATGTGACAGTTGTTAATATGACATTTCTAATTTCGAACTTGGATCCGACCATTGTTTCAGCCACTTGTTTGTCAAGCTGTTCCATAGCAGACAAAATCTGTATCATTGTCTGATCCAAGTCCCGACTTAATTCCCCCAGCAGAATCATTTCCTTTTGATACTGTTGCATCAGGTATTGATAGTGAAAGAATCGATCGATCAAGTGCTGTCCCAAGCGATCAATGGGGGGTTCTGAAGCCGTTATGGTACGCAATCGCATTAGCAGGTTTTGCAATTCTGTTGCTAATGGGATGGGAGCATCAATGGAAGTGGAGAACAGATGTGCAGGGTTTTCTTCTGCATTCAGTTTTGCAATTTCGAATAGACTTTCACGATATCCGGAAACCAAGAAGACCAACTGTTCCAGATAGTCAGTTTCCCCCCCTTCCAATGTCAATTTTATAGTTTTTTCGGCTATTATTTCCTGCAAAAGTGAAAGAAGCTCAGAAATATCCTTATCCTGCTCAGAACGCCAAAATCGGAGATAATTCACCCACCCACGGCGTTTTAAATATACAGAAAATTGTATTTGTAATTGCTCAACAGAACTCTCTAAATCAGAACCAGAAACAGCAGAACGTAAATCCTTGATATTTTCAAGAATCCTTTTTTTTTCAACCTCAAATCTTTGATCGTCAAAATGAAAAGTATTTAAAAGGATACTTAAATGAGCATTTAACAACCCAAAATCGCGATTATTCTGTGAATTTTCTACGACAAACTGAAGGCTACTTTCTACGATATGATCGATCTTTGATCGAACTCTTCCAGATGCAAAATGCAAGCTGATGGCAATTAGAATAAAAACCAAAACAAGAACCAAAGATATCTGTCCCAATCGACTCCTAATTGTTCTTTTTTTACCCTGCATAATCGTCATTCAAGCCATCTCAAGAAAAGGTTTACTTTTCAATTCGCACCAACTCTACTCCCAGCAAAACCTTAGGATCCGGGACAATACCAAGTTTCTTCATGGTTGAAACATTGATTAATCTCTTGCCATGATAGTTGCGGGTAACCGGTAACTGATCAAAGGGAATACCACGCATGGCCTGCAACAGCATTGTCGCAGAGGTGGTACCGTGCTCTCGTCCATTTGTAATTACAGCACACAAGGCTCCCTGCTTTACGACAGACTCAGCAATAGCCGTTGTTGGTTTTTCAAACACCTTAACCAGTTGGGGAATAGAATCTTCTTCCCGTAGTTTTTTCCCATCACCATCGGCCATTCCCCATAGAGCAACCAGAAATAGAAGATCAGCCTCATCCCGGACATTCTCCGCCATCTGGAGTGCTTCTTCCATTGTTGATGGAGTCAAAAACTTCACCATGCGTGCAGACAACAGATGTTTATCCTCTGCCAACTGCTGGGAAATCAAACCAGAAACAGGACTGTCTTTGACCATAAAAGCAAACGTTTCAAGCTTTCCTGTTAACTGCCTACTTAATGAAATTGACTCTTCAAGGTGGAATCGCTCTAAAATACCTGAAATATTTTGAGTTGGATAACCGTAGAGTTCTGGTGCGCCATTCACTCCACAAAACATGATTGGTACCGTTACCTTATTTTTCAAATAAGGGACGACAAACATCGTCTGAGCATTATCGTCAACAGCAATCACCCCATCAGGTCGAAGCTGTTGATAAAGTGTAAAAGCCTCAGCGGCTTTTTGTGCCCCACCCGCAAGTGCCGCTTTTGTATCCAAATAAAAATAAGATAATTCGGCAAATGGATCGAGAACCTTCTCTATTTCTTCACGAATTTCAATATCCCAAGGAGCGTTTTCTTCATAACTGAAAACCACCAGAACCTTATACCGATCCTCAGCTAACGCTGGAGATATCCCAACTAAACAACCAGAAAAGATCAGCAACAGGCAGAAAAAAGAGAGAGAGGTTCTGTTCACAACAGACTCCAATAAAATGGCAAACAAATAATGAATAAAAACAAATATAACAGAAGAGTGTGCGAACAAACAACAAAAAAGGGGAAGCCGCGTTACGGCTCCCCCTTTATAGAAAATATTGTACATTCAACGGTATCAGCTATGTTCACGCGATTTTAAAAATTGTACACCTTCCCACTGTTCCATGGTATGGCCAAGACGCCACTCGCTTGCAGCCAGATAGGTCAAAAAACCTTCAGCATCATGTGCCAGACGACCTTGTTCCTTCTTCTGGAATTCTTCAAACAATTTCCGATCATCACACTCAATCCAACGTGCGGTTGTATAATCAACCCCCTCATAAACAGCGTTGACATTATATTCTGCTTTGAGTCGCTCCATGGTCACATCAAATTGCAATACACCGACTGCACCAAGAATAAATTCTGCCCCAGTCACCGGCTTAAAAACCTGCACAGCTCCCTCTTCTGCAAGCTGGATCAATCCTTTCTGTAACTGTTTTGACTTCAAAGGATCCTTCAGGCGAACACGACGAAAATGTTCCGGTGCAAAACTGGGAATTCCGGTAAACTTAAGAATCTCTCCGGTTGTAAAAGTATCACCAATCTTGATCGTTCCATGATTGTGCAACCCGATAATGTCCCCGGGATAGGCCTCTTCTACATGGGCTCGATCCTGAGCCATAAAAATAGTGGCATTCGACAGTGGAACATCCTTGCCAATCCGATGATGTTTCACCTTCATTCCACGAGTAAATTTACCTGAACAGATCCGCAAGAAGGCAATTCGATCACGATGGGCAGGATCCATATTTGCCTGAATTTTAAAAACAAACCCCGAAAACTGTTCTTCATCCGGCTCAACAATCCGCTCTACCGTTTCCCGTAGTCCCGGTGCTGGAGCCAGTTCAACAAAAGCATCAAGCATTTCCTGCACGCCAAAATTATTAATGCCGCTGCCGAAAAAGACCGGGCTTTGACTAGCACGCAAGTAATCGTCAAGGCAAAATGGGTTTGCCGCCCCTTCCAACAGTTCAATGTCCTCCCGCAACTCATCCGCTTGATTCCCCAGCAATTCATCCAGTTGTGGATCATTCAAATCAGCAATTTTTACCGTCTGGGTACTGCGAATATCGTCACCAGGTCGAAATAAATTCAACTCTTTGCGATAGAGATTGTAAACTCCCTTAAAACGTTTCCCCATCCCGATTGGCCAAGACAATGGGGCACATTCAATCTGGAGTTTTTCCTCAATATCGGCAAGAATATCAAGGGGAGACAGGCCTTCTCGATCAAGCTTGTTGATAAATGTCAGCACTGGCGTGTTGCGCATCCGACAAACTTCCATCAATTTTTCGGTCTGAGGTTCAACACCTTTGGCACTGTCGATAACCATTAAAGCGCTGTCAACGGCAGTTAAAACCCGATAGGTATCCTCGGAAAAATCCTGGTGACCTGGGGTATCGAGTAGGTTGATTTCAAAATCGCGGTAATTAAATTTCATCACCGACGAAGAGACCGAAATCCCACGCTCTTTCTCGATACTCATCCAGTCACTGGTTGCATGACGGTTAGATTTCCGTGCCTTGACCGTTCCGGCCATCTGAATCGCACCGCCAAACAACAATAATTTTTCCGTCAAAGTGGTCTTACCAGCATCAGGGTGACTGATAATGCCG
Organism: Desulfuromusa sp.; assembly: GCA_016744595.1. Classification (GTDB taxonomy): domain Bacteria; phylum Desulfobacterota; class Desulfuromonadia; order Desulfuromonadales; family Geopsychrobacteraceae; genus Desulfuromusa. The sequence continues at coordinate 10,255 of JADGEB010000008.1, forward strand.
AATGTCCGGCGCTTATTTATTTCTCTTTGTAATTCTTTACTCACTTTTCACTATCCTTCACCTTATCTGGCTTCACCCGCCAGCGCTTATGCATCCAGAACCACTGGCTGACATCTTTACGTATTGCAGTTTCAATAATTTCAGTCAATCGCTGGGTATTTTTGCTAACAGCATTCTCACCATCATCACTCAATATCAACATCGGCTCCGCCCAAACCTTATAACGATCATCTGATTGTCGCAGAAAAAAGACTGGAACAATTGGAACCTGATGTTTCATCGCAATATTGGCAATTGCCGTCGTAGTATAAGCCTTACGACCAAAAAAATCAGTCACAACTGAACCCGGAGGAGAAATATGCTGATCGAGCAAAACCACGACTGCCTGCTTTTCCCGTAGCGACTTCAAAATCCGTCGGGCACCTTTTCGACTATTAAGAATCTCCGTTCCATAAGATGTCCGAATCCTCTCGAAAAAATGGTCGGAAAGAGGGTTTTTTAGTGGTTTTGCCACGGCAGCACACGGGATTCCCAATTCGGACATGATAAAATGTCCAGCTTCCCAAAATCCCAAGTGCCCCGTAAGAAGGATAACTCCCCTGTTCAGCTCTAATGCCTCATGAAACAAATGAATATTTTCAAGATCGAAATAATGGTGGATATCATCACTACCAACTTTGAGCATATCCAGCCGCAGCATTTCTACACTACTGACCCCCATATGCTCAAAGTTCTTTCGGACATTCTCTTCAATCTCTTTCTCACTCAGTTCAGGTAGAGCCTTGATCATGTTTTCTTTTGCCAGACAATACCGCCCAGATAGAACTTTCATTCCCAGACGCCCTACCAGACGCCCAAAAGCAAGAGCGGTCTTACGTGGCAATCCCCTGACGATCACCGCAACGACCCGCAAGGCAAAATATTCGGCGCGATGTTTAATAGATACTGATGCCATCTGGCAGTTACTCCCCAAAAAGAACCTCAAACTGATCGACCGGGCACTATAACGCAACTTCAGGAAAAGAAGAAAGTCAGTTTTTGAAGTGTCTAAAAAACATTACTCAAGACTAACACAATTTCATCAGCTAAGTCCTTGACCAACCGAATCGATACTTTTATGCTGCGCTGTTGAATCAGACATAACATTTCCCAAGGAGAAAACTATGGCCGTTTTTGAAGTTAACCACCCCCTGGTCAAACATAAGCTAGGTCTGCTGCGCCAAAACGATATCAGCACCAAAGATTTTCGTGAACTTGCTTCTGAAATCGCCCGCTTACTGACCTACGAAGCCACCAAGGATCTTGAAACTGAGCCACAAACTATCACTGGTTGGAACGGCTCGGTGGAAGTTGAAAAAATTAAAGGGAAGAAAATCACAGTTGTCCCAATTCTCCGTGCTGGTCTAGGAATGATGGATGGGGTTCTCGACCTTATCCCAAGTGCACGTGTCAGTGTCGTTGGTCTCTACCGTAATGAGGAAACTCTGGAGCCGGTCACCTACTATGAAAAATTTACCAGCAATATAGATAATCGCACTGCCCTGATCCTTGATCCGATGCTTGCAACCGGTGGCTCATTGGTCGCATGTATCGACATGTTAAAGAAAGCCGGATGTACCAGTATTCGAGGACTCTTTCTTGTCGCAGCTCCAGAAGGAATCGCACTGCTCGAAAAAGAGCACCCCGATGTTGACATCTATGTTGCCTCGATTGATGAACAATTGAATGAAAACGGCTATATTCTCCCGGGTCTTGGTGATGCCGGGGATAAGATATTCGGCACCAAATAAGCCCTACAACCTTTTGCGGAGAAGGATTTAAGACATGAAACAGACGCCATCCCCCACAGATTATAATTTTCGAGCGAAAGACTGTCTCCTTGGTGCCCAGATGCTGTTTGTTGCATTCGGTGCCCTGGTATTGGTTCCTCTGCTAACGGGTCTTAATGCTAACGTTGCACTATTCACTGCTGGTGCCGGAACCCTGATTTTTCAATTGATCACCCGTGGACGTGTGCCGGTTTTTCTAGCATCAAGTTTCGCATTTATTGCGCCAATTATCTACGGTGTTGGCCAATGGGGGATCGCCGGAACAATGTGCGGTCTGGTCGCTGCTGGCTTGCTCTACGCAATTCTGAGTTTTGTCGTACGGATCTTTGGTTCTGATATCTTGCACAAAGTTTTGCCACCAATCGTCACAGGTCCGGTCATCATGGTTATCGGTCTGGTTCTGGCACCGGTAGCTATCCATATGGCCTCTGGTCGCACCGGCGATGGTTCTGCCTGGTTGGTTCCAGAAACTACTGCCTATATCATTGCCGGAGTCGCCCTGGCAGTCACTATTCTAGTTTCCCTGCTCGGTCGTGGGCTATTCAAATTGATACCGATCTTAAGTGGAATTGTTGCTGGCTATGTCACATCGCTGATTCTTGACGGTACCGGATTCACAGCCTCCACCCAAGCAGCTTTTGATCCAGGCACACTGCAAAACTGGACTGGTCCAGCACTGATCTCAATGCAGAAGGTTGCTGAGGCCCCATGGTTTGCGATACCGGACTTCACCTTCCCAGTTTGGAATCTCGAAGCCATCCTGTTCATTGTTCCAGTCGCCATCGCTCCAGCCATCGAACATTTTGGTGATGTGTTGGCGATCGGTGGAATCTCAGGAAAAGACTATGTGAAAGATCCAGGCATCGAAAATACCCTGCTAGGTGACGGCGTTGCAACCAGCTTTGCCGCTTTGCTCGGTGGGCCTCCAAACACCACCTATTCAGAAGTTTCTGGTGCAGTCGCTCTAACAAAATCATTTAATCCTGCCATCATGACTTGGGCAGCTATTACCGCAATTCTGCTTGCTTTCATTGGTAAACTAGGCGGCTTTTTGAACTCTATCCCAGTACCAATCATGGGTGGAATTATGGTTCTGTTATTTGGCGCTATTGCCGTTATCGGCATCAATACGCTGGTCAAAGCTGGAACCGACTTGATGCAACCCCGCAATCTGGCGATTGTTGCAATCATTCTGGTCTTTGGTATTGGTGGAATGAGTTTTGACTTGGCCATTGTCAAACTTGGCGGTATTGGTTTGGCGGGGGTCGTTGGTGTGTTGTTAAATCTGATTCTTCCAGCAGGCAATGACGCCTGATATTTGCTCAAAGAACAAATCAGCTAAAGTGAAATAGAAAAACGGGTTGAACTGTAGAGTTCAATCCGTTTTTCTATTTGGTTAATTACGCTGCACAACATGAAACCCAACAAAAACCCTCTTAGTCATCCAACGAACGGGCGTAGCCATTGTAGCCTTCCATCGCGACACAACCCGGGCTCTAGAATTGGTGCTCAAGATTTGACAGTCGCCTAGAAAAGGTCGCAAACCCGTCAGGCTGATGGGGAATGCTGAACGCATCCAGGATCTAATCAGCAGGGAGTCCAACAGCTACTTGGTAATGTTTGCCACCAACATCGATGCTGACACGGATATCACGGGTCGGGGAATAAAAGGTGAAGGACTCCTTTCGCAGGCAAGGCATAAGACATCATCCACAGGTCACGCCTACAACACAGAGTCACTATCAAAAGAGCATCATCCCGGTTGCCCAATTGATGACGCAAATGACGGGGGCGGCATTTCAAAATCGAGCAAACCTGAAAATTCAGGCTGCGGATCCCATGAGTCATTCCCCCGTCAGAAACAAGTTTAACAAAACAGGGGTAACCCGCCATCCACTAAATATGATGGTAGACCCTATTTTTACTGCGTAGGCAAAATAGCAGTTCTTGAATTGACTTTTCCGGTTGTTGAAACCATTGCGGAACAAAAAAACTTACCAGAATTCAAACGGTATGTGTTTTTACCATAATGATGGTGTGTTCAATTGAAATAACCCATTTGACTTGCTTCTGCCAATCTTCTATTCATATCTGCACATTCCGAATCATTTATGCAAATTACATTCATTACTCATCAGGAGTTTCAGATGCGAAGATTGTTTAAAGTTTCCACCATGGTTCTGTTTTTAACTATTTCTCTATCCATTCCGGCTTTTGCATATCAGTACATGACTGCTGCAGAGGTAAAGCAAAATATGGCTGAAAAAACCCCCATGGCTCTGGTTGATATTCAGGTTGAAGATGAATTTAACCAACACCATATCATTGGTGCCCAGGCGACCTATGCCTACCCGGTCAAAACAGAAGATGATCGTAATAAGATGACAGCTGTTATCACGCCGCTTCTTAGTAATAATGATCTTGCTGTGGTTGTTTGTCCTCGCGGTGGTGGCGGTGCAAAACGTGCTTACAATTTGCTGCTGAAATCAGGTATTGCTGAAGATCGTGTCTATATCTTGAAAAAGGGGCAAGCAGATTGGCCTTATCCTGAATTGTTGGATGATTCTCACTAAAAACACAGTTTTCAAGAAACCACATGTCTCGCCAGTAGCATGTGGTTTCTTGAAAACGTCAATGGGAACATTCTTGTTTTAGTGCTTTAAGCCTGAAATCCTGCCATCAAGCTTGGAGCTTATGAAATACTTCCTCCATAGCATCAACTATATGCTGTGGAGAATCTTCCCCTACTGAAAGACGAATCAACCACGGGGAAAGCCCCATGGCATACAGGGTTTTCTGTTCCGCTTCATTGACCAGATCCCAGTGAGCTAAAAGGGTGTAGCTCATAGCCAACGGGAAATCACAGCCGAGACTGGGGCCTTTGGGTAGATTCAGATCATCGTAAAACGTTTGAAAATCACCAGCTATGACAAATGAGATGACACCACCGTAGCAACCGTCGTCTTTTGCGATCTGGCGGTAATTTTTGCAGGTTACATCAGAATAGACATGGTGGATGATTTTCACCTGCGGATGTTTTTCCAGATAATCGACAAGGATCGCAGCGTTTTGATTGACCTGCTTGATCCGTTCACGGTAGCCACTGATTGTATATCCGATCCGCTGAAGATCTCTCCCCTCAAGAGTAATTAGAAATTTTCCCAATGCTTGCTCAGTGGCTTTCGGAAGTTGCGACTGTTTGGGAATAATGATGGCACCCCCCATACAGTCACCTTTTCCTGACGCAAATTTGGTGAGACTCTCAATAATAATATCGACATAAGGAGCCACATCAACATTCCATGGAGTGGCAAAGGTATTATCCAAAATCACCGTAAAGCCATATTGTTGTGCCAGCTTTGCAAGAGCGAGGAGATCTGGCGTCTGCAAAAGGGGATTGGAAACGGTCTCGGTTATTAACCCGGCAACTCGATTCCCGTTTTCTGCAAGGTATGCCTCAAGTTCTTCAAAATCGGTCACACGCCCTATCTGATGGAATTCTTTGCTGCACTTCCTGAGAATATGAATTGAGTCCGTGTAGATCCAGCCAAACTGGATAAAAACATCCCGTTCTGCAGAAACGGTCTCCTTAATTGCTGCATAGGCGGCATAGATCGCATTCATCCCCGATCCGCAGAGAGTAATTTCTGATTCTCCGTAGCCCTGTTGAAGGATGTGGATAATATGTTCTTCTGGATTAGTATGGTTATATTCTTCAATCCACTCGGGGACTTCAATACCATGAGAACAGAGGAAATCTTCAGCCTCACGAGAGTAAATCATATACCCGCAATGTTTCATGAAGGCATAGTAGTCAGCAGGAGTGTCGATCGTAGTTTTGGGGAAGTATGCGATAGCATACCTATCGTACTCATAGATTTCGGGAGAGGTGCCAGAGAGTTCGGCAACATGCTCTGCAAATTTCAGTGAAGGCAGAAGGTAGCAAGTTCCATTGCCATCAAGCCCCATTTCTGCCCTGATGAATTGTGCCACCTTTTTTACATAAGGATGAAACAGGATACGAGGGTAAGCATTTTTTACCCGGTCAAAAATACCGTTAGTTTCCTCTTCGTAATCAACGACATCCTGATAAGTCGGCATAGAGACAGAAAAAGCATGAGGGTTATCCAGCGGAAGGTTCGCACCACAAGGAATTGGTTTGTAATAACGCTTGTCCATCAATTACCTCCAGGAGCTACCTCTGAATTCTCCGACATTCTAAATAAAAGCGTTTTTCATCCGCCTCTCCCAGTGAGAAAGTTTTACGCGGCAATGCACCATCCAGAACAATTGTTTTAAACAGATCGTGCTTGGAAATCGCTGGCAAGTAAAAACCGACACAACCGGGCTGGCCACCAAGGGTAGTCACAGCCTTTTCACCATGAATATAATCAATGCGCGCAGTCGGATTTTCCTGTAGGTAATGATCGAGAAATACCTGCAATGTTGCGACCGTCAAAGTATATTCGGGGTTTTCAACCGTATAGACCCCAAACCGTCCACCGAGAATAATCGGGAAGACATGTGCCCCTTCGGTGCTGGCCGCAATCGATGCTGCTTCCGCAAAATCAACACAAAAAGAAAAACTCAAGGGTGTATTCCGCACAGCAAAAAAAGTTTCCATCTGTTGTCGTAGATGAACACAATTGACGTTGAACAAGACCCGGTGGATGGCCTCAAATTCCAGCCCAGAGTCATGAACATTGACCAGCTCAACCAAAGCAAAACGAGCCGGATGACTCATCACAATTGTGGGATCATCAGCCTCCTCCTTCAATTTTGTCCAGATTGCTTTCGCAGTGGCGAATGAGTGATTGCCATCCCCCATGGCGTAAAGCATCACGTCACCATCAACATTGTATTTTTCACGATAGGCGGCAGGATCAGCCAACTTTTCCAGTGCAGTTGTGATTTGAGTGATCAGCTCCGGTTGATCAACTCGATATCCTTTAAGGTGGCCACCATTCTCCAACAAACTGAAATCGTAGACCGTTTCCAGATCTTGATTGAACAACGGTTCAATAACTGTTCGTTGTGGATCATCGATCAGGACCATGATATGTGGCAATTCAATCGGTGCGTTCTGCCGTACCTTGATCCGTGGCGGTAAGCGGTCAAGAATGGTTCCCTCAGTTGACCGAATCAGTCCTGTTGCTCCTTCAGTATAATCGTATTGCTCCAGGTCAAGCGCCAGAATCAATCCCTTACGTGATTCAACTGCTGTTGTTTTACGATCAACCAGAATAAATCCTGAGGGTTGCTCTTCTAAACTACCATCGGCCAAATAAGCTTCCATGGTTCGGTTGATCGCTGCAATCCGCTTCTCAGTATCTGCATCATCCAGATAGACTTCTGGAAAAACTAAATTCAATGTTGAAATATTTTTTGCCGTCTGCTGCTCCAAGCGCTGCCAATATTCTGGATCAGAAGTATACTGGTCACAGGCAATCACCGCCCAGTGCTGCATATCTGTTCCTTTTTTTGGCAGCAAAATCTTTGGCACCTGCACCCCTATTTTTTCAAAAATCATTATTTATCCCTTTCGACTTCCAACTGAACAAGACCGCCGTTTCAAAAAATATAAGGTAGCATGATTTTAATAGATGGAAAAGCATCTACCCCAAGTCTATTCATGGTGATAACAAATTTTGCCAGACCAGCAATGTTGAGTATTTTGTGTGCTTGACAGAAGACATGATATTCTTCTATAAGCAGGATCACAATTGAATCGTTTTACGGTTAGAGAAGAGGAGTGTAAATCTCCCACGGACCCGCCGCTGTAATCGAGTTGAATCGGACAAACATGTCACTGGGAGAAAACCCGGGAAGGCTGTCCGTTTCTTCGGCAGAAGAGAATGTCGAAAACTCGTAAGTCAGAAGACCTGCCATAAAACACATCCATTATCAGTCTCCCCGGGTACGGGAGTGTGGGCAAATGCGGATAACAATACGGAAAACCCGCACCTGTCATAGGTGTCGGGTTTTTTTATTGCGTGCTGTCCACCTCGCCGAGGGAAACAGGAGGAACAAAATGAAGAAATGTTTAATCGTACTATGCTCCCTGCTACTCATAGCAGGAACACTCCAGGCAGAAACCGTAAGACTTGATCCGGTTGTCGTGACCGCGACTCGAACAGGAACCCCGTTGAGCCAGGTTGCTAGTTCGGTCACTGTCATTACGGCAGAAGAGATTGAGGCGAAACAGCAACCCTTGGTCGTTGATCTACTACGCAGTGTGCCAGGAATCACCGTTTCTCGCTCTGGTGGAACTGGTGGTGTCGTCTCAATTTTTATGCGCGGTACCGACAACAAGCACACACTTATCCTGGTAAACGGTATTGAACTTAACGACCCTTCTGCGGTTGGAGCTGCTGCAAACCTGACAAATATGACCACCGACAATATCGAAAGGATCGAAGTCGTTCGTGGCGCCCAAAGCGTACTTTACGGTTCTGATGCAATTGGCGGGGTTATCAATATTATCACCAAAAAAGGAACTGGACAGCCCATTGGTTACGTTTCTGTCGAAGGTGGTTCCTATAACACTTGGCAAGAGCAAGCAGGTATTTCGGCAGGCAGTGATTCAAGCCATTTTTCCTTGGCAATATCAAACTCCAGCTCAGATGGTTTTTCTGCAGCAAATAAAAATGATGGCAATACAGAAAAAGACGGGTATAAAAACACCTCCATCTCTTTCAATGGTGGAGCTGACCTCAGCGAGCAGTTTGAGCTTAATTTTGGCTTTCAATATGCCACCGCTGATTATGACTATGATGCCACCACTGATGCCAACAATTCACAGCAGACTGACGAACTCGGCAGTCAGATCCACGGTATTCTTCACCTGTTTGACAACCGTTGGAGACTAAAACTAGGAGCAACCTACACCAGCATTGGGCGGGATGATGACAATGAATCCTGGGGTACTAGCAATTTTGAAGGGACAAAAACCAAACTAGAAATGCAAAACACCCTGCAACTCGATAGTAATAATATTCTGGTTTTCGGTGCAGAAAATGAAACAGAGCAAGCAGAAAACAGTTACGGTCAGGACGCTGAAGCGACCAATAATGCCATATTTCTAGAAGATCAGCTCGCCCTAGGGAATTTTATTACTACGATCGGTGCCCGTTACGACAACCACGAAGAATTTGGCGGTAAAACGACTTGGAAGATCGCACCGTCTTATACCTTTGTTGCCACAGGAACCCGAGTCAAGGGATCATTAGGTACCGGTTTTAAAGCCCCAACGTTGTATGAACTTTATGATCCATTCAATGGCAATGAAAACCTAGAAGCAGAACAAAGCCTGAGTTACGACATTGGTATCGAACAAAGTCTGTTCAGCCATAGACTGATATTCGATATCACCTGGTTCAAAAATGATATTGAAGACTATATCGAGTGGGTCAGTACTGGGGGCTGGTCTGGTATCTACCAAAATGGTGGCGACATTACCACACAGGGTCTAGAAACCTCCGTCCAGATCTACCCATCGGACCTTTTCGACCTCAACCTCAGCTATACCTATACTGACACTGAAGACACAAATGGAGACAGCCTCCTTAAACGCCCACGACATAAAGGAAATCTTAGCCTAAACCTTTATCCTGATGACGAAAAACAAATTACCCTTAACCTGCTTTATGTTGGAGAACAGGATGATATCAGTGAAACTCTGGACGACTACATCCTGGTAAACCTTGCTGGTTCACATCAGATCACTCCCAACATAAAAGGATTTATACGGGTCGATAATCTGTTTGACGAAGAATATGAAGAAGTTGCCGGATATGGGACTGCTGGACTATCTGCATATGCAGGGATAAAATTGACCTTCTAAAAATAATTGTCGGGTGGGCCTTTGTGCCCACCCACTTCTACCAAGAGAATTAGATGCGTAAATACCTTGTCCTCAGTCTATTTTTTTTCTTCACCATCCCGTTCAATGCTGGAAGTGCACAATTCACCGATGCTGTAAACCGGCAAATCTCTATCCCTCACCCTCCTCAACGAATCGTTTCTCTCGTCCCCAGCGTGACCGAAATATTATTCAAATTAGGTCTCGAAAAACATATTGTCGCAGTCACGGACTTTTGCACCTATCCGCAAGCAGCCCTCAAACTGCCAAAGGTTGGAAACTATGCTGATCCCAGTCTGGAAAGCATCCTTCTTCAAAAACCGGATCTGATTATTGCAGCAGCTGACATGAACCGTCCTGCTTTAGTGCGCAGATTAGAGTTATTAAAAATCCCTGTATACGTCGTCTACCCACAGACCGTCGCTGAAACACTCAAAACAATCCAGAACCTCGGAAAAATCACCGGAGCAGAAGAACAAAGCAGCCAACTGGCTGGTTCCATCAAAATGAAAATTCAGCGCATTCAGCAAAAGATCGTCAACGCCAAGAGACCAACGACCCTTGAGTGTGTCCTTCTACAACCACTCACAGTGGCAGGCCCGGACACCTTTGTTGCTGATATCATCGCTACTGCCGGAGGTCATAATATTGTTCCCAAAGGGCCATCACGCTACCCAACCTGGAATACCGAGGCATTATTAAGCACCAATCCAGAAACTATCGTTGTCTCATCATACCCAGGACAACCTGATCCCAACCGTTATTTTGATACTTGGCCCCAATTACAAGCAGTAAGGAATCAACGCATTATTCATATAGACGCTGACTGGATTCACCGCCCGGGACCAAGGATGATTCTTGGCATTGAAACCCTGGCTAAAGCTCTCCATCCAGATATTGAATTTGATGAATAGACCCAAGAAAGAAAATAAACGCCGGCTATGGCAATTGCTTCTTCTGCTGTCTCCCCTGCTGGCCACATTAATCTCTCTTTCTGCAGGTAGCCTCGATCTGCCTTGGAATAAGCTGTTTGCTATTCTACGCCAAGGTCCCGGATCTGACGTTGAACAGGTTATCATCTGGCAAATCCGCTTCCCCCGAGCATTACTCGCTGGATTGGTTGGAGCAGCCCTAAGTTTGTCAGGGGTCACTTTCCAGGCAGTATTACGCAACCCACTTGCTGATCCATATTTGCTAGGAGTTTCCGGCGGCGCAGCACTAGGAGCCGTGACAGCCCTAACCTGTGGCATTCAGTCCCCAATCGTCATTCCTCTTGCTGCTTTTGTCGGTGCACTCACAGCACTGCTTCTCGTATATCTGGTCGCACAAGCCCACACCTGCTCCTCTCACACCTTGATTTTATCTGGTGTAATGATTGGCAGCTTGGCTGCGGCGTTATTACTCTTCCTCCTTTGGCGGGCACCAGCCGATGCAACTCGACAGGCGATTTTCTGGCTAGCAGGAAATCTCTCTCTCGCAGACCCGGATTGGCTTTCTTGGGGCTGGCTGTGGGTTATCATCGGATTTCTACTACTTTGGTCACAATCTCTCAATCTGGACTTGCTCACCCAGGGAGAAGAAACGGCTGCAGACCTAGGTCTGAATGTTGGCAGAACCCGCTTGATCCTGTTCACTCTGGCCGGAGCATTAACCGCCTGTGCAGTATCTCTGGCGGGACTGGTTGGTTTTGTTGGATTGGTGATCCCACACATCTGTCGATTACTTTGGGGGCCGGGACATCGCCTGCTACTCCCATTCTCTGCCCTACTTGGCAGTACCTTTCTAATCATTGCCGACGCCATTGCACGCAGCCTTTATGCCCCGGCGGAAATACCGGTCGGTGTTGTCACGGCACTGCTGGGCGCACCATTTTTTCTCTATCTGTTGCGGCGTAAAGGAGGGGATTTATGATTCAGATCAACAACCTCTCTTTCTCGTTTGCGGCAGCTGAAATATTCAGTGATCTTAATTTTAGCGTCAGCCGGGGAGAAATCCTTTCAATCATTGGCCCAAACGGTTGTGGAAAATCGACTTTATTACGCTTATTGCGCGGCAGTCTTAAAATACAGACAGGAGAGGTTCTCTGGGAAAAAACTCCTGTCGAAAAGATTCCCCCCCGCGAGATGGCTCGTAGAGTTGCCGTGGTTCCACAATCAACCACCATTCCCTTCCCCTACAAGGTGCGGGAATTGGTTGCCATGGGTCGCTATCCTCACCGAAAAAACCTGCTCAGTTTTCAGGATAAATCGGATCTGTACGCAATTGAACAGGCGCTGGTCATGACTGACATTCTTCCTCTTGCAGAGCGCCCTGTCACACAATTAAGTGGGGGAGAACTACAACGCGTCCTGCTAGCGAGAGCATTAGCACAAAATAGCTCAGTGCTGTTTCTGGATGAAGCAACCAGCCATCTGGACATCGATCATCGACTGGAATTGACTGAACTCCTGGTACGATTGAACCGGGAACAGCAAACAACCATTGTCCAGATCAGCCATGATCTTGATCTGGCCGCTGCTATCTCCCAGCGAATTCTTTTATTGACCGAACATGGCAAGATTGCTGAAATCGGCATACCCAAAAAAGTGATGACAGCGGCTAATTTACAACGGATTTTCCGGGTTGATGTTAAAGTGAACAGTAATCCTTTCACCGGTACGCCGCAGATAGTGCCGTTAATCAACTGTTCAGCTCACCAATTAAATGGCCTTAAAATTCATCTGATCTGCGGGGGGGGCAGCGGTAAAACTTTGCTGCGTCGACTCCATCTGACACAAGCAGAAACCACTGCTGGCCCTCTAAACCAAGGTGATTCAGATGAAGCAGTTGCCACAACTCTCAACATTCCAGTGGCACAAGAAGTTCCGTTCAACCCATTTTCGGAAAGTACCCTACTCAAAGCAAAAAAGTTAATCGATCAAACAGGAGTTCTGGTTATTACAACTCAATGGTGGGGAGAGGGGAACCTTCCCTGCCTCGATCTGGCAGAAAAAGCAATCCGGCAAGGAATCGCTGTCTATCTACTGGCACAGCAGCGAGAACAGGACTTTACTGAGGGCAAGGCCTGGGGGAAAATACAACAATTACAGCAGCAAGGTGCCAAAACCATTCGTAATGAAGAACATCTCTTCGAAGAACTAGCCCAGCAACTTATTGTTTGACAGACATTGGGCGTTAACATATATATTAATGAAGATTTTGGGGTAGCTAACGTTTCCCATTATCAAAAAAAACCAAACAGTGTTTTTTTGTGGTAGGATTATTGTTTATAATCCTACTTATGAAGTTTTCAGTATCTTAACACCCTAATAGGAGGAGTAACGCATGAAAATCACGAAAACTCTGGTTCTGGTTCTCAGTCTTTGCCTGATGTTGGTTTCTTTTGCCCATGCGGGAAAAGATCTTGATGCGGTCAAGAGCAAAGGATTTATTCAAGCTGGTGTTAACGGCTCTGTCTTCGGCTTCGGAATGCCTGATGAAAAAGGCAACTGGGCTGGGCTGGATGTTGATACCGCTCGCGCCATTGCAGCTGCTATTTTTGGTGATGCCAGCAAGGTTAAGTTTACCCCTCTGTCAGCCCAGCAGCGTTTCACTGCTCTGCAATCAGGTGAAATCGATGTGCTGACCCGTAACGCAACCCAGACATTGAGCCGTGAGACTCAACTGGGCCTCAACTTTGTCTCAGTCAACTACTATGACGGTCAAGGGTTCATGATTTCGAAGAAGCTAGGAGTTAAAAGCGCTACAGAACTTGATGGTGCAACTGTCTGTGTTCTCCCGGGAACCACCACTGAGCAAAATGCTGCTGACTATTTCCGCACGAATAAGATGTCCTGGAAACCAGTAGTTATAGAATCAACCGCAGAACTGGCTAAAACATTTTTTGCCGGTCGTTGTGATGTGTTGACCTCTGATGCTTCCCAGTTAGCTGGAACCCGTGCCATAGCTGCCAATCCTAAAGGTTATGCAATCCTGCCAGAAATCATTTCCAAGGAGCCTCTGGCACCAGCAGTACGCCACGGTGATGACCAATTCAGAGATATCGTCGACTTCTCGGTTTTGGCAATGATCAATGCTGAAGAACTAGGCATTACTTCTAAAAATGTTGATATGATGCTCAAGAGTAAAAATCCAGTTATCCAACGCTTCCTCGGAACCTCCCCAGGAAACGGCAAGTCTCTCGGTCTGGATGAAAAATGGGCTTACAATATTATTAAACAAGTCGGAAATTACGGTGAGGTTTTTGAACGCAATGTTGGAGTTAACACCACTCTGGGTATTGAGCGCGGCCTCAACGCACTCTGGACGAATGGTGGCCTGATGTACTCTCCTCCATTCAAGTAAAATTACTGTGGATTGATTTTCGCCGTCGGAACTTAACTGTTCCGACGGCGCTCTTTTTTCACCCTTCCCAGGAACTACGATTTGGAACAGAAACAAAATCCCATACCGATAAATACAGCGGAAACAGCTGTTCCTTTTTGGCGTGACGCTGGAAAACGAGCGCTTCTATTTCAAATTGTTGCGCTGTTTGTTGTCGGTGGCATCAGCTATTATCTATTTTCTAATACCCAAGCCAACTTAGCTCGTCAATCGATCGCAACTGGATTTGGCTTCTGGGAAAAAGAAGCATCTTTTGAAATTGGCGAGTCACTGATCCGCTATTCAGCGGCCGATAGTTATGCCAGAGCCCTGCTGGTAGGTGCACTAAATACCTTAAAAGTTGCTTTTATTGGTATCATACTAACAACGATTCTCGGCAGTTTTGTTGGAGTTGCACGCCTTTCGAGTAACTGGCTGGTTTCAAAAGTAGCTGGCTCTTTTATAGAAGTCATGCAGAATATCCCGGTGCTGTTACAACTGTTTTTCTGGTACGCCATTTTTTACGAGTCTTTCCCCTCACCACGTCAGGCACTGAACCCGATTAAAGGAGTTTTCTTCTGCAATCGTGGATTTATTTTTGCAATACCAGAGTCTCACAGTGCCCACGTTGCAATGGGTGGGATGTTTCTCGTGGTATTGATCGGGGGCTGGTTCTTGAACCGTTGGGGGTATAAACGTCAAGAATTGACGGGGAAAGCCTTTCCTGCAGGACGGATCACTACAGCGCTCGCTCTTTTTTTGCCACTCCTGGTCTGGGCTTTTTATGGCGCTCCTACTGCGATGAATGTTCCAGAACTACGTGGTTTCAATTTCCAGGGAGGGCTGACGATCAGCCCTGAATTCAGTGCTCTTCTACTGGGTCTGGTGCTTTACACATCGGCTTTCGTTGCTGAAATTGTCCGGGCAGGAATTCAGTCAATCAATCGTGGACAAATTGAAGCTGCCAAAGCTATTGCACTACGTCCGGGACAAGTTCTGCGCTTGGTCATTATGCCCCAGGCATTGCGAGTTATCATTCCACCATTAACCAGTCAGATGCTTAACTTGACCAAAAATAGCTCTCTTGCCGTTGCCATTGGCTATGCCGATTTCGTCGCAGTGGCCAACACCACCATCAACCAAACCGGTCAAGCCATTGAGGGTGTTGCAATGATTATGGTTGTGTACCTGTTCTTCAGCCTGTCAACCTCAGTTTTTATGAACTGGTACAACAAACGTATGGCCTTGGTGGAGAGATAATTTATGCCTGAATCAACTGCGGCCAAAAGAGAACAACTGAAACCACCCGTCAGCAATGTCGGCATTATCGGTTGGCTACGAACCAATCTGTTCAGTACCTGGTACAACTCACTGCTGACAATAGCTATGTTGGGGATACTTGCATGGCTGGTTCCACCGCTCTTTCGGTGGGTCTTTATTGACAGTCTCTGGAACAGTTCTGCCGAAGCCTGCCGTGACATTGATGGCGCCTGCTGGTCTGTCATTCCCAACAATATCAGATTCATTATTTTGGGATTTTTCCCTGAAGGTCAGGAATGGCGACCGATCCTGGCAATGATTTTATTGCTGAGCCTGGTGATATACTCCAAAGAACGCTCCCGTTGGAAAAAATCTCTTGCCTGGCTCTGGCTCATCAATCTGATCATCATGGGCACCTTGATGTATGGTGGAGTTTTAGGCATGCCCGTTGTCGAAACTTCACAATGGAGCGGCTTACCACTGACCTTCCTGCTATCTTTCTTTGGGATGATTGTTGCCTATCCACTAGGAATCCTTTTGGCTCTCGGTAGACGCTCAGAAATGCCCGCAATCAAAACCTTGTGTGTTGTCTATATTGAGATGATTCGAGGCGTGCCACTAATCAGCCTGCTGTTCATGTCTTCAATCATGTTCCCGTTGTTCCTCCCTGAAGGGGTCTCAATTGACAAGGTTCTGCGTGCCCTGATTGCCATTATCCTATTCACTGCCGCCTATATCGCGGAAGTTGTGCGCGGAGGATTACAGGCCATGCCACGAGGGCAATATGAAGCTGCTGACTCCCTTGGATTACCCTACAAACACACCATGCGTCTGGTTATTTTGCCACAGGCGTTGAAAATTGTTATTCCTCCTTCGGTTGGTGTTTTACTCTCGGTCTTTAAGGATACCTCTCTGGTTGTTATCATCGCTTTATATGATGTACTAAAAACAACCATGGTGACCCTTTCCAACCCTAAATGGGCCGGATATTCATCAGAATCTTATATTTTCCTGGCATTACTCTACTTCGTCTTCTGCTACGCCATGTCAAGCTACAGCCGCAAGTTGGAAAAAGAGCTACATACCGGGCACTAATTTATAGCCACAATAAGTGAGATTGATATGAACGATTCACAAAAAAGTGTTAGCCCTGAAGATTCCGCCAAGCCGATCATCGAAATTCGTGAGATGCATAAATGGTATGGGGACTTTCACGTTCTCAGCAATATCAACCTTCAAGTACAAGCTCAGGAAAAAATTGTTATCTGCGGCCCATCGGGATCAGGAAAGTCAACACTGATCCGTTGTATTAACCGGCTGGAAGAACACCAACGTGGTCACATTATTGTCAATGGAACTGAGCTCTGCAACGATATTAAAAATATCGAAAAAGTACGAGCCGAAGTCGGTATGGTCTTTCAGCACTTCAACCTTTTTCCTCATTTAACAATCATAGAAAATCTCACTCTTGGCCCGATCTGGGTTCGCAAGACACCCAAGAAAGAGGCCGAAGAAGCCGCCATGATGTATCTTGAAAAGGTGCAGATTGCCGAACAGGCAAAGAAATTCCCCGGTCAGCTTTCCGGCGGACAGCAACAACGTGTCGCTATTGCCCGCAGTTTGTGTATGAATCCACAGGTGATGCTATTTGACGAACCAACTTCAGCTCTTGACCCGGAAATGATCAAGGAAGTTCTTGATGTCATGATCGGACTGGCAGAAGAAGGGATGACGATGCTGGTCGTCACTCATGAAATGGGCTTCGCCAAGAGTGTCGCTGATCGGGTAATGTTCATGGATGACGGCGAGATCGTTGAACAGAATAGTCCAGACGTATTCTTCGACAACCCTCAGCATGAACGAACCAAGCTGTTCCTAAGTCAGATCTTATAATGCACTGCAGGGTATCGGATTTCACATAAACCCAAAGTGAAATCCGATACCCTGCAGATTAAATCCCTTTTCAAGGTTAAGTTAAGACCTCCGCCCTCCTGTTGACACCTTAATGTTCAGCAAAGTACATAGCAGCACCCGGATGAAGCGGTATCCCGGATGCGCTTTCTCGAGCGATATCCACAGAAAACAACGCTAGTGCCGAATGGGCAGCTATTAAACGTTTCTTGTTTTCATCGATAACTTCAATAATCTTGTAAACTGTTTCTTTGTCTAAATCACTAGAAGCCACCAGCATAGCGCGAGTACCAAATGTAACAATTTTTTCTGGATGGGAGGGATAGGTACCAGCAGCAAGATCAACCCTCCAAAATGCCGGATCGGCTTTGACCATTTTTTCAATATCCCGATCATCCATGCTCATCAACTCACCATTACAGGTTTTAAGTACCCGTCGCAAAGAAAAATCGGGGTGGAGACCGACATAAACCATTGCCTGAATAGTTCCATAGCAAAACGCCTTGGTATCCTGCGATTTTATTGGAGGGAGAGCTCCGACAAGACTGAAATCGTCTCGTGACCATTTTTTTGCCTTCAGAAGTGACTTAATGGCCAAACTCTGTGGTGATTGTGGATACCCAGCATTAATCCGTTTCCCCTTCAAGTCACCCAATGAAGAGATCCCGGCGTCTTTGCGAACAACCAGCGTAACCGGAGTATCATAAAGTGGAGCAAGAGCACGTAAGTTTTCGTAGTTTAAATCAAAAAATTCAAAATCACCGGTCTTGTTGACTGCATCAAGCAGTGAACGTGAATCGACCAAACTGAGATCCAAAGAACCACCTTGTACGTTGGTCAAATTATGGACATCATCAAGCGCCGGTGCCTGTTTGCAGTTAACATCAACAACATCGCTATTGATCATCCGACAGAGCATCCGCCCGGTGAAATAAGAAAATGACCCGGGAGCTTCCGTGCCTAACAGAATATCGAAAGCATGAGCCGAAGAAGGGAATACGGATACACTAACAAAAAGCAATAAACAGATAACCCGTGCTCGAATAAGAAATAAATCTGTCAGGATAGCTATCATGCCTACCTCCTTTAAATAATTGCATTTCAGCCACATCTGCTCGTTGGTCGACGGTTTTTAAAAGACATGCAACCATTATAGCAACCTTTTAGGCGGTTTCCACTTCAGCCAAGCAGATGCCATCCCGTGCAGAGCAATTTTTTGTGGTTACTTCAAGTTTTACAGGCAAGAATGGTTGAAGTATGTCAGTGTTATTGATAAATTATTTCTGTCCTCCCCAGAGGATTAGAACCTTTCAGCCAAGGTAATATCTATGGTAGTGACAGAGAAAAAACGAGTACTGGTTGCGGATGCAGAGATTCTCAATTTGGCAACCCTGATTGGAACTTTGAAAGATGACTATCATGTCGTTGTTGCCAAGAACGGTGCTGAAGTCTTCAAGCAGCTGAAAAAAAACAGTATTGACATAATTCTTCTCGATACCAGACTTCCAGACATTGCTGGATTTGAAATCTGTCAGAGGCTCAAATCAGACAAACAAACCCAAGAAATACCAGTTATTTTTATTACCTCCCAAAATTCTGTCACCAACGAAGAAAAGGGATTTGAGGTGGGTGCCGTTGACTACATCGCCAAACCTTTCAATGCACCGACAGTGACCGTTCGAATTAAAAATCAATTAAAGCTCAGCAGTGCAATTATCGAGTTAAAAAGGCTCAACCAGCTCGCCCTTGATGCTAATCCAAATACAGGTCTACCAGGAAACAACAGTATTCTTAAAGAAATTCAGCGTGTCGTCACTAAAAAGGAAGATGTTTGTATCATTTATGCCGATCTGGACTACTTCAAAATTTACAACGATACCTACGGTTTTGCCAAAGGTGACGATGTCATTGTCTTTACTGCAACCATGATCAAGGTTGCCCTGCAGATTAATGACTGTGCAGGTTCGTTTCTGGGACATATCGGTGGGGATGATTTTGTCATTGTTGTTCCAGCAGAAAAACATGTCGCCGTCGCTGAAGAAATTATCCGTAAAATTGATCAAGGAATTTTAGAATTTTACAGTGATGAAGATGCTGAAAGAGGCTATGTCGTTGCTATAAATCGCGAAGGAAAAGAAAAGCATCACCCACTGGTCAGTCTCAGTATGGGTGGAGTTGACCTATCTCAACGTGAAGTAACAACGGCACTTGAAGTCATTGACATCTGCACAGAAATGAAAAATACGGCAAAAGAACAACAGGGCAGTAATGTTCTTATCTGCCAGCGACATTAAAATCAAATAGTCTCAAACCGATTCATCTCAATATTCTTCCGTGATTTTTCTGGATCGAAAATTTGTCCATTCATGGCAATCCACACCCCTGTAGGCAACAATTGAACGGCCGTAATAGCGCTGGCAATATTATATATTGCATCGGTAAAACGAAATCTGGCCGGTTGCATAGAACCAGTCAACACAACCGTCTTCCCACTAATCCCACGCAAATAATTAGCTGTTGCAACCATCGTATCGGTTCCATGAGTCATAACAATTTTATCAATCGAACTCTCAGTGACCGCCGCTTTTATCAACTCTCGATCTGCATCATTCAAATCAAGGCTGTCTTTACGTAATAATGGTGTAATTTGATAATCAACTGTCAAATTCGCATCACGGAGAACATCATCAATCTGTGGCTCACCAATTTCATAACTGCTCTTAGCATCAAAGTAAACCTTGTCAATCGTTCCACCAGTCGTCATGATTTCAATCTGCACAGTAATCTCCCGTAAAGAATCTGCCATCATTCGTGTGGCTTGATCACCAAAGCATGCCCCAACAACAGAGCTTCAACTATTTTTTTTCTCCCACTGGTGACCAACCGTTGAATTGTGCCACGGGAGATCCCCATTTGCACCCCCGCTTCGGCCTGAGTCATAGCATCCCGATCACAAAGTGATATCGCTTCAAGTTCATCAGCCTCAAGTTCAATCCTCTGCAGTTTCGACAACGGCGTCCCCGCTGGCTTGAACATATGATCGGTGGGTCGACGTGTCGGACAACACCTTCTTGGTTTTCTGGGTCTAGGAGACATAGATATTTTCCAGTTAAAGGGCTTCTTCTATCGCAGAAACCAAACTGTCACAGACAGCTTCATGCATAGCAGGGAATGAGACATCATCGACAAGCTCTGCGACCAAATCTTGATAGATACGTAACATTCGAACCTGAGTTTGATTGTTTTTAGTGAAGACAACGATAAATTTAGGGAGAAGAACCGCCCGCTCAAGGTTTTCCATCAAAGACTGTGCTGATTTTTTTGGCGCACAGACCTGCACCATGCGAAGATCAAAACCTTCTGCCAATTCAACCCCATGATGACCAAAGTGATGCACCATTTCCATCTTATCGTCATTGTGAATCATAAAACCCTGCATCGCCATGGTTTTACCTAGATCCTGAATAAAATCAACGATACTTTTATCTGTTTCGGCATGAAAAACATCTGCAGACATAGCTATTCCCTCTAAAAAATTGGCTCACGTTTAATTTGTGCATATGCACAATAAAGTTATTGAGCAAAAAAGTCAACTTAAGCGAAACAATATAGACATGTCAAATCTATGAATTTTACAGCCATAAAACCAATCATCGGTGCAAATTTAACCCTACAATTCCTTTTAGAACAATTGATACTAAGAGATTGATAACGATAAAACAGTTGTTTTTTTTCTCATTATGAAAAATAATGCGGTTTCATTTAATGAGTAGACTAGCGTATTCTACTTATTTGAAGAAAATGACGCTGCTTTCTAGAGAATAAATCATCGCCTAACCCCGGATAACACTGATCTATAACGGCGGATTTTTTTATTTTTTTAACAATTTCTAGAACAGCATTCTACTAATCAGAGAAAGAGGAGGAACCATGAAACGACTGTTGACCACCCTGTTAATTACTGGCATCGCCATGATGTTAGCTGTACCGGCCATGGCTGCACAGACTATCAAGATCGGTTTCAATATTCCCATGACCGGCGACATTCCTGAAGTCGGTGAAGGTTCGAAAAACGCCGCCGAAATGTATCTTGCAGATATCAACGGCGCCGGTGGCCTCGAGGTCGGTGGCAAGAAATACATGCTTGAGTTCGTCTACATGGATAACGAGTCCAAGGCCGATTCGGCGGTCAACGCTGCACTCAAACTAATCGAGCAGGAAGAGGTCGTGGCAATTATCGGTCCCAACTCCTCTAAGCAGGCCGTGCCTGGCGGCGGTACCGCTAACGAAAACCGCGTGCCAATGATCAGTCCATGGTCGACTAACCCTAATACTACGTTGGATCGTCCTTGGGTTTTTCGCGCTGCCTTCCTCGACCCCTTCCAGGGACCAGTCGTTGCTGACTTTGCAGCCAAGAAGTTCAGTGCTAAGACTGCAGCCGTACTTTTTGACGTTGAGAATGACTATTCTGTTGGTTTAGCAGAAGTCTTTAAATCTGCCTGGGAATCCAAGGGACTCGGTCCAGTTGTAGCCTACGAATCAAATGGTACCAAAGACCAGGATTACTCCGCCCAGCTGACCACAATTATTGCAGCCAAACCTGACTTTATCTTTGTGCCAGAGAATTACAACCAAGTCGCCCTGATCATCCCACAGGCGCGTGATCTCGGTTACAAGGGTCAATTCATGGGTTCCGATGCTTGGGGCACACCAGATTTGGTCAAACTTTGTGGAGAACAGTGCAACGGCCAATACTTTTCAACTCATTACGCTGCAGCCGGTGCCAAGGGCGCAACCAAGGTCTTCATCGACCGATACATGGAAAAATACGGTGCAGAACCAGCTGACTACGCTGCTCTGACTTGGGACTCCATTGGTTTGATGGTGGAAGGTATCAAGAATGCCGGCAAGGTCGACTCCAACCCACGCAAAATGCGCAAAGCCATCCGTGATGGTTTGGCCGCCATCAAGTCTTTTGACGGCGTCACCGGTTCGTCCAAGTTTAATGAGCAGGGCGACCCAATCAAGTGCGCTGTTGTGGTTAAAATCTCCGAAGAAGGAACCTTTGTCTTCGAAGAGTCCGTTTGCCCATAACACTTTAGTGACATAAGTTTAGTGATGTAGTTCGAAAAAAAGCGGGGATTCTTGGATCCCCGCTTTGCTATGCTTAAAATAAGTCGCCACAGGCGACCCTGCAACTCCAACGTTTTATAAGGAAAATCTCTGTGGATTTCATTATTCAGAATATCCTGAATGCCATGCAATGGGGGAGCTTTTACGCTCTCATTGCTCTGGGCTACACCCTGGTTTACGGGGTACTGCGCCTGATCAACTTTGCCCATGGCGATATCTTCATGGTCGGAGCCTATATCTCTTTTTTCGTGGCGAGTTTCCTTATCGGCCCTATCACCGGGCTCTCCCCGGTGATGGCCTTCGTCATCACTGTGCCTCTGACTATGGCTCTGACTTCGCTGGTCGGCGTAACTTTGGAACGAATTGCGTACCGCCCCCTACGGCGTAAGGGAGCACACCGGCTCTACGTCGTCATTACTGCGCTGATGTGCGGTCTGGTTCTCGAATACTCGAACCTGGCTTTGCTCGGTGCCAGCCGCTTGAAGTTCCCAGAGTTGCTAGAAAAACAAATTTGGCACTTTGGTGGTGTCACTCTGACCAACCTCAAGGTTATGGTCATCGTCGCTGCTATTGTGGTCTTCCTGTTTCTGCAGTGGGTCGTGACTCGTACGCGAGTCGGGATGGCAATGCGAGCCATCTCTTATGATAAATTCGCAATCCCACTAATGGGTATCCCTATCGATAGAATTATCGTCGTCACCTTTGTTCTCGGCTCAGGTTTTGCTGGTCTAGCCGGGCTGTTATTCGCCATGAGCTATCCGGTCTTGGAGCCATTCATGGGGATGTTGATCGGCTGGAAGGCTTTTATCGCCGCAGTTGTTGGCGGCATCGGTGACATCAAGGGGGCGTTTGTTGGGGGCTTTCTGCTCGGCTTCATCGAAGTAGGCGTGGTCATGGTCTTCCCCTCGTCCTACAGAGATCTTTTCGCCTTCACCATTTTGCTGCTGATTCTGTGGGTGAAGCCATCCGGGCTGTTCGGCATACCTCAGTCGACTAAGATATAGGTTGGGAGATAATAATATGAAAAAATACACTCTCAACATACTGCTGGTCATCTTTGCCATTGGACTGCTGTTTGCTGCTCATTTCCGCATCATTGATGGCTATATCCAAATTGTCGTCATGACCATCGGCATAAATATTATGATGTCGACCAGTCTCAACCTGGTCAACGGTAACATGGGTGAATTTACCTGTGGCCATGCTGCTTTCATGTGCATTGGTGCCTATATTTCATCGGTCCTGTCAGTATTTTGTTTCGGATCCAATTTCGGTGATCCGCTTTTGCCAGCTGCCTCAGTGGTGATTGTTTTCCCCATCATCCTTCTGATCGGCGGGGCTGTGGCCGCCGTATCCTCGCTACTGGTATCAGTTCCCTCATTCAAAACCCGCGATGACTATTTGGCAATCATTTCTATCGCTGTCAACTACATGGTCATCTCGGCCATACAGAACATGGACTTTCTTGGTGGATCGCGTGGTTTTCAGGGAATGAAGGATACCGTCTGGGCAATGATTGATGTCTTTGATGGCCCCTGGATGCTTTTCTGGGTCATCAACTTCACCATATTCACGGTCTGGGCGATCCGACGCTTCATCTCATCCACCTATGGCAAGGGCGTCAACGCCATCTGTCAGGATGAAGTGGCTGCAGAAATCATGAGCGTTAACACCAATAAGATCAAAATCATCAATTTCATGGTCGCCGCTGGCTTGGCAGGGTGTGCCGGGGGTCTTTACGCACACATCATTGGTTATGTGAATCCGCAGTCCTTCAATATACTTAAATCGACGGAAGCTCTCGTCATGGTTTATCTTGGCGGGATGGGGTCTTTGTCCGGCGCCATTATGTCTGCCATCATTTTCACCTGCCTGCTGGAAGTACTCCGCTCGCAAGCGATCATCGATGTCCTTCTCTCACCAGCGACCTTTATATTTCCCGACTGGGAACCTTCGGCAGGCGTCATCAAGTGGGTCATGATCCCGTTACTGCTGATCATTGTCATGCAGTTCCGTTCCGAAGGAATCATGGGCAACCGGGAACTGGGAGATGTTTTCCCCAAGCTGAAGAAATTTTACAGGTTTAAATAATGGCACAGACACAAATACAAACCGAACAGACACCAGTCCTTGAAATACGTAGTTTAACCCAGCGCTTCGGCGGTTTGACCGCGGTCAACGACTTCAATGTCAAACTGATGCCGGGAGAGCTTTCCGGGCTCATCGGCCCCAACGGTGCTGGAAAAACGACGGTCTTTAATCTGGCGAGTGGCTTCTATCAGCCAACCGAGGGGCAAATTCTCGTCGATGGCATCCCTACCGCTGGACTCAAACCGCACAAGGTCACTACTCTCGGCATGGCCCGAACTTTTCAAAACATCCGCCTCTGGAACGACATGACGGTGCTTGATAATATCCGCGTCGCACAACACTCTCAACTTGGCTACGGCTTTTTCCATGCCATTACCCGCAGTAAACGTTATCGGGCAAGAGAGGAGCAAATCACCAAAGAGGCCGAAGAGCTCCTTGATGTCTTTGATCTGAAACGCTATGCCGAAGAACTGCCAAAAAACTTGCCCTACGGGACCCAGCGCAAACTGGAGATCGCCCGCGCGTTATCAAGCCACCCGAAGCTCCTGCTGCTTGACGAACCGGCCGCCGGGCTCAATTCAGCCGACGCAAAAGATCTGATTCGACTGATACGCTGGATCCACGAAACGTTTGATGTGACTATCTGGATGATTGAACATCACATGGATGTCATGATGGAACTCTGTACCCAGATCAAGGTCATCGATTTTGGTGAAACCATTGCAGAGGGAAGTGCAGAACACGTACGTAATCATCCTGCGGTTATGACTGCTTATCTGGGAGATGACAATATCTGATGCTATTATCAGTTGAGAACCTTGAAGTAAAATATGGGAATATCCAGGCTCTGCATGGAATCAGTTTTCACGTCAATGAAGGTGAAATTGTCACCCTGATCGGAGCCAATGGAGCAGGAAAAACCACTTGCATGCATACGATTACCCGGCTACCACCGCCAGAAGCACCACGGGTGATCGGTGGAGATATAAAATTTCAGGGGGAATCAATCCTCAAAACCCAGCCGAGTGATGTGGTTAAAAAACTGCATCTTGCCCTTTCCCCAGAAGGTCGGCGGATTTTCGGCAACTTAACAGTTTTGGAAAACCTTAAACTGGCAACCTATGCTCGAGGAAAAGATGCTGACCTGGATAAGGAATACCACTATATCTTTGACCTTTTCCCTCGCTTAAAAGAACGTAGTAATCAGCGTAGCGAATCATTAAGTGGTGGTGAGCAACAAATGCTGGCGGTTGGTCGAGCCCTCATGACTGGCTGTAAAATTCTGCTATTGGATGAACCAAGCATGGGACTGGCACCCGTTCTCAAATATGAAATGTTCCGCAAACTTAAACAACTCAATGAAGATGGTATGACAATTCTTCTGGTTGAACAGAATGCAAATCTGGCATTAAAACTAGCTCACCGTGGCTATGTTATGGATACAGGAAATATCGTTGCGGAAGGGACTGGAGAAGAGTTGCTGAATAATCCAGAAGTGAAGAAAGCTTACCTGGGAGGGTAATTTTCAATCAGCCTTTGGTTGGTCGCTAACACTCCTTATCGTCCAGAGCAAAGCAATAAATACAAACTATTGTATTCTTTAATGCCATCAACCCGATCAAATATCGGTTGATGGCATTGTTTGTTTTGCTACGAAGGTTCAATGCAGAGCGACAATTAAACTTCGGTTTAATTTAGGAAATGATATATTTCAACATGACAAAAAACGTGGAGGCGTCCTCGGCGTTTGGCAAGTACATAGCAACCAACTCTCTTAAGGAAGTAGTCTTTATGTCTCCGAATCGTTCGAATAGTACAGAGAATCCCTGGGAATTAATCGATACCGCACCAATCCCAGGACAAGGAACAGAGTTGCAGCTCTACCAGCGTAAAGGAGAATTTTCTATCAGTATCCTCGATGGAGGTGTTCTGATGAGTACCTGGGCGCACCAGTCTGAAGATGCTCTCGCTGAATTACCATGCCGTAAAATTGCTAACCGCACTAACCCTCGCGTGCTTATTGGTGGTCTGGGGATGGGCTTTACATTAGCTGCAGCATTAAAGACTCTCGGCAATAATGCTGAGGTTGTGGTCGCAGAATTAGTACCAGGTCTGATCGAATGGAACCGCGGGTCACTTGGAAAGTATGCAGATCATCCGCTACAGGACTCACGCACTCAAGTCCGTGTGGGGGATGTTGCCAAAATTTTGCGCGCACAACGGCAAGCGTATGATGCAATTTTACTCGATGTCGATAATGGACCCCACGCGATAACCCGCAAGAAAAATAATTGGCTCTATACCACGGATGGATTGACAGAATCCTACCGCGCCCTGCGTCCAGAGGGGATACTTGCCATATGGTCTGCTGGTCCGGATCGTGAATTTATGCAACGGCTACAAAAAATTGGCTTTAAAGTGAAGCAAGTTCGGGTACGGGAGCACCAGAACAAAGGGGATCTGCATGCAATCTGGTTTGCCGAGCGGGAAGCCTAGAGCAATAAACATCCTTTACATGGGTCACAGCTGACACATAAACTGTTGGAAGCTTCCATTTCTTTCATCGATGACAACGTGAAATCAAAGAGGAACTCATGAAAAACTCATCGAGCCGCCATATTTTGCGTATCGTTTTCTTTGCGTTACTCGGAATGCTGTTGGCAACCAATCTATTGGCCGCCAGACCAATCAACTCAGGTGAATTATTTCCGGAAGTCCCCCTTCCCGCTCCATTTGAGCCCTCTCAGCAATCTTACTTGGGACTTTCCAACAGCCAACCTTTTACCCTCAGCCAAGTCGACGCAAACATTGTCTTGGTCGAAATATTGAACGTCCACTGCCCACACTGTGTCAGACAAACAACACCCTACAACAAGCTCTACCGAAAGATTGAAGCCGATCCAGAAACCCGTGGACGAATCAAGATTCTTGGCGTAGCGGTAGCCAACGACGATGAAGCAATTGATGATTTCAGCGTCATTTATTCGGTCGCCTTTCCGGTCATTTCTGACCGCCATTTCAAGCTACACAAAGCTCTACGTGCGGGACCAACTCCGTTTTCAATCTACGTATTACGCAACCATACCGAAGAGCCGTTTGTCGTCACGGATACTCATCTTGGCAACGATTACAAAACGGATGAGCTGTTTGCTTATCTCAAAGACTTGCTGACTATGGACGTCAGCGAGTTCAGTTCACTACCTCAGGACATGGAACCAGAAGAGGAACTACGGCCACCACAGTCTGAAAAAGAAATTTCTCAGCTGGTCAAAAATACTTTTGCCGGACAGGGGAAAAACATCAGTAGTTTCCGCAAACTCAAATTACCTAGTGGACGTTGGGTCTACACCGCCATCCTCACGAGAGATGGACACACTCAGCCAATATTTGCCGAAGTTGCCAATCGTTCTGCCATCTGTGATATCTGCCACAGTGTCCATTTTTTCTATATATTTGACCAGACTGGGCGAGTCCTCGACTTTGTCCCACTTCATTTGACCAAGTACGGCAATGTAGAGTGGGATCAGACAGAAATCGATCACTTCAGCCATCGCGTAATCGGCAAACAACTATCCGATTCCTGGAATTTTGATCCACAGACGGATGCCGTGACCCGTGCCACCATGACTTCGGCAATCATATTTGACGATCTTGGGCACGGACACGCACTACTTGAAGAGCTAAGGCAAGAGAAACTGCTGGAACCGTGAGGTTGGGGAAACATCGACGAAAGTAAGACCGACAACGAAAAGGAATAGATAATGGAATCGTTCAAACAAAACATCCAAGTTCGCTGGTCTGATCTAGATCCCAATGGTCACGTGCGCCACTCAGTCTATTACGATTATGGTGCTCAGATACGAATTGCCTACCTGCTCAAACAGGGCTTCAGTATTGACTGGATGAAAAGCAATGACATTGGACCTGTAATATTTCGCGAGGAAGCAAAATTTTACCGTGAATTGCGATCAGGAGATGAACTGATTATTGATGTTCGTCTGTCAGGCTTATCTGACGACCATCGGAAATGGAGCATGTGCCACCGCATCCTGCGCGGCGATAAACTCTGCGCCACTATCGAGTTGGACGGCGCCTGGCTCAACTTAAAAACCCGGCGCATTGCACCTCCGCCCAAAGAGCTGATAGAAAAGTTTGAAGTATTGGAACGCACGGAGGAATTTCATATAATTGCCTCGAAGAAGTCGAGATAGGCATATACCATCTAGATTTTTGATACCTCGATCATAGAGAAGATCATGACAGAGGTTGAAGTAACAATGAGGAAAAGCGAGTGGCAAGCATAAGCGGCTTGGATTTCTCAAAGAAATATTGGGAATTGTGGATGAGATCGAGCAGGATGTTCGCTACCAGTTATTACATCGGACAGCATCGCATTTTTAATATAAGAGGAGTTTGGCAATATGAGCAACTTGAAAAATAAAACTGTCCTGGTGACGGGCGCAAGCAAGGGTATTGGCGAAGCGATTGCCAGACACTGTGCCACTAAGGGTGCCAACGTACTTCTCGCGGCACGCAATAAGTCAGTACTCGACATGATTGTAACAGACATTCGATCCCAAGGAGGTCAGGCGCTTGCGGTGAAATGTGATGTCATTCATTATAACGAAGTAAATCGTGCGGTCGCTCAGGCTGTTAAAACATATAATAGCCTGGACATCTTGGTAAATAACGCTGGACTCATTGATCCTATTGCGCATCTGGCCGACAGCGACCCGGAGACCTGGGGTTTTGTCGTCGATGTTAACGTTAAAGGCGTTTATCATGGATTAAGAGCCGCCATACCAGAAATGCTGAAAACAGGTCGTGGCACGATTATCAATATCAGTTCGGGTGCTGCTACTGGTGCACTGGATGGTTGGAGCCACTACTGTTCGACCAAAGCAGCTGCTCTCTCGTTGACCCGCTGTGCCGATAAGGAATATGGTTGGCAGGGAATTCGTGTTATCGGATTGAGTCCGGGAACAGTTGCCACAGACATGCAGAAAATTATTCGTGACTCTGGCATCAACCCGGTAAGTCAACTGAATTGGGATGCGCATATTCCACCAGAGTGGGTTGCCAGAGCTGTCGAATACTTGTGCGATAAAACTGGTGATAAATTCGCAGGAAAAGATTTTTCTCTGAAGGACAACGAAGCGCGGAAACAAATTGGATTGCCTCTGATGAAATCCTGACAACAAGATGGGACGGAGTAAATATCATCAACAGAGCTAACCACACTTCAAAAACAGCAGTACATAACCTTCATCAGCTCACTTCATTTGAGCGGTTTTTAGGACTTTAGGGGCAGTATATTCAATTCCAACTTTCGACATATCTAGACCATATGTCGATCTGATCGACATGCCAAGGGGACATGTCTACAAAACTGCCTTATTTCGACATAATAATTTTGCAAAATTGATAGCCCGCTCCTTTACACTCTCGTCAAGATTCTCCGCAGTCGTACATTTCCCGATATAAAGATTCCCACCCAAGATAGCTCGATGGGGCTTCTGCAAACGCTCAAAAGCGGTGAATGTCGCTTCAGCATTGTTCTCCCAGGCACCGGCACCTGTCACCAACAAGGCTTGACGCTGCCCCTCAACCAGTGAGGCATGTTCAGGTTGGTGATAATCAACATAGAAACTGTAGGTTCTGTCAATCAGAGATTTTAAAGGTCCAGCAATCCCCCAGAAATAAAGAGGAGAAGAGAAAACAACCAGATCTGCTGCGACCATTTGATCAAGAATCTCGGTGGCATCATCCTTCTGAATACAGCCCACAACCTCCATTGTCTCCTTGCACTTTCCGCAGGCAAGACACCCTTTAATTTCTTTATTTTGCAAATAAACAGACGAAACCTCGTGTCCCATACTGACAAGTTCTTCTTCGACCCAGCCAAGAACGGTTGCAGTATTTCCATTTTTTCTAGCGCCACCTTGTAATGTCAAAACTTTCATTCAACCTCCATTTTTAGATAAATTTACTTATTTGTGGGTATCTATCAATAATTCAAAAAAGTACGGGTTCTGCTGGTATAGTTGGGTCATAAATGACATCGACACGAGTGAAATTTTTCTCTGTCCTTTGCCATTCCACATCAGCAATAACAGCTCCCAATGCAAACACATTGCTATGCTTTATTTTCAATATTCAGATGATAAAATTAACCTATCTCGGTACTCCACCATTTTTTGTGGGTTGTCTGAAATAACAATATCTACTCCGCTGTTTATTGCTAATTCAAGATTTTCATTACTATCAACTGACCATGTATTAATATTTTTTTTAGTTAAAAGCGGGTTATTTTGCCAAAAAAACTTCTTCCTGGTGCTGAATAAACTTATTTCAGGGTGAATTGTATTCGTTGCAGCAATTAATGCCTTAAGCCCAGAGCGATTAATTATTCCGTTTATTTTATATTTTAACGATTTCTTATCTTCCACATTGAGAACTCGATCATCTTTTCTAAACAAGTAAGCAGTTTCAAGATCAGGATGCTTGAACTTTACAGTTAAGAGTGTGTTGATATCAAAAGAGGAAAGAATGACTTGGTTTTCAATTCCAAAATTATAAATTTGACTGGTGGCTTTCTTGGCAGTTCGACAATATCCTTTATCACTGGATTTTATTTCAACGTTGCAAATGAAATCAGGGATTCCCTGTATAAATTCACAAACTTCATCAAACGTTGGAATCAAGATCCCCTGATGATTCCCTTGTGACTGAATATAATTCAGATCGCGCTCCCAAGGGAAAAAATTAAAAGTTTGTTTCAAAAACCACCGATTGGTTACAACTAACTTCTTATCACATGTTGTTTCTACATCAATTTCAATACCATCAGAACCCACTTCTAATGCTTTTTGAAAGGCCGCTAACGTGTTCTCAGGGACATCTAAATTTTTACATCCCCGGTGGCCTAAGATAAGAATGCCTTTTTCTTTTTTCAATTCTTTGATGGATTCTTTAAGCATTTTTTTCATTCAATTAGTTTTGTGTGAGGGAATTAAAAGTATCATCGCACTGCAAAAAAATGAGTATGTCTAATTAATTAGTTCAGGATGAACAAAATAAAACCTGAAATTATTCTATTATATATCCTAAGAACCAGTGACATAGCTAAAAGCCCAAATTGTTTACCTGTGGAACCATCTGCATATAATCACGATAGCTTAAGATGGTCTCCCAATGACCACTTGCCATCCCCGCGCCGACACCGACAGTGTACAAGCCAAGCACCAAAAGGGGAAAAACCCAGCCCGGTAACCGTCGCTGCAACAATGGTGGGGCCATCTGTAACGCATCATCCTGACAGCTGGAGACACAGGTTAAACAACCGGTACATTCGGGACTATGGATAACCGGCTTTTGATCTACCGGCAAGGAAGAAGGACAGGCGTGGCGACAACGCTGGCAATGGGTACAGCTTGACAAGTCTCGGCGAATCTTCATCGGACTCAACATGCTGACTAAACCTAGCAACGCACCGTAAGGGCACAAGTAACGGCACCAAAAATTCTTGTAAAATAGCGACAGAATTGCTAACCCGATAATTGCAACGGCAGGGATAAGTGAAACCTCGGTAAAAAAATGGAGCATCTTCACATCGCTCATAGCCCAATAGGGTGATTTTAAAAAATGCCCCAGCGCCATTGACGGCATATCCAACAGCAATATTTTACAAAAGAACAATAGCAAAGCGTACTTGGCACCACGCATCACCATATCGAGCCAATACAATATTTTGTAGTTATCTCCCAATAACCTGCGCCCTGCTTTCCATAACAGTTCCGAAACAGTACCAACGGGGCACAACCACGAACAAAACGATTTCTTCGCTAACAAGCTCATCGCAATAAAGGTAAGCAGCAACACCAACGCGGCAGGATGAAAGGAATTAAACTCACCATTCAGGAGCAAGTGACGCAAACTCGCTAATGCACCAATCGGCAAGAATCCTTCCACTCCCGGAGGACGGGCATAGTAAGGGGTCACTCCTCCAGATTCAAAATGACGGACAAACAAACCAAATTGAATACCGATGGCAACAATCCAGGCAAAAAAACACCAATGGAAAACAAGGCGCCAAAAAAGAGGCGTCGTTTCTTTTATGTTGATTTTCATATATAAGAACTTTCCACAACCAGTAATAAAAAGATGCAGACTCGTTTACTACCCCCCCTTGAGTCGACATCAATAGATGTTTAAAATCATTTTGACCAACTTTAACCAGTTCAGGATAGACAATTAGCTTCTTTTTTCCAACCTTGATTTTATGCAGAACCAAGGAACTCACCAACAGCCTATTTCGGCATAGGTCAAAGAAAAATAGGCTGACTTAAAAAAACGGTACTATTCAAGTTTTATGTTCAACACACAAATTTTCTTTAACGTAGTACCATTTCATACTCTACCCGGAATTTATCAAGATTTTTCCCAAGAGTCTCAGGTTCAGGTGTAAGATAAGTTTTCCTACAAAAGATTAAACATCAACTGATGAAAGAAAGAAAAACCACATGGACTACAAACATCTTCTTGCTGATCGCACCCAACGGATGTCTGCAAGCGCCATCCGTGAAATCCTCAAAGTCGTTTCCCTACCCGGAATGATCTCACTGGCCGGTGGTATCCCGGCGCCCGAGAGCTTCCCGATGGAGATTATTGATCAATTGACCCGTACTGTTTTGAAAAAATATGGTTCCAGCGCTTTTCAGTACGACTTGACCGAAGGATTCATGCCGTTGCGTAAGGCACTGGTCACCCACCTCTCCAAGAAAGGAGTTTGCACCGAAGCGGAGAGAATTACTATCTCCAGCGGTTCTCAGGGGGCTCTAGACGGTATTGGCAAGTTACTCATCAGTAAAAGAGATAAGGTTGCAGTAGAAGCACCGACCTATCTCGGAGCATTGCAGGCATTTAATCCCTATGAACCGGACTATGTCCGCATGGATACCGATGACGATGGCTTGATCCCGGAATCTCTCGATGACGTTTTGAGTCATAACGATATCAAATTTGTTTACCTGGTTCCAACCTTCCAGAATCCAACGGGACGCACCCTCCCCCTGGCACGACGAAAACAGGTCGCGGATATTCTACATAAACATCAGGCTTTGCTGTTTGAAGATGATCCCTACGGCGATCTTCGTTTCAGTGGTAACGAACTACCAACTATCCAAAGCCTGGCACCAGAACACGTTATTTATGCTGGAACCCTGTCAAAAATTTTCGCACCCGGATTACGCATCGGTTATCTAGTGGCTCCTAAATTTATCAGTCATTGGTTGGTGCTGAGTAAGCAGGGAGTTGACCTCCACACCAGCACCTTTAATCAAGCACTGGCTGCCGAGTATTTGGAAGGTGGTTATTTACAAACACATCTGCCAAAAATCATTGAACTCTACCGTCCCCGGCAGCAAGCTATGCTGAAGGCACTGGAACAGTACTTCCCAAAAGAATTCCACTGGGCTCATCCAGAAGGAGGGATGTTCATTTGGGTCGAAGGACCAAAAGGGTTTAATCTGGAAAATGCTTACAAAAAAGCGGTCAGCCGGAATGTCGCCTTCGTCCCTGGACGCTATTTCTATTCCCATCCGGACGAAGGACTGGAAACCATGCGTCTAAATTTCACCATGTTCGATGAAGAAACTCTAGCACAGGCAATTAAAACACTTGGTGAGGTTTTAAAAGAGGAATTGGCATAAATTTTCCCATCACGCCATTAACGCAACGATTTATCCTGTCCCCCATTCGAGCATATTGGGCAGAACCTTTCTGTTCAAATTGATCAGCGAGATTCATGACCAGGCAAAGATATTCATCGGGTGTGCTGTAACTCTGGAGCACTATCTCCAATTTGTCGGCGGAGCTGATTTCAGAATTGTGGAGAATGTCTTGCCGCTGGGAAAAATTCAGACGACCACCAGAAGAAAGTGGGTGGTCAGGAGCTACAAGAAAGCATCGAACAACCCGCCCGATGCCGTGCCCATTCGGGTCGTTTCTGAGCAAATTCTTCATTTTCAGGCTGTTCCGCATACGGTTGTCGCATCACCTGCAGCAAATCATTGACCAGACCATAATCACCATCTTCCGCTTTATCAATCGCTAATTGTACCAAATAGTTGCGCAGCACATATTTGGGATTAACTGCTTTCATCCGTTCCTGACGTTCATCAACACTGAGTCCATCCTGAGCGACCCGATTAAGGTAGGTACGTAGCCAACCGTTGATCTGAGCTTTATTTTTTTCAGACAAATCTTCCGGTTGGTAGTAAGCATCGAGCAGCGGGGCAAATAAATCAG
The DNA here is from genome assembly GCA_016744595.1 of Desulfuromusa sp. Taxonomy (GTDB): domain Bacteria; phylum Desulfobacterota; class Desulfuromonadia; order Desulfuromonadales; family Geopsychrobacteraceae; genus Desulfuromusa. Next base: position 45,010 of record JADGEB010000008.1, read on the forward strand.
CGCCGTCATTGCTATCTGTAGGCACCAGATCAACCAATTTACGGTAAAATATCGTCATATCGGTTTCCACCAACTGCAACATCTTTTCCAGTTCGGCAATCAACAGCAGATCGGTTGCTGGTTCAAACTTTTTTAGCCCCAGCTTTTGTGCCATCATCTCCCGCCAACCCTGCTGGTAGTGATCGTTATAAAGTTGCAGCGCTGCTTCCAACGGTTCTGCCTGCTCAATCAGTGGGTAGATAGCATTAGCCAGCTGGACAAGATTCCAGAGGGCAATCTGTGGCTGATGACCGAACCGATAGCGCCCCCCTTGGGCATCAGTGGTATTAGGAGTCCAATCAGGATCGTAATTTTCTAGCCATCCGTAGGGACCGTAATCGATAGTCAAACCGAGAATCGACATATTGTCAGTGTTCATGACTCCATGGACAAAACCAACGCGCATCCAGTGGATAATCATCTCAGCAGTACGGCGGCAGACAGTTTCGAACCACTGCTGATATACAGCGGTCGAAGGCTTCCCCAAATGGGGGAAATCAGTCTGGATTGTGTAATCAACCAGTTGGCGCAACGGCTCGATTTCGTTGCGCCAAGCAAAAATTTGAAAGCTTCCAAAACGGGTAAAGGAAGGCGCCACCCGACAAACCACTGCACCTGGCTCTTCCTGTGGATGCCCATCATAAAACATGTCGCGGTTAACCTGTTCACCTGTCAGCAGCAAACTCAGAGCGCGTGTAGTTGGTACTCCCAGATGATGCATCGCTTCGCTACAGAGAAATTCTCGCACCGAAGAGCGCAGCACTGCCCGCCCATCAGCCCGGCGTGAATAGGGAGTTGGCCCCGCACCTTTCAGCTGCAACGCCCAGCGTTCCCCCTGCTTGTTGACAATCTCACCAAGGTTTACTGCCCGGCCATCACCCAATTGTCCAGCCCAGTTGCCAAACTGGTGACCTCCATAGCAGGTCGCATAGGGATCCATACCAAGGAGTAACTTGTTGCCAACAAAAATCTGTGCGAACTCTTTACTTTTGCAAGTTTCATTCTTTAAATTGAGTAGTTCAGCAACCTCTTGAGAGAAGGCCACGAGTTGCGGTGCCACCACTGGAGTCGGTGTGACCCGTGAGTAACAAGCACTGTGCACTTGGCGTAATTGGTTGCTACTATCCGGATCGGCTGGAAGCTCACGAACAAAGCAGTTATCGAACTTCAGTGCGCTGAGGGACAAATCAGCCGGTTGCAAAACCATATTTGTTTTCATTGGCTAATTGTCGCATTGCTTTTACTTCTGAGGCAAGAGGTCTGAAATAAATTACTCTAGCAGCCAGTCCATTGATAGGCAGATAGGAAATAAAAGACCACGGGGGAGAATGTCATTATTATTTTACAGAGATAATGAGCAATACTGTATTCGCAAAAAGGTTAAAAATTTAAGCAAAAATCGCCCTGCAAGCGTATTGATTTTTAGAGACGAAGACCCACATAGGAGAGGTCTAGCGCCTGCAAAACCGTGACAACGCAAGAGGGCAAAATTTCCCAATGTCATCGATAAATCAGCCGCAGCACTTCTTGTACTTCTTCCCACTGCCACAAGGACAAGGGTCGTTACGGCCAACTTTGGTCACGCTGATCGGCTGCGACTTGACCATATTCCCATCAGTAAACAACCATTTTTTTCTCTTGCGCTTGAACTGACCGCATTCGTGATAGTTACGTAAACCGTCTTTATCACGGTAGCGGGCGATAAATTCGACCTCCCCCTCGTCATCATCCAGACCACCTGCCGTAGTCCCAACAATTTCAAGGCCGTGCCATTCAGAGTTTTCAGCCCAGGTTTTGGTTCCCTTATGATCGTAGTCCTTCCGAAAATCAGGGTGAGTCGTGTTATAAATAAAGTCGACATCGACTTTAACGTGGGCTGTGTAACGCGCCCGCATCAATTCTTCCGCAGTTTCAGCCGTTTTCTTTTCAGTGATGATTGGCTCACAGCAGGAAGCGTAACCGTTACCACTCCCACAAGGACAGCTATTCATGTTGGTTCTCCTCCATAGATCAAATGTAAATGCCTGCCGAAGTCTATTCACCCATGAGCAGAGTGTCAAGACTGTCTTAAGCTGAAATCACCTGAATAACCTGCCTTCAAACAATGAATATGTTCAGAAGTGACAAGACAAAATGATCACCCCAAGAAGACAAATTAAACCCTCTCACATTAATTCATTGTAATGCCAATCAATATCCAGTAAAGTATTCCTGATTATGTTGCTCTTCATAGCTTAATAGCAGGAGGATAATAGATGAGACTTTTAACACGTTCCGACTTCGATGGTATTGCCTGCGCAGTACTTTTAAAAGAGATTGGCATAATGGATGAAATGGTTTATGCCCATCCTAAAGATCTTCAGGACGGCAAGGTCGAAGTCACCAAAAAGGATATTCTGGCAAATGTTCCTTATGTCGAAGGGTGTGGACTCTGGTTTGACCATCACTCCAGCGAACAGGAACGCCTTGAACTCGAAGGTAAGTATGAAGGGTTGAGTAAACTTGCTCCAAGTGCAGCCAGAGTTATCAGCGATTACTATGGTGCAGATAAATTCGACAAATATCAGGAAATGCTTCAGTACGTAGACAAAGTCGACTCAGCACAACTCACCGAAGATGAGATCATGAATCCTGAAGGATGGGTTTTGCTCGGTTTCATTTGCGATCCTCGAAGTGGGCTTGGCTATCACAAAGATTACCGGATCAGTAATCTGCAACTGATGCGCGATTTGATGGATCACCTCGGCAATAAATCAATCGAGGAAATTCTTCAACTTCCTGATGTCAAAGAGCGGGTCGATCGCTACTTTGAGAACAACGTGATTTTCAAAAAATTTCTCCTCGAACAATCAACTCAGGTTGGTTCTGTCGTTATCACCGATTCCAGAGGGACGAAGGAGAACCCTCCCGGTAACCGTTTCCTCATTTACTCATTATTCCCGGAAACAAACATTTCAATCCGTCTGATTGACGGACGTGGAAAAGAGTTTGTAGCCATCTCTGTCGGCTACAGTATCCTGAATCGAACCTCCAACGTTAATGTTGGCTCCTTGATGCTGAAATATGGTGGCGGCGGCCACAAAGCGGTCGGCACCTGTCAGGTTCCTTACGCTGAAGCCAATCAGGTTTTAAAAGAAATAATTGAAGCAATCAAAGCACAGGACTGAAAATCTGAAGCTCTTGGAAGATAGAATATCCTGTAATGTATTAATTACATTATAAATATAGGGGACAGACTTTGAACAACGCATTTATTACGCTGTGAAGTTTGTCCCCATTTATTTTTAGCCAGACAGACTCAGGTGAGAAGATTTTTTGCCTCGCTTACAAGCAGCTTTGAAAGGGTGGTTAAAGGTAAAGATTCAATATTCCAACAATGCCAATAGTGTTTTACTGCTTTTTGTGCTCTTTTGTGAACTTCGACAACCTTACCTGTTTCTCGGAGTGCGTTGCTTTGCCAATCGGGAACCATACCGTACGCATATCCAGAGCTGATCATCTGCATGAATTGCTCAGTAGCGGGGACATAATGCACAGCTCTCAATTTCACAGTTACGCCAAGCACATCTTGTAATATTTTGTTATGCAGCATGTCTTTGCGATTAAAAATCACAGCGGGAGCTTCTTCCGCAGCGGAAACGGTTAAGCCATCAGGAAACCATTGTGAGATGAAATCCTGTCTTGCAAGTAGCCTATAATTCATTGACCCGAGAAATTCAACTTTACATCCCTGCATAGCAGATGCTGCGTCGCTAATACAGCCAACCACAACACCATCTCTAAGAAATTTATGGGTTTGCTCCTGATCATCAATATGCATATCGATCAAGATCTTGCCATTTTTCAAAAGCTCTCCTACCGCAGGCAAAAACCAACTGGCAAGACTGTCAGCGTTAATTCCCACCGCAAGCCTGATTGGCTTGGTGTCAGTATCTTCACACATCTCCTTTTCGAAACCATCCTCCAGCAATCTTACTTGCAGATAATGTTTAATAAACTGCTGACCAGCATCCGTAGGTTGTGGAGGAGAAGTTCTTGAGAGAAGAATTTTCCCGGTGCGCTCTTCCAGAAGGCGGACTCGCTGTGATATAGCAGACTGAGTTAAATGCATCACAGAGGCTGCTCTTTCGAAACCACCTTCGTGAACAACCATCGCCAATGCTTCTAAAAGTTTGTAATCAATCATAAGTGACATTAGCACTACTAATGATATCTTAAAACAATTAATTTTACATTTCACGCCTATGCCAGTACGTTGGGTCAAACAATCGCACCTTAGCTACTGGAGGCAATTATGGGTTTTCTATTTTTTGTAATTTTGGTCATCATGGTTTTAATTGCAACAGGGCTTGCCAGACATGAGACAAGAGAAAACCATGCAGACATAATAAATGTTGCATGGCTATCTGAATCAGATAAATTTAAGTTGATCATGCGCTGGGGAATTAAATGATAACTGTTGAGATTTTCAGAACTCAGCATGATTTTTTTGAGGCTAGATAAGTGAATGATACTGCCATAACCTATGCACCTCTTGTTCAGGGATTTTTCCTTAGCGCCGGTCTCATTATTGCCATTGGTAGCCAGAACGCATTTGTCCTGCGCCAAGGGTTGAAGAAAGAATATGTCTTTACCATCTGCACGATTTGCTTTTTATGCGATGCATTGCTTATTTTTCTTGGTGTTGGCGGCATTGGCAAGTTGATTGCGACATCCCAAACACTCATGCTGATAGCACGCTGGGGAGGAGCCTTATTTCTGCTTTTTTATGGAATTCGCTCATTCTGTGCTGCCTTCAAAAATGAAGTTTTATCAGTTGATAAATCGAAGGGTCTTGCTGCCGGATTGACATGGGCTATTGTAACAACACTTGCCTTAACCCTTCTCAATCCACATGTTTATATTGATACCGTCATCCTGATTGGCAGTATTGCCAGTCAATATCCCGAAACAGAAAGGTTCGGTTTTGCTATCGGTGCCGCTTTTGCTTCTATGCTCTGGTTTTACGGTATAGGATATGGTGCCCGCATTCTGACACCTTTTTTCCAGAAACAAATTTCCTGGAAAATTCTCGATGTCCTCATTGGTGCTGTAATGTGCGTCATTGCCGGGAACCTTCTTTGGCCAATTATTGTATCCGTATAGGGATCCTTAAAGCTTAAGAATTCAAAACTTATGATTGTCAAACCTTACAAGGTATCAAGATGAAAATAGCCATAATTGGTGGTGGAGCAGCCGGTTTTTTTGCCGCAATTTCGGCAAAAGAAAACTATCCAAAAGCCACAGTTGTTATCTTTGAAAAAACACAGACTATTTTGACCAAGGTAAAGATATCAGGTGGCGGTCGGTGTAACCTCACCAACGGTTGCTCAAATATAAAGGAACTGAGTAGCGCTTATCCCCGTGGTAGTAATTCCCTAAAAAAAGCCTTCAAAACTTTCGATAACAGACATGCAATGCAGTGGTTTGAGTCACGTGGAGTCCCGCTGATCATTCAGGATAACAATTGTGTGTTTCCCCTTTCGCAAAGCTCACAAAGCGTCATCGACTGTTTTCTGGAACAAACAGACAAGTTAAAAATCAAAATAGAGCTGGGAATAGGGGTAAAAACCATCAAAAAATTCCTTGGGAAACTACAGTTAAGCTTTTTTGGCGGAAAAATTCCTGACAGAATATTTGATAAGGTCATCGTTGCAACTGGCGGCTCCCCAAAAAGAGATGGTTTAATATGGCTTGAAAAGCTGAATCACAAAATTGAGGCTCCCGTGCCATCCCTATTCACCTTCAAGATAGCTGATGAAACGGTGACGGAACTAATGGGGATTGTCGTTGAAAATACCTTGGTGAGTATTCAGAGTACCAAGCTTAAAGCCGAGGGACCGTTACTAATCACACATTGGGGGATGAGCGGTCCGGCGATTTTAAAGTTATCGGCCTTTGGTGCCAGGGTTTTGAGTGAGAAAAGTTACGAATTCAAGATTCAAGTCAACTGGACCAACGTACGTGACCACGATGCTGTCGTTGCCCAGCTGAGCAATATCACTGTTGAACATCCAAAAAAAATATTGGCAAACATCAGACCCTACTCTTTACCGGATCGATTGTGGAACTATTTGTTGGAAAAAACCCACCTGCCAACAAACAAAAAATGGGGAGAGATTGGAAAATCCGGACTGAATAAACTGGTCAACATACTGACCAATGATGTTTATTCAGTCAAGGGGCGAACCCAGTTCAGGGATGAGTTTGTAACCTGTGGTGGAGTCAGTCTGGAAAGCATCGACTTTAATACGATGCAGAGCAAGGTATGTGAAAATTTATATTTTGCCGGGGAAATCATGAATATCGACGGCATTACTGGGGGATATAACTTTCAGGCGGCATGGACAACAGCGTTTATTGCGGCAAAGTTAAATTAATAGATTCTTAAGCTGGTTCACGCTGCTTCAACGCCGCCTCTTCCCTTTAGCTTTTGGCTGCCTAGGGGGCTTGACTGTCTTGGAAAGCGTTTTAAATTCAGCCTCATAACCAATAACAAAATGTGAGCTAGTTTCATTTCGCATACTAAGAAAATGAGCATTATTTTTATCAAAAGGGCAAATTGGCAAGTCACAAGATTCGAAACCAAACTTTCGGTAATAACTTGATTCACCTAGGACAAACAGGGTTCGGCTTTTAATATGTTCCTGCCTTAAAGCAAATCGAAGCAGTTCGGATCCTACTCCCTGCTTTTGAAAATCAGGTGACACTGCCATCGGTGCCAGATGCAAACCACAAACCTCGTCACCATGATAGGCATTAGAAAAAGCAATATAAGCGATGCCCTTTCCGGCATGTAGACAGATCCAATCGTGCACCATTTTGTCATTTTCATGAAACTTCTGTGCTAGTAGTGCTTCGTACTCACTGCCAGGAAAAGCACGGCGCAGCAACGCATAAACCTTAGCCCGGTTTTCGATGCTTACCTGCTGTATTTTCATAATATCTATCCCTGAAAGTTACGACTAAATTGGTTTTAGTCAGGCAGTAAAGCTGGGATAGTGGCAACAAAATCCCTAATTGCATCACGTACGCGGCGATAATGATTAAGCGCTTCCTCCTCTGTTTCTGCAGTTTTTGCCAGGCTTGGGGGATCATCAAAACCCACATGAACAGTTTTGCTTGCATTAGTAAAAAGAGGGCAGTGCTCATCGGCGTGACTACACACAGTGACAACAATATCAAAATAGAGTCCGCCAAACTCATCAATGTGCTGACTCTTATGTGTTGAGATATCAATCCCTGATTCTGCCATCACTTTAACAGAATTGAGATTAAGACCGTGGGTCTCAATCCCGGCAGAATAAACCTCATAATATTCACTTTTTAGATGGCGACACCACCCTTCAGCCATTTGACTACGACAGGAGTTACCGGTACAGAGAAAAAGAATTTTATGTCTACTCATGGTGTGACCCTTGATCATCAATCTTGGCAGTTGGCAAATAAAGGAGGTAAACTGTCACACCAAAGGCGATGGCAAGCAAACATGCCCGCAACCAAAAAGTCTCCAGAAAAAACAGCACAGAAAGCGCGATACTGATCCAGATCAGTGTAATTGCCTTCACCTTAGTAGCACGAGGGATCGCGCCACCCTGCAAGTAGGGACGAACCAGAGGGCCAAGGTGGGAATGATCAATCAGCCAAGCATAAAAACGCTCCGAACTGCGAGCAAAACACCCCGAAGCCAGTAGCAAAAAAGGAACCGTTGGCAATACTGGCAAAAAAATACCCATAATAGCCAGAAAAATAGAAGCAAATCCTATTAACAGTAAAACCCAGCGCCAGGCCGGGTTTAGTTGTTTTGGAAGTTGGTTAGAAAAAGAGTTCATCGTTCCCAGTCTAAACAATTCAAAGGCAAAGGCAAGATGAAAAGAGCAGTGTAAGAGCAACTGCCTTTATCAGCATCGCCAAGATTATTTATTTTTGTCACCCAGTTCGAAGTGTTGTGGAAAATCAATACAGGAAATGCTTGATCTTCTCCCCCTTTTCCCCAATTTCAGTCATTGCATCAATACCAATCTGCAGATGGCTGTTGACCCATTGTTCGGTCACCTGCTGATCCGACTCCTCAGTTTTCACCCCTTCAGGAGTCAGAGGCACATCTGAAACCAGCAAAAGCGCACCACGAGCAATAACATTATAATGACCAACAATAAAAATTGTCGCTGTTTCCATGTCAATGCCAATACTGGTCATCCTCTTGAGTTTTTCTAAAAACTCCTGATCATGCTCCCAGATACGTCGATTAGTCGTATAAACCACTCCAGTACGGTAGTCGTGTCCGTGTTCAAGAATTTTTTCGGAAATAAATTTGTGCAGTTTAAACGAAGGCAAAGCCGGAACCTCCGCTGGGAAGTAATCGTTGCTGGTTCCTTCGCCACGGATAGCCGCATTCGGCAAAATAAAGTGACCAATCTCTGTCGATTTCTTCAGTCCGCCACACTTACCGAGAAACAGCACCCCTTTCGGCGGTATCGCACTGAGCAGATCCATTATCGTGGCCGCATTTGCCGAGCCAATGCCAAAGTTGATGATAGTCAGACCACTGCTGTTGGTGGCCGACTGCATCGGTCTGTTCTCCCCTTGAATGTCGCAGGAGAATTTTTCTGCAAATTTATCTACATAATGGCGGAAGTTGGTCAGTAAAATATAGTCGCCAAAATCATCAAGCGACATCCCGGTGTAGCGCGGCAACCAGTTTTTGGTGATCTGCAGGCGGTCAACCATAAAAACTCCTTAGCAGTCTGTCGGGCTGCTGAATAATGCTAATATTTTTCATTTAACGACAGACGATAAAATTTGCCGTTTGTGAGGTTAAATCGAATACAACCTTAATTTTTTTGTTTCTCAGTTGCTGAAGAACTTGCTCGACCTTATCTTCCAGCGTGCAACCGACATCAGCCCAATCCACCCCATCTCTGGTCACAAACTCCTGGATCATCCTCTGCAAGGTATCCGGGGGGATCTGATCGTACGGAATATCTAATCCTTCTTCGTGAAGCTTTGTTACTATTTTATCCTCAGACATTGAATGACCTCAACGCTTTATCTGCCAACCGGTTGCCAAGCGATGTAATCAAGCGTCGTTTATCAATGGGGCGCAGCTTCTTTATCTCAGCTTCTCGACGACTGGCACTACTGCGGTTATGACCGTTCTCCAAATAAACCAGGTGCTGCGGTTCACGACTGCGAAAGTATTTAGCCCCCGTCCCTGCAATATGCTGGGCAAAACGGCGCTCAATATCGGTAGTAATACCGGTATAGAGAGAATCATCTGAGCAGAGAATGATATAAACCTGCCAGTTCATGGTTTCACCCTGTTTCACGTCGATCACAACTTCTCCCTTTGTAGGTGTGTTCTACATGGTAACATACAAAATGATGATACCAATTACAGAACACCAGCATATCTGCTTGCGTATTTAAATCTCCGCAACTACACTCGCCAAAGCGCCATTTCTCTGACAATACGGATAAAATAGAATTTATGAGCGAACAAAAAAGCAACGATCCACTACACGGAATAACTCTGAAACAGATCCTTGACAGCCTAGTTGAATACTATGGCTGGGAGGAATTAGGAGAACACATCGACCTCAGATGTTTCAACAACAATCCTTCAGTGAATTCCAGCCTTAAATTCCTGCGCAGAACACCATGGGCAAGGAAAAAGGTTGAAGATTTATACCTCTCCTCAGGAAAAAGTGATTGATAACAAGACTTAAGGTCCTTTCTATGCCTGAACTACTGCTGTTCACTGATGGAAGTGTGAACACTAAGTCAAATATTGGCTATGGGGCCTACCTTATCGTGTCGGACTCCAATCTTTCGTTGGATGAATTAAGAACGCAAGTCAAAGTGCGGCGTTTCGAACAAACATCTTCAACAAAGCTGGAATTACAAACTTTATTATGGGCGATCAAAGATATTCAGACATCAGGGTGTAAGGTGATTATCTATACTGATTCTCAGAATATTATTGGATTACCACAAAGACGTGAGCGATTAGAACAAAATGATTATCGTTCAAACAAAGGTAACCGCCTCAATAATTTTGAGCTATATCAGGATTTTTATCAACTGATCGATCAATTAGATTGTCAGCTAATTAAAGTACATGGCCATCAGCCAGTTAAACAAAAGAATGCTATTGATCTACTTTTTACCCTTGTGGATAGAGCTTCCAGAAAAGCATTAAGAGAAGATATTTGTTGAATGAATAATTTTACGGACTCGCCTACATATCTATTGGCAAAAAAGAATGGTGGGAGTCTCTGTCGGCTGACGTTGGGAATGTTTATTTTTTTCGTCCTTTCGGTGTTTTTGTCCTCCTGCTCGATTCAAAAAAAGAAACCCTTTGATTTGGGTAGGTGGAACCACACAAGGATTGAACATCTATTAGCTGAGGCTAGAAATATTCCTGATCCTGGGGACAAAATCACATTCATTTCAGCTGCTTTTCTCAAAACACCCTATCTTGCCAACACCCTGATTGGGAGCACCGAAACGGCCGAAGTGTTTGTTCTCCGGCTGGATGGTGTCGATTGTTTCACCTTCCTCGACTATGTGGAGGCACTTCGCAGAGCCGACAATTTTGACGATTTTAAAGAGACCCTGCGGGAGATCCGTTACCGTAATGGGCAAGTCACTTTTTTAGACCGAAACCATTTTTTCTCTGCTTGGGGAAATGCGTTGTTTGCTCCATTGCGTGATGTGACCGCTCAGGTAGGGGGAACAGATGCTAACTGGGCACAAAAGAAATTGAACAAAAAGGCTGACGGGACACTCTATCTGCCGGGATATCCGGCAAGAAAACAGGTGATTGCTTTTATTCCAGCAGAAATCATTGACGAATCGATACTTGATCGATTGCATAACGGAGATTATGTTGGCATCTACAGCCCTATTCCAGGTCTTGATGTCTCCCATACCGGGATTGTCATCAAAAAAGCAGGCAAGATTTTCCTGCGACACGCCTCCTCCAAAAACTTCAGGAAAAGGGTAGTTGACGATGAATTACGCTCATATCTGGGAGGAAAGAAAGGATTGGTAGTGTACCGGCCAATCATACTAAAGTGATAACGTTACCAGCAGATCCTTTTTTGAGAATGCATCAAGATTGAGAGGATTTTTGGTGATACCTCTTTTGAAACAGCAACCACTTATTGAGAAACGACCCTATGTCATTTTCATCTTTTGGACTCTCTGAGGCCATTCTTCGTGCCATCAATGAAGTCGGATATTCCACACCAACTCCGATCCAGGTTAAGGCGATCCCCGCGGTTCTCTCCGACAGGGATGTCATGGCTGCAGCGCAAACTGGCACTGGCAAAACTGCCAGCTTTGTCCTGCCATTGTTACAACGACTTGCCAACGACGATAAAGTTAAATCAAACCATATCCGTGCACTAGTACTGACACCGACCCGTGAACTGGCGGTACAGGTTGCCGAAAGTGTTGCGACCTACGCTAAACACCTGTCGTTGAAGTCGAGTGTTGTCTACGGTGGAGTAAAAATCAATCCGCAGATGATGAAACTACGCAGTGGCGTCGATGTACTGGTAGCAACACCAGGACGGTTACTGGATCTCTTTGATCGAAATGCTGTAAAGTTTTCTCAGCTGGAGACGTTGGTTCTGGATGAGGCGGATCGGATGCTGGACATGGGCTTCAGCGACGAAATTCGCAAAATTCTTATGTTGCTACCAAAAAAGCGTCAGAATTTGCTCTTTTCAGCAACCTTTTCCGACGATATCCGCAAACTGACCAACGGTCTACTCAAGAATCCGGTGAAGATAGAAATCAGTCAACGTAACTCTGCACCGAAAAGTGTCAAACAATGGGTTTACGAAGTCGATAAAAGTAAAAAATTTGCCCTTCTCAGCCATCTGATACGCGACAAAGACTGGTCGCAAGCACTGGTCTTCACCCGTACAAAAAACGGCGCTGACCAATTAGTTCGACATCTAAAAAGTGAAAATATCTCTGCAGTGGCAATCCATGGAGATAAGAGTCAGGGTCTACGAACTCGTGCCCTGGCCGATTTTAAAGCAAACAAAACCCGTATTTTGGTTGCCACCGATATTGCCGCACGTGGTCTCGACATCCACGATCTGCCTCATGTAATTAATTTTGACCTACCAAAAGTTCCTGAAGATTACATTCACCGCATCGGTCGAACTGGTCGTGCCAGCTCTCAAGGGGAAGGAATCTCTCTGGTCAGTGCCGATGAGGTCAAGCTGCTCGCCGCAATTGAAACTCTGATTCGTCAGACTTTGATCCGTGAGGTTGAGACCGGTTTTATCCCGAGCCATAAAGTCCCCTTGACCCGCCAAACCAGGGTTCGGCCGAAGAAACCGAAAAAGCCAAAGCAGGTACAAGCACGAGGGGAAAACCGGAGAGCTGGTAGTGAACAAAAACAAGAGAGCAGCAACCCACGCAGGGGAAGCAAACCACAGGACACGGGAAAAGCTAAGGTAGCAACAGCAAGCAGGAGGAAGCGGAGGCGTTGATCTTTTACTTCCCCGACAAAACAGCATAAGATAAAACTTCATCAACTTTAAACTGAGTCAACATGTCAAATCAAAAAACATCGAATCCTGTCCCAATTTATCTGACTCCCGCCTGCGCCCAGAGATTGAGGGCTGAGCTCAAAGAAACTCTCTATCAGCTACGACCTGAGATGGTTAAAACTGCTGCCTGGGCTGCGAGTAACGGTGATCGAAGTGAAAATGCCGATTATCACTACGCCAAAAGAAAACTCAGGCAATATGACGGACGGATTCGCTTTCTGACCAAACGCCTAGAGGATGCAACCATCGTTGACCCGGTTGAGCAGCAGAAAATTGCCAACGGCAGAGTCCTCTTCGGCTGTACCGTCACGGTTGAAAATGAAGCGGGAGAAGAGAGGGTTTTCAGTATTGTCGGCACAGATGAACTTGATCCATCGCGCGGTTACGTGAGTTGGGTATCCCCCATTGGCCGAGCCCTGCTGGGTTCATCAGTTGGTGAACTAATCTCGTTCGCAACTCCCGGTGGACAAACAGAATTTGAGATTGTCAAGGTCACCTACAAGGCTCTTGAGTAAACAGGAGAAAAAATATGGAGCTCGACTTGAAGAAACTGAGCAACCTGGTTAATAAGAGATTAGACAAAATTGAACAGAGTGTTGCTGGAACCGGCTACCTGCCCAAAACAGTCATCGGTGTCGGCACTTTTTTACTCGACAATGAAGGTAACATCGATCTACTAACCACAAAGCAAAAAGTCACCTTTGACAGGTTTCTTAAACCGCTGCTGGAAAATTAATCTGGAGCACCAGAATGGAAGACCTGAAGATCTCAAACAATATTATTATTCCTAAACAAGAGATTGAGCTGACTGCCATCCGTGCACAAGGAGCCGGAGGGCAAAATGTCAATAAAGTTGCAACCAGTATTCACCTCCGCTTTGATATCCAAAACTCCTCACTGCCAGAATATATGAAACTTCGGTTACAACATCTTTCTGATCATCGAATCAACAAAGATGGCGTTATTATCATCAAATCACAACAAACCCGCAGCCAGGAACAAAATCGAGCTAATGCACTGCTCATACTACAGGCATTGATTCAATCTGCCATGGTTATGCAAAAGCTGCGAAAAAGAACCCGCCCAAGTAAAACTTCACTCAAAAAAAGAACCGACAAAAAAAAGATCCGTGGAAAGGTAAAAGAGCTACGACAGAAAGTTACCCACTGATGGCTTCTCTCCTTGCCACACTTTCTTAAATAATATAAATTATCAGAATCTATTAATATGAGTGGGTTGTGGACAAATGACTCAAGTAAACTATCTGATCATTGAGCAGCAGCAGAAACCACCTGAAAATTTACCCGAGATCCTGCAAGAGCTGTCACAGAAGTTTCAGCTTGACATCTATCAGTGCCGCCAGCGCTTGACCGGACGTGGCTTATCTCTATTGACAAAAGGCAAACGTGAAACACTGGAAAAGATTTCAGAGTTTCTGCAAAGCACTGCCTTTATTCACTGGCTGGTAAAGCCATCCAAATCCGGATTTGTCCCTCTCAGGGTTCGCAATCTAAAAATCAGTTCTGGTTGCATCAACTTTGGTTGTCAGAAAAAAGAAATTGTTTTCTCAAAAGGGGCGACAATTCTGGCCATTTTTGCCGAGACAACCGGAGAGCTGGCTGACAAAAGTGTTAAACAGCTCCTCTCCAGTCACGCCTACCGTGGCCGAGATGACATTCGCCACCTGGAAGAGAGTAAAATTCACCAGGTTATCCTGCAAGGAAAACCGGTTCTTGACCTTTATCTTCTAGATGACAATAAGCAGGTCAGAGATGCCGTGCGCATTTTCCCAGGAAAATTTGACCCCAAAGGATTGGGAGAACGTGCAACTCTCAGCAGCAAACAAAATCTGCAAGTAATCCTCAAACTGGCCGAGGAATATGCCGGAGAATTTCATTTACAAACGGACTTTGGCCTGTCTAACCTTCCCGGCTGTACTCTTCGACAAGATGATCTGGATAATCCAGAAACCCAACGACAGAATCTTCTCAGCTTGGCTCGATACGGTTGGTTGATGGCCGATCTGATAAAATCAGAACCCATAAAGCCATCACAACAAAATGGTGAGAATGACCTGAGCGGAGCAGTCACAGCGGCCATACTAACGCAAAATCCGGCATTCGCTGCCGAAGGACAATTGGATAAAATCCTTCCTATAGCCAACGAAATCAGCGCCGAGATCGACAAAGCAGCAAACCATAAAAAGAAAACCTCCAGCCAAACACCAGAAGCTGCTGAGGCAGGACTCCCCTCCCCCCCTCCAGCAAAATCTGGAGCGGGTTGGTCTAGACCAGGTTTCTGGTTTGGTGGAGCAGGAGCAACACTTTTTATACTCTTTATCGGTCTTTCTGAAATAAATGACGGGATATTCCTAAGTAAATTAGCACATTACACTTTTGCGTCAGGAGCACTTCCCTTTGCCATAGCTATGCTGATGTTCTGGTATGCTTTCTATTTTCTACGCATGAAACGACAGATGGAAAACACCCCGACCAGCAAAGTTCGATCGGTCGCTATGGGAATGGTTGAAGTCAAAGGGCAGGCAATTCGTAGTCATGCCCTGATTTCGCCCATGTCAAACACCCCTTGTGTCTTTTATAGGCTGACAAAGTACCGCAGAGATCGAAACAATCAGTGGCGAATCAGCAGTGTCAGCAGCAGTGATAATGTTCCATTTCTTCTGGAAGATGAAACCGGTCGGGTTGAAATTAATCCGGCAGGATGCCGAGTCAGTGCCGGATCAAAACAAGAAGGGATTCCTGGACAAGTTGGATTGATGCGGCTTGGTGACGACAGCAATAACAAATGGGTCGAAGAAGTTATTGTTGATGGCACCCTCCTTTATGTTCTTGGTTTCGCCTCAGTCAGGCACGCTAAAGGTTCCGGCCTGACAGAAAAGAAAATGGAAGCGTTACGCGAATTGAAGAGGAACCCACAAAACCTGCAACAATTTGACCATGATGGAGACGGAAAAATCAGCGCAGATGAGTGGGACGATGCTCGATCTGCCGTTGAGAATAAGGTTATGCGAGACTCGTTACAAAATAAGCAGCAGCGCAAAAAGCAGGAAGAACACATTGTCATCGGCAAAAAAAAGGGGCGTCCCCTGATCATTACCGAAACTCACTCGGAGGAACATCTGACAACCCGTTACCTTTATTACAGCATCCCCCTGTTCTTCGCAGCCGCAACTGCAACGGGTGGAGCAATCTATTTATTGCTAAACTACTTAAAATAACCACAGGCAAAAACTCGGAGAAGGAGACACTTATGGGCGGCTTGATCACACTTGGAATCATTTTATTCTCATTGATCGGACTCATCATTTACACAGTTATCATCTATAACGGCTTTGTTGCACTGAAGAATAATATCGATCAGAATTGGAGCAACATAGATGTTCTCCTCAAGCAGCGTTACGATGAACTTCCAAAACTGATCAAGGTCTGCGAAGGCTATATGCAGCATGAGCAAAAAACTCTGGAGGCAGTTGTCAAAGCCCGTTCGATGGTTAATTCAGCCCAGAGCGAAGACCAAAAGCTGCACGCACAAAATACGCTAACCGATACGCTAAAATCACTGTTTATGGTCGTAGAACGCTACCCCGATCTAAAGGCCGATGCTGGATTCAGACAACTCAGCAACCGGATATCTGAACTTGAAGATCAGATCGCTGACCGGCGTGAGCTATACAACGCCTCAGTCACCATCTACAACACCCGACTGGAGCAGTTTCCTGATATAGTTATTGCCAAGACCTTCAACTTTAACAATCGAGCTCTATGGAAAGTCGACCCTGCACACCGGGAAGATGTTGAAGTCAACTTTCAACACAACTAATGTGCCTCTGAGGGGTCTGAGTGACTCCGTCCTCTCTTTCTGTTTAGATTTTGCTGGATAATTCTTCAGTAATTCAAATGTAAAAAAAGTTAAATTTTCCACTATCAACTGTCGATAAATAGGATGCGACTTGAGGCTTTTGTAAAACTCAACAAAGGAAATCTTGTTCATGGCGCTTAATTACTATCGACTTCTCGGCGTCCCTCCTGATACCGGGCAACGACGGATCAAGTCTGCATACCGCAGCCTTGCCAAACGTTTCCATCCAGATCGCAACAGTGGATCAGAAACAGCAGCCGAGCTGTTCCGTCAGGTTAATCACGCCTACCGGGTGCTTTCAAATCCTCAACTTCGCGCACACTACGATCTGAAGCTCTCCCGGGAAGAAAATCAGTCAGCAACAACAACAAAAGCTCCCCAGCGTGATCCGCAGCAGAAGTTCAACAACTTTGTCAAATCGCTACTTGACGCCCTGTTCGGCTCGATGGATGCACAAACCGACCTCCCTACAAAAAAACAACACCAGAGAGCAAAGAATAAAACGGGAAAAGTTGGAAAACCTGCCTTTAATTTTCACTACAATTTGGCAATGGAAAAAAACAAAACACCCTATGTCCGCGACAAAGATGGCATCATCAGAAAAGTACCACGACAAAATCAAGGTAGACAGTAAACCCACCGATACGGATTCATGTTTGATCCAAAATTCAAACATTCCTCTTGAAGCCCTTTTCTGACTCATCACCCCTAGCAGCCAGTCCATTGATTTCCCGACAAACTGCTAGAATTGATCTCCAGATAATCCTCTGTTTGATGTTTCGGCTTGATACGAGTATCATTCAACATTGCTTTATTAGAGAAAGAAGGAGAACCTAATGACTGATAACGTCGGCACACTAAAAATGTGTGAACTAAGAGCCAAAGGGCTTATGGAAGAAATAGACAACCGCTCAACTAATCCAACAGTTGTTTGCGGTAAATGCGGTGCAAAGGCTGACAAGCCAGAAGATTTGCATAACCCGCGCCCGCTAATGAAAAAGAAACTCGACAATTTTTGGAGTTGAAAAAATATGCAGAATATTTTGGATTTTTTTTCTAAGAATGATCACTTTGCCCGTCATTGCGGAATTAAACTTCTGGAGGTCAAATCAGGCTGGGCCAGAACCGAGATGGAAATCCAGCCATATCATATGAACGGGGCAAAAACAGTTCATGGTGGTGCTATTTTCACTATGGCAGACTTCACTTTTGCGGCGGCCGCAAATAGCCAGGGGCAGTTAGCATTGGCAATAGATACCTCCATCTCTTTTTTTAAGCCAACCTATGGCGGAACAACTCTTTATGCAGAAGCAGAAGAACTTTCCAGCAATCGACGACTTGGTTATTATCAGGTTAAAATCACCGACAATAATCAGCAACTGGTCGCTCAATTTCAGGGAACCGCATATCGCAAAAAAGAGTCTTTATTCCAGAAACAGCCGATAATAGAAAATCCATTACGATAGACACAGCATCATCTATCCCCTTAAAGGAGTTCTACAGAAATGATTAATGCCAATGACCTGCGACGCGGGATTGTGTTTCAACTCGACTCTGCTCCCTGTATCGTTATTGATGTCAGTTTTCAATCCCCGACAGCACGCGGGGGCAACACTCTGGTCAAAACAAAATACCGCAACCTGATAACCGGACAAGTTTTAAACAGTTCATTTAAATCGGGAGACCGTATGGATGAAGCTGATTTTGTTCGTCGAAAGGGACAGTTTCTTTATGCTTCTGGTGATCAGGGAGTATTTATGGATCAGGAAAACTATGAACAGTACGAAATCAGCGGTGAACTTTATGATGAAATCAAAGGCTATCTTTTGGAAAGTGGTGAAGTGACTCTGGGCGTGTTTAATGATCAGGTTGTCACCCTTGAACTTCCACAAGTTGTTGAGTTGACGGTCACGGAAACGGCTCCAGCAATCAAAAATGCGACCGCAACCGCGCAGACGAAAGAAGCAATTCTGGAGACCGGCATTTCTCTCCAAGTTCCTGGATATCTGGTCGAGGGAGAAAAAATTAAAGTCGATACGCGGGAATGTCGCTTTGTGTCCCGCGCCTGACAGTAGGATTAGAAAAAACGATGCTTGATATTACACAAATAAAATCGGAGCTAGCCAAATACCAACCACGACCACTGAAGCAAGGATCCGCCCGACATGCAGCTGTTGCCATGCTGTTACGTAACAATGGCCAAGAAACAGAAGTCCTGCTGATCCGCCGAGCTGAGCACGACAAAGACCCTTGGTCTGGTGATTTAGGCTTTCCCGGTGGCCGAATTGAAGATCAGGATTCAAGTCCACGCGCTGCTGCAGAACGAGAGACTTGGGAAGAAATCGGTTTTCGTCTAAACAATGAAAATTATCTTGGGCAAAGCGATGACCTTACAGGAGCCTATTTGTCAGTTCATATCTCCTGCTTTATTTATCAGGTCGACAGCGATACACAATTCACACTCAACGGTGAAGTTGTTGATGTTTTCTGGGTACCAATACGCACCCTGCTTGATCCGCAACGCAACCAGCAGCTAACTTTTTTTTACCGTGGTCGAGATCGAAAACACCCGGGAGTCAAACTCAGTGAATGGAGTGAGCGCCCATTATGGGGGATCACCTACCGATTACTGGATAATTTTTTTAGCCTATTTGGTCTTGCTTTCACATACCCGGAACAACGTTAGTAATTGCAGAGCCTTCGCAGAAGATAAAATCAGGAGAATTAAATGAAACAAACAACCCGCTTGATCAACTTTGATTCTTTCCATCAAGACGAGGGAGTTGACCAACCAAAAACAATTAATCCTCCCATCTATCGTTGTTCTACTGTTTTATTTAATAATTTTGAAGACCTGTCCCTGGCGAGTTCAGGTAAATACGATGGTATTACTTATGGCACAGATCGTCTTCCAGCTCAAAGAGCATTTGAGGAAGCAATTAGAGAACTTGAAGGAGGAGCCTTAACACGCGCTTTTCCATCTGGAATCAGTGCTATCACAAATATTTTATTAGCATTGACCAGAAGTGGTGATCACATTCTCGTTTGTGATAATGCCTATAGTCCAACTGCCAAATTTTGTAAGGAGATCCTGACTAAATATAATATTGAGACAACGTTTATTCCACCAGCATCTGGCAAAGAGATTGAGACCTATTTGCAGAACAATACCAAACTGATTTTCCTCGAATCTCCCGGTTCCAATACTTTTGAAATACAGGATATCCCAGCGATCACGGCTCTCGCTAAGGAACGGGATATTGTCACTGTGCTTGATAACACTTGGGCGACTCCTCTTTACCTTGATGCGCTCGCACTGGGGATCGACGTTTCGATTCAATCAGTAACTAAATATATCTCCGGCCATTCTGATATCTTGATGGGAACTGCAACTGCCAATGTAAAATATGCGGAAGTACTGAAGCGATTCTACCGAGTTCTTGAAATCTACACTCCAGAGGAAGATTGTTACACGGCTCTGCGTGGACTAAGAACACTTCCGCTCCGTTTACGTCAGCACGAACAATCTGCTCTAGAAATCGCCCACTGGCTTGAAACGTTGCCTATCATTGACCAAGTAATCCATCCGGCGCTACCAAGTCACCCGGAACATCATCTCTGGAAAAGAGACTTCACCGGTTCTTCGGGTATTTTTTCCTTTGTCTTCAAGAAGGAATATGAGCAAGAGAAACTGGCTGCATTTATCAATGTATTGCAGTTATTTGGTATTGGCTACAGCTGGGGAGGCTTTAAAAGTCTGATCACTGCTGCTAGATATAATCGTTCCCGTGAGTTTAAATACACTGGGAGAACTGTCGTTCGACTAAATATTGGGCTCGAAGAACCTGCAGACCTAATCAAAGATATTGAGTCAGGCTTTGAATTATTGATATAAGATCGGATTTCACATGAGCAGTTCAATCCAAACAATACCGCTCTTAAATCTGGCGCTTGCTTTCATCCCAGTCATTGCAGTTATTGTCATTATTGGAAAGTGGCAGTTGGGCTACAAAAGCTCAATTTACGCTGTTTGCCGGATGCTGATACAGTTACTTCTCATCGGCTATTTTCTCACCTATATTTTTAAAACTGAAAGTGCTTTGATTGTTGTAGCGGTTCTTGCGGTCATGCTCTTTTCAGCAAGCTGGATTGCTTTACGAACAATATCTATCCCACGTAAAGTGCTCTACCTGAAATCATTTTGCTCCATATTATTGGGTGGGGGGATAATTCTTTTACTGATGTCACAAGCGGTTCTCAACTTACACCCCTGGTATCTACCAAGTTACCTCATTCCCCTTGCGGGGATGATTTTTGCAAACTCAATGAACAGCATCAGTCTCGCAGGAGAAAGGCTTGAGGCCGAAATTGTTCGCGGAATTCCCTATACACAAGGACGAACAATTGCCCTGCAAGCCTCTCTCATTCCAATAACAAACTCCCTACTGGCTGTCGGTCTTGTTTCCCTTCCAGGAATGATGACCGGACAAATTCTTTCTGGGGTTTCGCCACTGATTGCTGCCAGATATCAAATCATGGTGATGTGTATGATATTTGGTTCAGCAGGTATCTCATCAGCTATTTTTCTCACCTTAATCAAGGCAGATGTGAAAAAGGAACAAAAGGGCTAAGTAAAATTTTACCCACAAGGAGTCGTGATTGTTCAAGAGTGAAGGCATGCATATTGTGTATCGAAGTTTTGAACAACCGCGACAACACAGTTGAGCTGATTATATTGCGGCGGCATCAACAATAAGGAAATGATATGAAATATCCCGATTTTTTTGACAACATTGCTCCCATCCAAATGTTTGATCCACTAGCGCAACAACTCGGTGCCGTTGCTGATGGCCAACTCACCTACACCTATCTTGATATGGTTAAACTTGCCGGACATTCCTGCCCTACCGTTGCAGGTGCATGGATTATGAGTGATCTCGGGCTGAGAAAGCTCCATGGTGATGCGACTCCCACACGTGGAAACATCAAAATAGAAATGCTTGGAGGACTCGACGAAGGAGTTAATGGTGTCATTGCTCAATGTATCGGCCTAGTAACTGGAGCTGCCAATGAAGGTGGCTTTAAAGGGCTCGGGGGAAATTACGCCCGCAACAACAGACTTTTTTTTGATTGCAATATTAATGGAGAGGTAAGACTGACACGTATCGACAATGGTCAAAATATCATGATGAGATTTGACCCCTCAAGCATCCCATTTCATCCACAGCTACGGCCACTGATGCAAAAAATGGGGAAGGGATGTATAGAAAATGAAGAGAAAGTTTTTTTTGCTACAGAATGGCAGAATCGGGTTAAAAAAATTCTCACTCAGCCAAATCGTTGGGCGCAATTGATAACATTCGAGTGACCTCTCACTCCCTATCATCACAATACCTCAGCTGCTAGTGATATAGTTTAATCAACGAAGGAGATAAAGATATAAAAGGAGCTCAATAATGCAGCCAACAAAACTGTTTATTAAAATCGTTGTCTGGATTTTTTTATTATCACTATCTGTTTCTTGCACCGGTCTGCATCAAGGAGGAAGAGATGTGGATATGTCCCTGCAACATGTCTCAGCTATGCAGGAGGGATCTCTTTTGGCCAAACATGCCCCCATCTTCATTCTTGAAGGTACGAAGAAAAGCTACAACCGAATAGGAACTCCTTCCGTGCGCGATATGGGAAACGGTGAAGCAGAAGTTTTTATAGATCCACGCCAACCTACGATTTATTCAATGGAACAAAAGTTTTCAACGAAAGATGGGGAGTATACAAATCTTATCTATCGAATTCACTTTGAGAAAATACCCTATAGACATCTAACTGCTGGAAAAAATGTGGGGCTCATTATCCTGATAACTCTCAACCAACAGGACAAGCCTCTTTTACTAACCACGGTTCATACCTGTGGCTGCTATTTAGCTATCATCCCAACTTCCAATTTATCCGACCAATCATATCCAGAGAACTGGTCCCTGCTCAGTCAAGATGTCTATGGTGAACGGTTGCCTGGTGTTATCGAAATCAAACAACCGGATGAGACACAATATAAGTTTGCGTTTCGAATCAGAGGAGAAACCCATCGCGTTAGGCACCTTGAACTGGTACCGGGGCAGAGCATCAGTTCGTACCCTGACTTTGTTACTGCGCCATTAAAACCTATGGGTGAACTTCGAAGGCTTCCTTTCAGTGAGACAGAGGTGTCTTTTTTTGAAACTGAAGGGCAACGAAAAGGATACGTTCGTAACAGCCATAAACCTTTCGAAAGACTTTTAATGAGTTGGTGGGCCATGGATTGGCGGATCGGCGAAGACAAGGACTTGGGTCCAAGTGAGAAAACTGGCACAACATTCTATACAAGCCTTAAATTTTGGGCATGGAAAAAGTCTGACCTATGGCATTTTGCCAATTTTTTGGAATATTGGGGATGGTCGCTTTAAATCGTTTTGAAGAACAATACCCAGGCAGAATTGACTCACAAACCTCTATCAATTCCAGATTAAAACCTCTGGATTGAGGGTTATATAAATACTATAATGACAATTCCATGATATGTTTTCCTGAATCACTCAATTAATATCCAAGGAGGATCCGATGACCGAATCATTTCGAATTAAAGATTTCATGAACCCAAAGCCTGTGACAGTTCTCCCTAACACCAGCATTGCTGAAGTTGTAAAACTTACTTTAAAGCATAAAGTTTCAGGGGTGATTGTGGTCGATAAATCCAATAATCTTTTGGGGATGATATCTGAGTTGGATTGTCTCAGAGAGATGTCTGGCAGCATCTATCACGAAGGACGCAATGCCTCATCTTTAAGCGCACAAGACATCATGACCAAAGATGTGATGACTGTATCACCTGACGGTCAACTTTTTGATGTTATGACTTCTATGCTGAATCAGAGACAACGGAGAAGACCTGTTGTTGATAATGGCAAGGTAATCGGTCAGGTGACCTGCCGTCAGCTTTTGAAAATTATTGCTTCATACTCCTGATTTTCTCCAGGAGGCTGCCGGATTTCACAAAAAGTCCGGCAGTCTTCTAAATATCGTCAACAAACTCTGCCACCAACCCAAAATATTCCCGTGCATTGGCATACATGATGTCGTTATGATTCCCCTGTGGAAAAATCTTCAGTCTCTTTTTGCCAGGAGCCCAATCATAAAGTCGCTGGCCATGGCTAACATCAACCAAGCCATCATTTTGGGTGTGCATAACCAACACTGCCCCGGGATATGACGCCATTTTGCGTTGATGATTCAGACTGCGGTCAGTTTCGGCTTCCAACTCAGAAGGGCTAATGCCAAGTTCCTGAGGTTCAACCCGCAACAGCAGCCGTTCCAACACGTCAGCAACCCCGCTTTCCAGAATCAACCCTGCCGCTTGGGGAAATCTTGCCGCGGCCTCAATGGCGAAAATTGAACCAACGCTACGTCCAAAAAGGATCAATTCTTTGACTGGTCGCTGTAACGCCTCAATTATCGGAACAACATCTTCAAGCATCTTTCCAAGCTGCGGCTGCCCAGTTGACTGCCCGTAACCACGCAGTTCCGCCAGAAAAACGTTACATCCCATTTGTTGGATCAGGGTCACAAAATCACCCTGCCAGTCATCGACAATTTCTCCATTGCCATGAAAGTGGATCAGAGTTTTTGCTGCAGGATTGATTTCATGATAGCTGCAGGCCAGCTGAGCATCACCGCAATCAACCCAGAATGGATTTTGGAAGTAGCCATCACGGGGAAAAAAGTAGCGTTCACTGATCAGTGGATGGTCAAGAATATTTGGCATGATTCAATCTCCAACACAAATAAAGTCAGGATAACAAACATTAGTAATTTTATCAGAGATGCTTCGTTCAAGGCAGTTTTTTTATGCAAGGAGCCCAGCCCCCCGAATACTTAATGTGATCGGCCAGGCAGATTATTCTTAAAAATCAGTAACAACAAGATTACAGCAGATAATTGCATCAAGAGAGGGTCTGACGTATCACCAATGCGACCGATCCACTGCCTGGTATCCAGATCGAACCAATGGTAAATCAAGTTTGTCAACCACCCCAGCAATAGAGAACAAAAAGCAATAGAAATTAAATACACCAGAGTTGCTGTTCTACCAAAGTAACGGCTCATCACAGTAATAGTAGCTGCATTGGTCGCTGGACCGGCCAATAAGAAAACCAGTGCTGCCCCCGGAGAAAGTCCCTTCAAAACCAAAGCTGCGGCAACCGGAGTAGAAGCACTGGCACAGATATAAATTGGAATTCCGATTCCCAACATAATCAACAGAGAAAGAAATTCATCGTCGAGATAACGAATAAAAAATTCGTCGGGAATCAAAGTGGAGATCACCCCGGCAACACCGATACCGATCAATAACCACTTGCCAATATCACCAAGCAGATCCCCAAAGGCATATGCGAGTCCACTACGTATGCGAGAAAAATGAGATTCTGACTGTTGGGGTAAGCACCCCTCAAACTCTTCGAGTGGACAACCGCAACCCGGCTCTTCGACCTCTTTAGAACAATCCAGATGCTGATCATCAGGCAACCGATTAATCAACAGTCCAGTTGTTGTCGCAGTTATCAATGAGGACATCGGCCGTATAATCGTCATGACCGGATCAAGTAATGCCCAGGTGATGGCAACCGAATCGACGCCAGTTTCTGGGACAGAAACCAGAAAAGCAGCCGAGGCCCCTTTTCCAGCCCCCTGCCTACGTAGCTCAATGGCTGCTGGAATCACTCCACAGGAACAAAGCGGTAACGGCACCCCGAATAAAGAAGCTTTGAAAATAGAAGCCACACCACTGCCACCCAGATGTTTAGCCACTAACTTTTCAGGAAGATAGGCTTTCAGAAGACCTGCAGCAAAAAAGCCAAACAAGACATAAGGTGCCGACTCAACAAGGGTACTCCAGCACGCAAAAAGAATTTTTATACCCATTTCCATATTTCATCCATTTGAGCAACAGTTAGCCCAAAAAATATTTTGATGCTTGGACTCTTCACCATCCTAACAATAAGTTACCATTTCAGTCATCATTCTCCGCTAATTTTTTTGAACCGGTACTGAGCATGCACTGATTTAAGTCTAATCTATGCTGACTAAAATATTGACATTCAATTTATTGAATATTACGATGCTGTGCATATACACGTTATTCATTTTTTATTGAAACTCATCTATAGACACAAGAGGTCATTATGTCAGACGTGAAAATTTATCGAAACAGCACTGAGAAACCATTTGATATCTTTCTTGAAGACCTGAGCAAGGGATTTGAGGCAGCGGGGTTCAGCATTCAGCATCGTGACAAATCTGACCTGATTGCATTTTATCAAGGTGAAGGGATCGATCTTCCTGATAACTACCGGCATATCATGTTACAAATATGCAAACCACAGAACTCAGGAAAATCACTCCCAGCCAATCCGGAGAGAAGCGTTTTTGTTCAAAAGTTTGTTTTTGTCTACAATAAAGGGGGAAAAACAGAAATTCGCTTTCTCAACTATTCTGAAAACCTCATTGGGGAACTGCTGGGACACAATGAGTTTGAACGAGGTCCATCGGATGACATGTTTGCCGAAGGAATGCAAAAAACCTTTGCAAATATGGAAAGTATTATTCAGGAAGCAGTTTGAAAAGGGTGTGATAAAGCGGTGTGCAAAAGTGCAGACCGCTTTAGTTCTGTCGCCAAGCCTAGAGAAACAAAATAATCATACCTTAATGCAACGCACCTTATACCTATCTCCCTTATCTACTAATAGCGGATGTTCTTTTTCACAATCACTGTCTTTCAATGGGCATCTTCCTGCAAAATAGCACCCAACTGGCAAATCAATTGGGCTCGGAATTTCACCGGTTTCCAAAACCTTTTCACTTATCATTGGGTTATCAATGTCGGGGACAGCAGCAAAAAGCATCTTTGTATAAGGGTGCTGCGGATTGCTGAAAATTTCTTCCTTAGTTCCATATTCGACAATTTCACCAAGATACATGACGGCAACATAATCACTCAGATGCTTCACGACACTAATATCATGAGTGATAAACAGATAGGTAAGATTAAGCTTTTCCTGTAGATCCATCATGAGATTCAGAACCTGAGCCTGAATGGAAACATCGAGAGCCGAAATCGGTTCATCCGCAATGACCAATTCAGGATTAAGAATAATCGCTCTGGCAATCGCAATCCGTTGCCGTTGTCCACCTGAAAACTGGTGCGGATAGCGACTCAAATAGCTCAAATCAATTCCAACATCCAGACAAGTCTTTTCAATCGCAGCCATCCGTTCCGCTTTATCAAGCTTGGTGTGGATTTTTAGTGGTTGTTCCAGAATATCTCTAACCTTTTTTCTGGGATTCAGCGAAGAATATGGATCCTGGAAAATCATCTGGATATCTTTCTGCAAAAACCCACGCTGCAGCGGTTTCTTGTGGGCGATATCCTGATCATGAAACTTGATGGTTCCATTTTCTGCCTGATAAAGGCCAGAGATAACTTTTCCAAGAGTTGTTTTACCGCAACCACTTTCCCCAACAACCGCTATGGTTTTCCCTCTTTCAACCTCCAGAGTTACCTTATTCAAGGCGTACAGATTCTTCGATTTGAAGGAAGAGACCTTGATCTGAAAAATCTTCTCGATATTTTCTATTTTCAGGATATTTGATTGACTTTGTGACATGACACTTGTCTACCTTCTATGGTTGTCGTTTCCGGATAGATTTTACATTCTTCATCAGCGTAGGGACAACGGTCACTGAAATAGCACCCTTCAGGAAGATCCAACAATGAGGGCATAACACCAGGAATCTGAAAAAGACGGTCCTTTTCTTCATTCAATTTCGGCAGGCATTGAATTAGCCCTTTGGTATACGGATGCTTAGAATTATAGAGAACATCCTGATTACTACCATATTCTACAATTCGCCCTGCATACATCACCGCAATTTTGTCGCACATTTGCGCTACCACCGCAATATCATGGGTAATCAAAACCAGAGAAGACTCATATTCTTTAGTCAGTTTTTTCATCAAATAGAGAATCTGAGCCTGAATTGTGACATCCAAAGCGGTTGTCGGTTCGTCAGCAATTAGTAATTTAGGACTGTTGATCAAAGCCATAGCAATAACAATACGTTGCTTCATCCCACCCGATAATTGATGGGGGAAGCTTGCCATTCGCTTTTCTGGAGCCGGCAAGCCGACCAGCTCCAACATGTCTACAGATTTTTTATAAGCGTCCTGCTTACTGGTTTCAGGATTATGATAGATGACCGTCTCAATAAGTTGTTTTCCAATAGTGATAACTGGATTCAGGGACATCTGAGGATCTTGAAATATCATCGATATTTCACCGCCTCGGATATTGCTCAGTTCATCTTCAGACAAGTGAGCCAAATCGCGATCGTCAAAAAGAACTCGCCCAGCAACAATTTCCCCAGGACTGTCAATCAAGTTAATCAATGAAAATCCGGTAATTGATTTTCCAGCACCCGATTCTCCAACAATCCCCAGGATCTCACCCTTTTCAATTGTGAAGGAGATATCGTCGACAGCCTTGACCAAACCCTTCCGGGTATCAAAATAGGTTTTCAGGTTCTCAACCCGTAACATCTCACTCATCGTTTCAACCTCGGGTTCATAACATCCCGCAACCTGTCACCAATCAGGTTAATTGAGATAACCAGACTCATTAGCACAATCCCCGGGAAAACCGACCCCCACCAGTAACCACTGAATAAAACCTGGTAACCATTGGCGATAAGTGAACCTAACGATGGTTCGGTAATCGGAACACCAAGACCAAGGAAACTCAATGTCGCTTCCAGAATAATGGCATTTGCAATTCTGACCGTAGCAATAACAATAATCGGTGCCATGATATTTGGCAGAATTTCCTTGAACATGATACCTATACTGTTCATTCCAAGTGCTTTAGCTGATTGGGCATAATCCTTCTCTTTTTCAGAGAGAACCACCCCTCTTGCGGTTCGAGCATAATAGACCCAGTTAACAATGGTAATTGCGATAACAATTTTGGTCACCCCCTGCCCCCACAAAGCCATAATAATCAAAGCAACCAGAATGGCAGGAAAAGACAATTGGATATCGGCAATCCGCATAATAATCGTGTCAACAATCCCGCCGAAATAGCCCGAAACAAGACCGGCAATCAAACCAATAAGAACCGACAAGATGGTACTTGCAACACCGACATACAGGGAAATTCTCAACCCATACATAATGGCACTTAAAATATCTCGACCCTGCTCATCAGAACCAAGAAGAAACTCCCCGAAAGGAGCCTTAAAGCTATTCTCTAAAAATAATTGTTCCAGATCATAAGGGTTTTGCGGGGAAAGCAAGGCCGGAAACAGGGCGCAAAAAATAAAGGCAATAAAAAGAAAAACCCCGGCAACAGCAAGCTTATCTTCAAAAAATTCAGAGACAATTTCATTTTCAAAAATCTTCATGACCCTCGCGCCCTTAAACTCCAAATAGATCTACTTGGAAGAATAATAATTTGTTCCACCAGCTGCTACGAAATTTTTTCTTCCGCAGCAGCTGACATCAACTACTTCTTATTCATATCGAAGACATAAAGATGACTGTCAATCCGCGGCTTGAAAGTAATTTTATTGTTGTAAGCATAAAGATCGACCTGATAGTGCAATGGGATAATATTCTGGTCGTCCAACAGAGCAATTTTTTGTGCTTTTTTCATCAATATCAGCCGTTTTTCCTGATCAATCATAATGTCTGATTCTTCAATCAAACGATCAACCTCGGCATTACTGTAGCGCCCGCCATTGTAACGTCCATACCCCTTATCAGGGTCATAGCTATGGACACAAGCATCCAGAAAAGAGCTGGCATCGCCATCACTATTAGACCAACCAAGCATATTGAAAGAAGAATCTGAGCTGTTGACCTTGGGAAAGTAAGCAGATTTAGGCATAGCATTCACCTTAACCTTGATTTTAACTTTAGCCAGATCTGAGGCAATAGCTTGTGCAATCTGTTCATCGTTAATGTAGCGGTTATTCGGGGCATCCAGAACCACTTCAAATCCATCAGAGTAGCCAGCTTCCGTCAAGAGTTGCTTTGCCTTTGCAGGATCATAGCTAACTTTTTTAATGTTATCGTCAAAACCAAAGACAACATTTGGCTGAAACTGTCCGGCAGGCTTAGCAAAACCATTCATCAGATACTTGATAATGTTGTTTTCATTGATCGCATAATTAACGGCACGACGCACCCGAAGATCGGCAAAGGGATTGATTTTACCAGTAACATAAGGGCTGTCTTCACGTTGATGATCCATTTGCAAATAAATCAGACGTAGCCCCGGCTTCATAATGAAGTTTTTACTTCCCTTGATCCGGTTGATATCTTTCACTGGAACCCGGTTGATCAAATCAACTTCACTACTGAGAATAGCTGCGACTCGGGTCGAATCATTGCTCAAAGTTTTGAATATGACTTTTTCGAACTCAGGAACACCAGCCCAGTAAGACTGGTTAGAAGCTAAAGTCAGCGATGCCCCTTTGATCCATTTCACAACAGAGTAAGGACCGGTTCCCATGGCACTCGTTCCAAGTAATTCAGGGCTTTTGTCCGCACAGAATTCCTTATCCAGAATTCTCACATAAGTTACTTTACGGGGGAAAAGTGGATAGGGTCCTCGCGTATGAAAAATAACTGTGTAGTCATCCTTCTTCTCAAAACTCTCAATCGAGGTCACTTTGCCTTTAAAACCTGAGCGTTCCCAATTCTTAACTCGGTCAAAAGAAAAGATAACGTCATCAGCATTAAAGGGGTTTCCATTATGAAAAGTGACCCCTTTTCTGAGTTTAACCTCCCAAGTTGTATCATTCAGCGCTTTCCAGGAGGTTGCTAGTCCAGGAACCAGATTATAATCGGCATCAAAACGAATTAAGGTATCGAAAATATTACTCAAAACTGAACTGGTTGCGGTTTCGTTATGATAATAGGGATCAAGAGATACCGCTTCTGAAGCCATTCCCAGATTCAATGTAGCGGCAAACGAAGAACCAACAAGTAGTAAAAATACCACCAGAACCAAAAGTAATTTCTTCATTATTTCTCCTTCTCAGTGAATTGGTTCATAACAAGATCCAGCCAAAACTCAGCGCCAAGAAGAACAGCTTCAACCGGCACAAAAAAGTTTTTATTATGGAGAGGTGGATGACCGTTGTTGCCAGCAACTCCAATTTTCACAAAGACCCCCGGACATTCATCCAGATAAAAAGAAAAATCTTCACCACCCATCATCGGATCCAGATTCGTATTGACATGCAGACCCGTTCCAGTGAAAACCTCTATCAATTTGCGGGTTAACTCAGGATGGTTGTGTAAAGGAACTGTTCCTTCAACCGATGAAATAGTGACATCAACTTCATAAATCAACTTGATGGCAGCCGCTATCGCAAGCATTTTCTGCTCAAACAATTCTTTGACTTCAGCATCAAAATAGCGATAAGTCCCCTTGATCAGCAATTTTTCAGCAAGGATATTGTGTGCCTGGCCACCTGTTATTTGTGAGAATGACAAAACCGCTTTTTTAATCGGGTTTTTGAAGCGGGTAATAATTTTTTGACACAGGTTCACATAGTCAGTTGCCGCAACCAGAACATCATCACCGGTATGCGGATAGGCGGCATGGGTGCTATTTCCAGTAAATTCGATGTCAAACATTGTTGCCCCAGCCATAAACTCACCTGGCTTGAGCAGGATATTGCCAAGTTTCTGATGCGGGTCGACATGAACTCCATAGATTTCAGAACATCCGGCCAGACAGCCTTCCTTCATCATAAATAGAGCACCGTTACCAAGCTCTTCTGCTGGCTGGAAAATGTAGCGAATATTGACCTTCAATTGATCTTTGTGTTGAACCAGATATCTCAGAGCCAATAACAACATCGCCGTATGCGAATGATGCCCACACAGATGCTTGAAATCGGTTCCCTCCGGGTTTGTCGGTAGGGCATCAATATCGGCTCTAAGCGCAATCGTTTTTTCGGCACCACAATCAATACAACCGAAACAGCCGGTCGCAAAAACTTTGTCCAGTGGAATATTGTTTTCACGTAAATAATTAACAATATATTTGGTTGTTTCATATTCCTGGAATGAAGGTTCAGCAATTTTACCCAGATCTTCCAGCAGTAAACATGCGTCCCGTTCGTAAAAATCAAACTTTCCCATACTGTTTATTTAACCCTGACCCTTGGATCAACAAAGGTATAGATCACATCAACCATGAAATTAATAATGACGAAGATAAAGGCAACCATCAGCAGGTAAGAAACAACGACTGGCCGGTCAAGGTTCTGGATCGAATCGATGATCAGCTTTCCGGTTCCTGGCCAGGCAAATATTGTTTCGGTGACAATGGTAAAAGCAATCAGTTGTCCAAACTGAATCCCAATTACGGTGATGACCGGGATCAGAGTATTTTTTAAGGCGTGATAATAAATGACGATTCTATTCGGTAACCCCTTGGCTTTAGCCAGCTTGATATAGTCTTGCATTAAGACTTCCATCATTCCGGTTCGGGTCAAACGAATAATCAACGCCAGCTGGAACAAGGTCAGCGTTATCACCGGCATGATCAAATGCTTGATACCATCCCAGGTGAAAGCACTGGTAAAGTAAAGGACTTCTCCCCGCCCAGACGATGGCAGTATCCCGAGATATACAGAGCAAATCAGGACGAAGACCATCCCGGTCCAGAACACTGGGATTGATATTCCAGCCAGAGAGAAAAACATAATACTGCGACTAAGGATCGCCTTCGGCTTGACCGAAGCGATAACCCCCATTGGGATTCCCAGAATGACTGAAAAAAACATCGCTAGAAACGATAACTCCAGGGTCGCCGGGAAACGTTCAATAACAATATCGACAGCGGGTTGCCCATAGATATAAGAGTTGCCGATATCCCCCTTTAAAGCATTCTTTACGAATATTGCGTACTGAGTGGTAAATGGTTTGTCCAGACCAAGGTACGCACGCATCTGCACAACTTCCTGATGGGTCGCGTCGGGAGGCAATAAAAGTTCTACCGGATCGCCCGCTTTGTACATAATGAAAAACACAATGAAGCTGATGACGGACATGACCAGTACAGCATGAAATAATCGCCTTAATATGTATCTTCCCACTGCTATACCCCATTAAGCCTGGAAACTGCTGATGAATCACGAAAGCACAGGCAAACTGCAATTTTTGGGTTAAAAGATATCCCGGCAATGCAGATTCTACACTGCCGGGATCAATGACATTCAGACAAAAAACTTTAAAAGATTACTTCATATCGTAAACATACATATGACTGTCGGTACGAGGAACAAATTTGACATTCTTGCCCGACGCATACAGATCAACCTGATAATGCAGTGGGATAATGCTCATATCTTCAACCAGAGCAATCCGTTGTGCCTCAATCAAATAACCCAGACGTTCCTTTTCATCGATAGTCACGCCCGCTTTTTCAATCAACTCATCAACCGTTGCATTGCTGTAACGACCACGATTGTAACGGCCATAGCCTTTTTCCTTATCGTGGGTGTGGGTAATTCCATCGAGGAAGGAACTACTATCACCGTCAGTACTGGCCCACCCAATAAGGAAGAAACTGGTATCCAGACGGTCAGTTTTCGGGAAAAAGGTTGCTTTTGGTAAAGCATTAACTTTCACCTTAATACCAACCCGAGACAAGCTGGAAGCGATAGCCTGGGCAATTTGAGCATCGTTGACATAACGATTGTTCGGCGCATCCAGAGTCACTTCAAAACCGTTAGGGTAACCTGCTTTTGCCAATAGCTTCTTGGCCTCGGCAGCGTTGTAAGCAGGCCGTTTAATTGAATCGTCATAGCCGAAAACGACGTCTGGATTAAATTGTTCTGCCGGAGCAGCAAAGCCTTTCATAATGTGTTTGACAATTGATTCTTCGTTAATCCCAAGATAGATTGCACGTCTGACCCGCACGTCCAGAAAAGGATTTTTCCCTTTTACATAAGGAGTCTCAAGACGCCCCTGATCCATCTGCAAGTAGATCAGGCGCAGACCAGGTTTCATAAAGAAATTCAGTTTGGAAGATTTTTTAATCCGCTGAACGTCCATAACCGGAATTCTGTCGATAATATCAACCTCACCACTCAAAGCAGCAGCAACACGAGTGGCATTGTTGGTCAAAGGCTTAAAGATAACATCAGAATAAAATGGCTGCCCCTGCCAATAGCCCTGATTAGCGGTAATGGTAAAACTCTCACCTTTTTTCCAGGAAACAAATTTAAAAGGACCGGTTCCTACCGGATTCAGCCCAAGAAAAGCAGCATCTTTATCAGCACTGTATTCGGCATCAAGCATTTTTACGTAGGAGAGCTTCCGGAGTAGAATCGGGTATGGCCCTTTGGTGGTAATCTGAACCGTATAATTGTCAACTTTGACAAAGGATTCGATCATGTTGACCTTCGATTTAAACCCTGATTTTCCCCAGTTTTTAATTCTATCGATGGAAAAGATGACATCGTCAGCATTGAAATCGTTACCATTGTGAAACTTGACACCCTTTCTCAGTTTGAACTCCCAAGTATTCCCTTCAACAACCCTCCAGGACTCAGCGAGGACAGGGTAGACCTTTAAATCTTTGTCGAAATAAGTGAGGCCCTCAAAAACATTAGATAACATCGAATTTGTTGAGGTTTCGTTGTGAAAGTACGGATCCATCGAACGAGCATCTGAAGACATACCAATTTTAAGTGTCTTTGCATTAACAGTCCCGGCACAGAGCAACAAACCCAATAGCAGAATAAACATTTTTTTCATAATCGACCTCCCTGAGATGTGAGTAACTATGATTCTTCCTGAATCAATTCATAAAAGAAGCTACTGAAAATAACCAACCGATCCAGCAATGACTGCTTCACCATATATTCTTTTTTGGTGTGTGGAAAACGCCCCAAAGCTCCCAAGCCATCAATAACCGGCACCCCAAAACTGGATAAGTTATTAGCATCAGAGACACCCCCAGAAGAGGTTTCTTGAATTTGAAAACCCAGATCAGAAGCTTTATTAATATACTTTCTGATAAGTCTATCGGACTTTTCAGTTTTGACAAATGGTGGTCTTTTAATATTGATTTTATGTTGAATTTGGCTAGTGACGAGGTTTTCATCCTCAAGGAGGTGGGCAATATTCTTGAGGGTCTGGGCTTGTTTTTCCAGATCAGGAACTCTGATATCGACCCCGACATGGCATCGATCAGGAACAACATTTCGTGCTGTCCCTCCGGTGATTTCAGTACACTGGATGCTGACTCCTGCAACTATGCCATTCAGTGAATTAAGCTTGTCAACAATTGTTGCCGCATCAACAATGGCATTAACCCCGGTACTGGGAGATTCCCCGGCATGAGATGGTTTTCCGATCACATCAATATCAAGACCAATAACCCCCTTGCGGGTCGTGACAATCATATCCCCCGGCATCCGCCCGGACTCGAAAACAAATCCCCCTTTAGCATTTTTCAATTCTGCGGCAATAATATGTTTTGACACCGGAGAACTAATTTCTTCATCAGAGTTAAATAGTATCTTGAGCGGAATCTGTTCCAGCGGAAGAAGTTCTTTAAGAATGACCAGCGTGTAGAGAGCAATCAACAGTCCGTTTTTCATGTCATTGACACCTGGGCCAACCCAGTTTTCACCATTTTCAACTAGTTTGTTAAAATCACTGTCGGGCAGATGAACGGTATCAAAATGGCCGATAAAGGCATAAAAGTCATCCCGCTGTTTGTTTTCGTAGAGCAAGTGCGGGCGACGAGTCGGATCATCGGCACTAATTCTTTTATCTAACTCAATACCATGCCCCTTGGCAATATCGGACAATTGATCCGATACTGAATGCAGTCCGGAAATATTCGCCGAAAAGCTGTTCGTATTCACCAGTCGTTCCAGATTTTCGAACATCTCGTTGCCATATTTTTCTGCTATTTTTCTGATCTTGACCATTTGAGCCTCACAATTTATAGTCATGTCTTTAAAATGTCTCTAAATGGTTTTAATGTACCTCTTTAATGAAGTCAAGGAGAAAAAATGCTGGGAATTATCGCCT
The DNA here is from genome assembly GCA_016744595.1 of Desulfuromusa sp. Lineage (GTDB taxonomy): Bacteria > Desulfobacterota > Desulfuromonadia > Desulfuromonadales > Geopsychrobacteraceae > Desulfuromusa. Next base: position 80,698 of record JADGEB010000008.1, read on the forward strand.
ATGGAAGTTTGATCAATCCGCAAGAAACAGAAAGACAGTGGGAACAGCCCACACATATCGTCCCAATCAAACTAGCGACATTTAAACGATCCTTCAACCAACGTCCTGCATGGCGAAAAAAAAGTGGCGAATGCTCTGCCGTAATGAACGTACAGATATCTGATCAAAATTGGTTAAATGCTGTTTGCTACTGTTTCCAAAATTTTGATTTCACCGATCTGGACAACCGGGAACGGGGTTACACAAGAACAAAAGTCTCACTTGAAAAGATAAAATGTTATCACGGTTTCAACCTCCCTGAGCTTACAGAAATTTATATCTATCTGGGAAAAAACGAAAATAAAAACAATAGTCTCCTGCCAAACCCTGAGTATCTGGATATCTGCCTGCTGGGAGCAAAAAAATGGGGGAAAAGTTTTTATCATGACTTTTTAAACACCACACATATTAATAATGGGGTACTATTAGAAAATTATTTATCGCCAAACTAAAGGAGGGAAACAGATAATGAAGATTGCTCTGGTTGGAGTTGATAAACGTATTACCGAAATTCTTAATTTAACCAGAACAATGTCCCTACCTATTAAGATTACAGCTTACCCCTATTCTCACCATTCCGAACTAGCGACAATCATCCCGGCAATTAAAGGTGTCGATGGAATCTTATTTTCTGGGAGTTTTCCCTGTATTTTATCTTTAGGGTTGATGGATCGGTCAATTCCAACAGTTTTTTTCGAATTTGATGAAACCGGCATCATGAAACTTATTGCCTCATCACCACTGGATCAGGCACCAAAAGCCATCAGCATTGATACGGTTCAAAGTTCGGTCATTAAGCAAATCTACAGGGAACTCAATCTCCCATTAACCCAAGTCAGTTCAATCCTCCGCAACAAACAACTGACAGTCGAAGATATTGCAAATTTCCACATTGTCAATTACATGAAAAACCCGGAAACCCAAATCATATCTGCTCTTTTCAGTGTTGATAAACACCTGAAAGACCTCAATTACCCCTGCACCCTGATTAACCACACCTACTTTTCTGTTTTGAAGGGTGTTAATAAAATTATCAATGCCATCAATTTTAAAAACTCAAGCGGCAACCATCCTGCTGTTGTCATCATTAAAAAAGACAAAAGCGAGAAGAAAAAACCCGAACAGAATGAATTCAGGTCACAACGATTTCTCTATAAATATCTCGACTATATGCTTGATTTTCAGGAAAAATTACAATCTTTTGTGTTTAACAAGGGTTCGGAAAATTACTATCTGATTTCAACCAGAAACCTCATCGAAGAATACACCAATGACTACCGGGACTTTCCCCTACTGTACGATGTTTTTGTCAAATTCGGTTTCACCATCAGCGTCGGTGTTGGCTATGGAATGAATCCGATCAACGCTTTTTCGAATGCTACTGATGCTTTGGAAATAGCGACCCAAACGGGAAACACCGTTAAGGTTCTAACCGATTCGGGACAAGTCATTTCACCTGTTGACCAAAGAGATAGCACTTACAACGTTAAAAAATTTGACCCGCTAATCATACAAATTTCTGAAAAATCAGGGATTACGGCAGAGAATATCAGCAAGATATTCACTATTCTCGATCAACAAGGATCAAATCACCTGACTGCCTACGACCTATCAAAAGCTCTTGGAACCACCACCCGAAGTGGCAACCGATTGATCTCCAAACTTTTCAACGCTGGCTATGCCAAAGAATCCGGAATTGAACAGCCGGCGAAAGGGAGACCGAGACATGTTTATGAACTTCAATTTGGGTCATTCCTGGATCATTAGCTACCCACGAGATAGCTTCCTGATTAATGGAGCAGCTCAAAAATATCGATAAAACAAATCCCCCCCCCCAAGATTTGATTCGTATTCAAGGATACCAGCAGCTGAAACTGCAACCATCTTGACTGAACTCTATCAGAATCAGGAGTATCGGTATTGTTTCGGCTCTAAATCATGCATGTTCAACTTGTCGTAAAGGGTCTTCTTCGGTAACTGAAGCAGTTCCGCCGCTTCAGCAACATTTCCTTGCGTGCTCTTTAATGCATCACGAATCAGACCTCTTTCATAGACCAAAACCTTTGATGCCAGAGAAGTGGTAACAATTCTGGAGGGAGTTACGCCATCACTGACACCAAGACAGAGACGCTCTGCCACGGTTTTTAATTCACGCACATTGCCCGGCCAATCATGTTGCTGCCACTTAAACAGATCTTGTTCATTCCAATTGACCGCTTCCCGGTTAAAACGACTGCAGGCCTGGGAAATAAAGTAAGCCATTAATGGTGCAATATCCCCAGAACGCTGCCTGAGTGGTGGTAGCTCAATACTGACCACATTCAAACGATAATACAGATCTGCGCGAAAACCACCCTGCTCAGATAGGTGCTGTAAGTCTACTTTAGTTGCCGCGACAATACGACAATCAACTGGCACGCAACTATTGCCACCCAAACGTTCGACGCAATGATCCTGCAATACACGCAAAAGCTTAACCTGAAGAAGTAGAGGCATTGCTTCAATTTCATCGAGAAAAAGGGTTCCACCTTCTGCATATTCAATTTTTCCAATCCGCTTCCTGATTGCTCCGGTAAACGCCCCGGCTTCATGACCAAAAATCTCACTTTCAAAAATCGTCTCAGGGAGCGCACCACAGTTTATCGCCACAAATGGCCCCGTACGACCGCTCAAGTCATGGATTGCATGAGCCACCACCTCCTTACCACTACCCGTTTCTCCAACAATCAGCAGGTCAACATCCGTAGGGGCAAGGGTAGCGATAGCACGGCGAACCTTCTGGATTTCATCGGAGTGACCGATCAGTGGCATCCCACCTCTATTTCCAAGTTGCTCCTGCAATCGACGGTTTTCAAGGATTAAATCCCGTTTTTCTAACGCCCGTCGAATCACATCAAGCAGACGCTCCGAATGAAACGGTTTTTCAATAAAATCATAGGCATTGTTTCGCATAGCCTGAACCGCCATTGAAACGTCACCATGTCCAGTTATCAGAATGAGCGGGATATCACGATCATACTTTTGAATTTCATCCAGCAGTTCCAATCCAGAAAGACCCGGAAGCCTCACGTCACTGACCACAACCGCAGGAGGAAAATCGTCCATGGCAACCAAGGCAGCCTCAGCAGTTGTAAACAAACGAACGGACAAGTTTGCCAGTTGAATACTCTGTTCACAACCGCGGCGAACGGCTTCATCATCTTCTACCAAATAGATCAGAAGGTTATTCTTCCGACTGCTGCAACTGTCCATCGACGGCTTCCTCCAGCACAATAGTAAACTCAGCCCCACCCGCATCAGGATTCCTGGCGGTGAGCTTGCCACCCAGTTCGGTGATGATCATATGGGATATAGCTAATCCTAGCCCCAACCCTTGACCGCTGGGCTTTGTCGTCACAAATGATTCAAACAGATGAGGAAAAACCTCTTCAGAAATACCTGAACCAGTATCACCAATAACAATATAAACTTCCGCTTCATGCTGCATAATGGTGACCGTGACCCGTTTATCCGACCGCTCGGAAACTGCGTCCAGGCTATTACGTAACAGATTCACCAGAACCTGTTCAAACCGGACAACGTCAGCCCAAACCCGCAGTGTTTCCTGAAATGGCTGCACATCAAGTATTGCATCAAGTTGACGACGTTGCGGCTCCACCAGCATGCTGGCGTGGTTGATAGCATTGAGAATGCTGATTGATTGTTTTTCAGCAGGGGCCTTCCGGGAGAATGACTTGATTTCAGCAACCATCGCCCCAATCCGATCCGCCATGCGACTGATGATCCCAAGGTTTTCAAGCGCATCCTTGACACGTCCAAGTTCGAGAAGATTTATGGCGTTATCGGTAAAGGTATGAATAGCTGTAAGTGGTTGACTGATTTCATGGCTGACCCCAGCCGACATTTGCCCGAGCACCGTCAATTTTCCTGCCTGAACAGCATTATCACGAGATTCACGCAAGATGTTCTCTGTGGTCTTTAGTGCCTCGATCTTTTTCAGTAGAGTGCTGTTGGTGACCACCAGTTCTGCAGTACGTTCTTCGATTTTTTGCTCAAGCTTCAGATGAGCCTTGCGTAGCGCCGCTTCCGCCATGCGCCTTTCCTTGTAGCGCCTTGTCGAAAGTTGAAAAAAAATTGCAATTAAGATGCCAGCAATTGCAATGACTGTAAGGGTGCGGTGAATGGTTTTCTCAAATTGCTTATTACCCATCTCAAAACGTAGATCGGCATTTTGAATAATGGCTCTGAAGCTTGCTCGTGACTTCATGGCCAGCGGAGTGGCTTCGATTCTATAGTTTTTGTATGCATTGTTGCGTTGATTTGCTGGAATATCTTTTATCCGTCCCATCCGCTGTAAGCAGTTATCAACAAAAGCCGCCGTATCAATCCGTGCCTGTTCCACCAATTTTTGATCGGTAGCACTATGGGTGGCTCTGGTCAGTGCAGCAAAGGATTCAGTAATAGTATCCGCAGTCTCTTTAAGCTCCTGAATGTCATCGTCATAATCAGATCCCAACATGATGTTACGGGTAAGGCGTGAGACGTAGTTTACATCTCTGGCAATCTTGATTGTTTCAATTTTAGTCGTAATCTCATGTTGATGGAGAGAAACAAAGGCGTCATTCAGGCTATAGATTCCCCATAGGGCAACAACTGCGGCTAGCGCCACAAAAGCGATTGTTACACTACCGAGAAAAGCTATGTTGCGATTGATGCTCATCAATACATATCCCACCTCATGTACTATTTTTATCTGAAGGAGTATAGCAGACTATTACGCTACCAGAAATAATTTCACCCCTAAAATCAAACATCATTCTATTCTCCACAACTATCTTGCCTTCACTCTCGTTCACAGCATGAAAAAATCCCCCCTGCCTTGGCAAGAGGGGGAATTTAATATCTGATTTTTCTCACGAGCCCATGTAACGGCAAAGTGAATAATTATTTTTTCAGATCAATAACCGGTTCTTCATTGCTTCCAGATATCATCGAACCCACCATCCCGAAGGTCCAAGATGCGTAGGCGTGGATCATCATGTAAATAACCATTCCTGTGGACACAAGCAGATGAATGAACCTTGTCGCTGCTGTCGCTTTACTGAAAGCAGGAATGATTGCATAACACAACCTGTTTATGAAACCGAAGCTTTCCGGAAAAAGGAGTGCCAGCCCCGTCAGCACCATAATTGTCCACAAACTTACCCATCCCCACCAGGCCAGCACCTCAGTCGGTACAATCTTTTCGGCATATTTTTTTTCATCACGACTGTAGCCAACGGGGCTCTTTACTTTTTTCCCCTTAACAAAACTCCTGGCCTCATGGATAAAAAAATCAAATGCAGGTGCTATTTTTGAAACACCAAACCATTTATATTCACCACTCATCATAAAGTAGTAAATAAAGAAGGTAATTGTTCCAGTCCAAGTCAGTCCCATCAGAATATGCAGGCTTCTTGCTGCCCCCCGACTGATCCAGGCAAGAGGAATATACTCACTAACAGCAAACCCGGACGACAACAGCAGCAAAACTTGTAGAACGATAAACCAGTGAAGAATTCGATACAGAAAGCTGTGCCGTTTAACAGCTATTGTTTCACTCTTCATCATGAGGGTCCTCCTTGCTGAAACGCCCGGCAACCGCATGAGTTCCAATCCCTGCAACGGTACCGACAACCGCAGCACCAGCCCAGGTACCAACGTCTGTTCCGTAGGCAGTTTTCAATTTATTTTCACCCATATGAGGTGTCATGTCGTTGTGACAACTGCTACATTCCATCGAACCTCTGGTAAATTGACCTGCCTCGAATTTTTTACCTTTGAAATGACAAACTCTGCAACTTACCGTGTCCTGTGATAGCTTTAACGGAAATACAGTTTCAATATTTCCCTTCAAGTGTGCGTTTAATAGAGTAACAGCCATTGCGGCAACATCTCCTGTAACTCTGGCACACCTTTCGGATCTTTCCTTAGATCCACTTGCATACCCAGAAGTTTCACACCATTTTCCAACACTCACATGACATAAAACGGAATGGCTAGGTGATCGGGGTAGCGATTTTCCACTTTTGTACTTGGGTGGATAAAATTCTTTATTAATCGCATACTCATTTGATTTTGCATTTGGAAAAGCCTCAGTTTCATAGTATCTCATAAGCCTTTTTACAATCGATTTCACATCAGCAAATGGGAATGCAAATGTAATTGCAGCAGCTGCTCCGTTGGGTGCCCCACATAAAGAACCATAGTCAGCAACACCCCCGACACCATGTTGCATTATGCCCTGATAGTGCTTCCCCTTACTCTTACCTGAAAGATGATCGATAAACTCTTCTTTGGTTGGCAGTGGTATGAGGTTGTAGGGATAACCAATTTTTTCTTTTAATGCTGTCATGATAGCCCAGAATGAACCACCACCACATTCTTCAAGGTAATACCCCAAGTGGCCAAGTTTTCTTACGTATTCAGGATCAAGTTCCTGATATCCCCAGGGCATTGCCGGCGGCTCAAAGTTTTCAGGTAGAGTCTGAGCCGCTTTTGCATTGCTGGCAGTTGCGACTCCGCAAATTGCTGCTCCAGACAGAACAGCAGCTCCTTTAATAAAATTTCTCCTGTGTAAATCACTCATCTGTTGCCTCCCGTTAAAAAGTTGTTCTATTAAAATATCTCGGCTATAACTATTAATAGCAAAGCATATGCCAACAAAAGACACTTCACAAACAAGCGCAACACACTAGAATACAACAATGTTTTATTTTTTTGAGGTCAGCAGAGAACTATTAGTTATGCGGTTTTTCAGAATGGTTATTTTAGCTGTGCGGGAATCCGCACAAAAAAAGAGGGGTTACTTGAAAGCATATAACGCTAATTCACACGCATACAACCTTCGACGGATTGAACTCACGAGGAGAAAGAATAAGCAAAATATCAAAACGAGTCAGGATAGCTGTTTGCTTTTCCTAACATAAAGCCACCAGTAAACCACCCCGACAAAGAGTCCACCGCCAACAAAATTACCCAGAGTAACGGTTATCATATTACTCTGCCACATGGCTCCCCAACCCAGCTGATCAATAGCAGCAGGATCAAGCCCTGACGCTAAGCGTGCGCCAGTTAATTTTTTGGCAAAAATTCCTGCCGGAATAAAATACATATTGGCAACCACGTGTTCAAATCCCGCTGCGACAAAAGCCATGATTGGGAAAAAGATACCGAGCACCTTTCCAGCGATGTCTTTTGCTGCCATAGCCTGTAGAACTGCTAAACAAACCAACCAGTTACATCCAACTGCACGGACAAAATAGGCCCAATTATGGGAACTTCCGGAAACTTCATGACTGACCTTTGCCGCTGCAATCTGCAAAGCAGTACCACCGAACACCCCGTCCATGATCCCAGTCTGGCCAACGATCATCCAAGCAAGAAAAACTGACCCCAACAAATTACCCAAATAAACCCAGAACCAGTTGCGCATTACCTGCGCAAAGGAAACTTTTTTCTCCAGAAATGCGGCGGTCAGCATAGTGTTTCCCGTCCATAGTTCAGATCCGGGAATAATAACCAGCATCAGTCCAACACTGAAAACGCTACCAATAAAAAACTTTTTCAAACCAATCCAAGAGAAATCCCCGGTACCAACAACGGTGGCCAAATGGGCAGCAAAACCAATATATGCTCCGGCCAAAAAACCAAGTACCAAAAGTTGCAGCGACGTTCGCTTAACCTTTGCCTCACCCCAGGAGACCAGAGAATTTGCAAGCTCTTCCGGGTTTAAAAAGTTTTTCATAAGAAACTACCTCGCAAAAAAATCTAACCAGCCGAATCATGAAGATAAATCGGGATACTCCACCACGCTACCGTCGGCTGCATAAATTAACAATTTCTCCCCTTGCCTTTTGATATATTGTGGTACTAACGGTACCTTTCCTTTCCCCTCAGGAAGATCAATAACATAGTGCGGTGATGCCAAACCCGACACCGGACCGCGCAGTGAATGCATGATCTGAAGTCCGGATTTAATCGAGGTTCGGAAGTGTCCTGTTCCTTGTGTTAAATCCATGTGATGCAGATAATAGGGGCGCACCCGGATCTTCAGCAAGCCACGAAACAGTTCACTGATAATTGTTGGCTGGTCATTGATGCCACGCAGCAGAACAGTCTGATTTCCTAGGATGATTCCAGCATCGGCCAAACGCGCGCAAGCCTCACTTGCCTGTTCCGTCAGTTCACGTGGATGGTTGAAATGGGTATTCAAATATAAAGGTTGAAATTTCTTCAGCAGGGTACACAATCGGTCAGTAATTCGTTCTGGCAGAGTCACCGGAACACGTGTGCCAATACGGATAATTTCAACATGAGGAATGGCATGAACTCGGGCTAGCAGATCCTGAAGAACAGAATCGGGTAGCAGGAGCGGATCTCCACCAGAAAAAATTACATCGCGGATTTGTGGATTTGCAGCAATATATTCAATTCCCGCACGCAATTCACGAAAACTTATAGACATATCGGAGCAACCGACTTTACGCTTGCGGGTACAAAAACGGCAATAACTGGCACAACTTCCTGAAACCAGAAATATCACTCGATCAGGATAACGATGTATCACAGCTGGAACCGGTGCAAAGTCTTCTTCCGCAAGGGGATCGGAAAACCCGCCAGCGTCTAATTCACGTAAATCAGGAACACATTGTTTCCAGATCGGATCACCAACCTGCTCTATCAACCCTAAATAATACGGGGTAATCCGCATTGGATATTGTGCTTCGACTGTGGCCAGAAGACGTGGGTTGAAATCGAAATGAGCGGCTAACTGTTCTATACTCGTCACGCTCTCTTTCAAAGATTGTTGCCATACCTCCTGAGCCATTATCCGGTCTCCGCAGGCTGTTGAACATAACGCAGAATCCAGGTCATAATCATCAGTAACAACAACCCGACATCACGCCACAATGCCGCTATTGGACTGGTCGGGTTGGCAGAACCGGGTTTAAAACAACCGCAATCAATATCAAATCCACGAATGATGGCAGAAAGGAGAACAGCCATAAAAATAATATTAAGGACAAACAGAACCAGCACAGCAGGGCGAACCCGCATGTTGAGTAACAACAATATCCCGCAAAGCATCTCAAGATAAGGGAGGATTGATGCAACCAGATAGTTCCAGGTATAAGGGAGGATTTGATAGTTGGCAATCTGCCCGGCAAAGGCGATGATATCATTTGCCTTAACGACTCCAGCATAAATAAACACCGCTGCCAGAATAAAGCGGCTGCCATGGTAAGCAGTTTTTCCCAGCAGCGTCATTTTCCGCCCCCTTCCAACGGACGTCCCGCATCCCGCCATTCAGGGAAACCACCCTCATATACCAGCACATCAGTGTAACCAGTTTTGATCAAAAGAGTCGCAAGATCAAAAGAGTCTGTGCATCCATAGCCACTACAATAGATCACCAGAGTTTGATCAACGGAAACCTGAGACCTGAAGTCCTCAAGATAATCGCCCTGAGTAGCAAACGGTAAAGAGATTGCCCCGGCAAGGTGACTTTTTTGAAAATCAACAGAGTTCCTGGAATCAACCAAGAGAGCCCCTGCCGTAGATAGTTCGTCCAACTCATCCATTTCTACGGGAACAGGAAAAATATTTGCTGTGTCTAAATTTGAGCTATCAATAGCACTATTGACAGAGGCAGAAACAGACTGCCCAGAAAAGGCATTAAAAATCAGCTTAAAATTCAAGCTCAAACCAACCGCAGCAGATAAGACACAAAGAATCAGAGCCTCTAAAACAATTCTACGGATTGAAGGACTAAGGGACAGGCTATTCATCTGGAGATTCTTCCAGAGAGGGGGCAAGAGTACTGACTGTTGCCCGTAAACGTTGATTTTCTTTACTCAGTTGGGCAATCTGCCGATTGCAATCGGTGAGCACCTCGTTAAGCTCATCAAGTAATTGAGTTTGATGGCTAAAACGAATTTCCAGTTCGGTCACGCGCTCTTGCAGTTCTTCAAGCATGGTTGATCTCCTTTGACAGAGCACAATATGTGATGCTCTCGCAAAAAGCCATGAATTATCATCAATATTTATAGCTTGCTAAGTCAATGAATGCCAATACCATTTTAATGCAGACTGTCAGGTTATTTGAACTGAAGCGAAAACTTGGCCATTCGAAATCAGATTATTGCTCATTTGAGAGTAATGGCCGTAGCTACTAACCGAAAAGGAGTTAAATATAGTCCTAATAGACAAGTTTGCTATAGCCAGACGGACTGCTAAACCTGTGGAAATGGGGGAGCGCAGTTGAGGCTAGTTTCAAAAGTTTGCCCAGCTCCAACTTGCAACTAGTGCATAACCAGATACTTCAAAATTGCGCTCACAACCAAAACACTAACCTGTCTTTAACAATCTACTCATCTCTCCCAAACAGAATTATTTCAGACTGCGTGCTGTTCAATATGGATCTGCACAAATTTTGTTTCGTGACAATCAATTCTGCCCGCACCAGTCAGTGATTGCCAGGCCTAGTTGTCTAACGATCAACATCAACCAGCAGAGCCCACCATATGGCCAAGAGGAAAATAAGAGGAAAAGATGATTGAAACAGCGACTGAACAAATCCGAATCAGAGAAACAACCGCAGAGGATCTGCCCCGCCTGCTCAAATTCTACAGTCAGCTCGGTATGGATGATGGACAGGTTCTTTCTCTTGCACGGGCAGAAAGTATTTTTTTGCGCATCAGCAATTATCCCGATTATCGTATTTACTTGGCGGAAATTGACAATGAACCGGTCGGAACTTTTGCCCTGTTGATCATGGACAACCTCGGTCACATGGGTACTCCGTCGGCAATCATTGAAGATGTCGTCGTTTCTAACAACTGTCGCGGACAAGGTATCGGTCAAAAAATGATGACTTTCGCCACAGATCTTGCCACAGAAAAAGGCTGTTACAAGTTCTTTTTCAGCAGCAATATTAACCGTATTGACGCCCATCGCTTTTATAAAAATCTTGGTTTTGAGAAACATGGCTACAGTTTTTATCTCAATTTGTAACGGTAAAGGACATGAATAGAATGAATGAATTATCTGGGCATACCATTTGTGCCTCAGTCATCAATGATATCTCCCGAGAAGCAGTACGAGAATTATTGGAACTAGCTGAAACTGCATCGATTGAAATTGTCAGTACACCCAGATCAGGACTGACAATGATGCATGTGCTCGATGCTTTTGACAGCGAATTTTTGTTGGGAGAAGTGTTGGTTTCCAATACTGAAGTGGTGCTGAATGGTCAACGTGGTTTCGGCATAGTCACTGGAGATGAGCCGGAACGCTCGCTGGCTCGAGCATGTGCAGAAGTGCTACTTCGGGGAGAAGATGAAACCCTCAAATTTCACGTCCAGAGCCTACTGTTGCGTGAACAGGCGAAACGGGATGAGCGACGCAAACATGAAGAACAGTTGATTGCAAATACCAAAGTTAACTTTGACCTGATGACAGGAAACTAAACAATGAACAATTTTTCTCAAAGTTGTCTGGATAATCATGAATGTTTCCGGGTATTGCTGAAGTCGATGAGTCGTCCTGGAAAAATCTTTCAGCTTCCTGACACAACTGAAGCTAATTTTGTAACAACTGTATTTCGGCTTCTTGACACAGTTCTTGACCAACAAGTCAGCTGTTGTTTGCTGTGTGGCAACAAAGAATTAGAGAACCAGTTGAAGTTACGAACAGGCACACATTTTACCGATGCAGAAAGTGCCGATTTTCTTCTCGCTCTTTCTGGCGACAGTTACGGTAAAAGCTTAACGGCTAAACGGGGGCAACTTGAGTTTCCAAATGAAGGAGCCACTATACTGTTTGGTGTCAACCAACTTTCAAACGGGACAAAAACAACTGGCACCCGGCTATCTGGACCAGGCATCAAAAACAATATCCATCCGAAGATTGGCGGCCTGGCAGCGCAAGAACTTATCTGGATTAAAGAAGTCAATACGGAATACCCACTGGGAATCGACTGTATTTTTATTGATCTAACCGGACAGCTGATGTGCATTCCCAGATCAACCAGAATCGGAGCAAACTAAGATGGCTTACGTGGCTGTAAAAGGTGGAACACAAGCAATAGAGAATGCTTGTGATCTGCTCAATTATCAAAGAGTAAAAGGGGATTCTGCGCCTCTTGGAGTCGACCAAATCCAAGAGCAACTCTATCTGGGTATCGATCGAATCATGAGCGAAGGGGGTCTTTATGCGCCAAACCTAGCGGCTCTGGCTTTAAAACAAACTGCTGGGGACAGTTTTGAAGCGGCCTTCATGCTGCGTGCTTATCGGGCAACCAAGCCCAGATTGAACCATTCTATTGCATTATCAATGGATAAAATGCGCGTAATACGGCGGATTTCAGCATCATTTAAAGACATTCCCGGTGGTCAAATTCTCGGCTCAACCAGCGATTATACGCTGCGATTACTCGATTTTGATCTACTTGAAGACAGCACTGCCAGACGGCAAGCGTTTCGGGAAAAAATATTCAAAGATCTGGACCCTGATCTGGAACTCCCGAACAGCTTTCCAAAGGTTGTCGAAATCCTCCGCCGTGAAGGGCTGCTAATAGAAAAACCAGAGCGGCGGAAAGAGTCGGAACCGTTTGACATCACCCGTCGTTCGCTAACCTACCCTGCTCCACGCAGTGCCAGCATGCAATCTTTGGCGCGAGGCGAAACTGGGGGCATGTTGACTCTGGCCTACTCAAGTATGCGCGGTTACGGCAACGTCCATCCAACTATCGGCGAGTTACGGGTTGGCTATGTTCCCCTTGAAGTCCCTCATCCTGAGACTGGTGAGCCTTACCTGATTGGAGAAATCAAGGTCACAGAAGCTGAAGCCGTCGCACAGTACACCGGTGGAGACGGCCCAGCCAAGTTTACCCTCGGCTATGGGCTCTGCTTTGGTCAGAACGAACTTAAAGCAATCTCCATGGCACTGCTTGACCGCACTATACAAGCCGAAGAGGGAAAAACCCCGGCTGAAGATCAAGAATATGTTTTGTCACACATTGATGGAATCGAAGCAATGGGCTTCTGCAATCATTGGAAGTTACCACACTACGTCGATTTTCAATCTGACCTTGATCGACTACGCAGAACGCAATCACTGGAGAAACAACAGGAGCAAGAACAATGAACCTCCGATCATGGCAGCAGAACAATAAATCGACACCTTTAGCCGGTTATAACTTTGGCTTTATGGACGATAGTGCCAAAAAAGAAGTTCGCCGCAGCTTACTCAAAGCGGTTGCAATCCCAGGCTATCAAGTCCCTTTCAGTTCACCTGAAATGCCGATTGCACGGGGTTGGGGTACTGGCGGAATGCAGATAACCCTGTCTCTGGTTCTACCGCAGGATACTCTTAAAGTGATCGATCAAGGCTGCGATGACAGTGTCAACGCGGTTAATATCAAAAAATTTGTTGCCAAAGTTGCTGCCGTAACCAGCACCACTGATACCCATCGGGCAACAGTGATTCAAACGCGCCACCGGATTCCCGAAGAACCGATGACCGGTGAGCAAATGCTGGTGCTTCAGGTTCCCTACCCGGAAGCCTTGCGTGATGTAGAACCTTCCGAACTGGAAACCCGCCGAATGCATGCTGAAGGGGATTATGCCAGAATGTGGCTACACCTTTACGAGGACATCGTCCGTTACGGTGAAATCAGCATTAGCTACCGTTACCCGGTCACCGTTAATGACCGTTACATCATGGATCCAAGCCCGATCCCACGCTGGGACGTACCGAAGTTGCACATGTCGGAGACTCTCTACCTGTTCGGTGCTGGCCGGGAAAAACGAATCTATGCCATCCCCCCTTACACCAGTGTTATCCCATTAGAATTTGAAGATCACAAATTCCGCGTAGAAAAGTTTCCTAATCCTTGCCAACGCTGTGGCAGCACTAACAGTTATCTGGATGAAATCATCAATGATGTTGATGGAAGTCGGCAATACTTTTGCTCCGATACCGGTTACTGCGACAAGAGGTGTACCTGATGGAACCTTTATTGAAAGCCCGAAACCTCAGCAAGATCTTCGGTTCTGGCTGCCAGCATTGCATTGCAGCGACCGGCTCGGAAGCAGAGACCAATGTCTGCCCACACTGTAATTCCGTGGTTGCCTGTAACGATGTCAATTTTGACCTTTTCCCCAACGAAGTGCTGGGCATTGTCGGGGAAAGCGGATCAGGAAAAAGTACCCTGATTAAACTGACCCATTTCGAATGGGAAACGACTTCTGGAGAATTGAACTTGCACCGTTCGGCACTGCCGGATGGGTTGGGAGAACTGCTGGCAGACACCGTCGATCAATATACCCGCAATCTGTTTGCTTTAAGCCAATTTCAACAGCGCCAGATTCGCAACGCACTGATGGGAATCGTCTATCAGAACCCTTATCTTGGCCTGCGGATGAATATCAGTTCCGGTGGAAATATTGCTGAACGGCTGCTTGGAGCCGGTTGGCGACATATCGGCAAAATGCGTGAACGGGCATCTGAGCTGTTGGAAAAAACCGAAATACCAATTTCACGGATGGACGAACCGCCAAAAAATTTCAGCGGTGGCATGCAACAACGGGTGCAAATCGCCAAGGCGCTATCCAACAATCCCTTACTGTTGTTACTGGATGAAGTCACCACTGGTCTGGATCTTTCGGTACAGGCTCGGGTGCTGGATCTGATCCGCAATATACAGAGTGAATTTCAATTATCGATGCTGGTCGTATCACACGATCTAGGTGTTATCAATCTGCTCTGCAACCGCACCATGGTGATGAAACATGGGCGCGTTGTTGAGTCAGGACTGACCGATCAAATTCTTCAGGATCCACAACATCGCTACTCGCAGCTACTGGTCGCCTCACAGCTGTAACTACGAGTGATCAGAAAAAGGATAAGATAAATGCTCAGCATCGAAAACCTTAATAAAACCTTCAATATCCAAATTCTGAACAACATTCAGGTTCATGGTTGCAGCAACGTTTCTTTTAAAGTTGATTCAGGCCAGTTTTTTGCTCTGGCCGGATCAAGTGGGAAAGGGAAAAGTACGGTTCTCAAGTGTATTTATCGTACCTATCTGCCCGGGTCAGGACATATCTGGTACGACTCTGCCAACTACGGACGAATTGATTTAGCCTGTGCCCCGGAGCGTATACTACTCGACATCCGCAGCCGAGAAATGGGCTATGTTTCCCAGTTTCTTAATGTCATTCCACGAGTCTCAGCAATCGATCTGGTCATGGAACCAATCATTGTCCGTAATGGTGTGAGTCATGCGAATGCCCGCGAAAGAGCCTGCAACCTTCTCGAAAAATTGCATATTCCACATGAACTATTTAATGCCTACCCGGCAACCTTCAGTGGCGGCGAACAGCAACGGATTAATATTGCCCGGGCTATCGGCTGGAAACCACGACTGTTATTACTTGATGAACCGACCGCATCACTGGATGCAAAATCAATCAACCAGGTTCTGAACCTCTTGAGTGAACTACGTGGCCAGGGGACAACTATGGTTGGAATTTTTCACGACCAGGAAATTATGAATAAAACGGCTAGTCAAACCTACACTCTCTAAAAGGATTGCCAGTAAATGACAAATATTACAATCATCAACGCCCGCGTGGTCACGCCATTTGAGGTTCTTAAGGATGCAACGGTCACTATAGCTGACAGTTTGATTAGTTCTATTTCTCAAGGTAAAGCGGCACCCAGTTCTAACTGTATCGATGCCAAGGGTCAATACCTTCTGCCCGGCTTTATTGATCTCCATTGTGATGCAATAGAAAAAGGGATAGAGCCACGCCCACGAACTTTTTTCCCTGCCGATATCGCACTCTTTGAGCTGGATAAAAATTTGGCTGGCTGCGGAGTCACCACCATGTACCACTCACTTTCTTTCGCCGATCAGGAAATCGGCATCCGTGCCAATCAGATGGCTGCATCGGTTCTGCGCAAGGTCAATGAAATGCAAAGTAACTTCCGGGTTAAGACTAAAGTTCATACTCGTTTTGAAATCACCGATAAAAGTGCTGTGCCAATACTGAAAGAACTTATTGCCGAAGATCAGGTGAGTCTCTTTTCCTTTATGGATCACTCTCCAGGTCAAGGTCAGTTTAAAACCATAGCCTCTTTTAAAAAGTATTATGGCCCTGTTTACAAGAAGAGCGAAATGGAACTAAACGAAATCATCGAAAAAAAACTTCAGGCTCGTCAGGAGAGTTCACAACAACATATCGAAGAGTTACTCAATCTATGTCGAGATAAGCAGATTGCTATCGCCTCTCATGATGATGACAGTCCAGAAAAAATTTCCTGGTTAAAAAAACAGAACATTGGGCTTTCAGAATTTCCAGTCAATATGGAAACGGCACGAGCTGCCAGCAAACAAGGGGTGCAAACATTGCTCGGTTCGCCCAATGTGTTTCGCGGAGCCTCGCAATCAAAGAACCTGAATGCTCGCGAGGCAATCGCCAATGGTTATGGTGACATTCTTTGCTCTGACTACGCGCCTATGACTCTGATACATGCGGTTTTCACACTGGTTTCTCTGGGCTTGAAATCGTTACCAGATGCGATCAGGATGACCAGCCTCAACCCGGCTCAGGCGGTCGGTATCGACCAACAGACCGGCTCCATTGAAGTTGGCAAAGCGGCAGACCTGATGCTGGTCGGTAACGGCGGCCACTTTCCTCGCATTCAACGAACTCTCGTTAATGGTCGGGAGGTTTTTCGGACATGCTAAGAATTGGCAGTAATATCAGTGAAGTTCGGATTGACGGTAGTCTTGAAAAACTTAAAAGAGATCTTGATTCTTTTGTCAGCTTTGGTCTTACTGCTGCAGAGATAGGTGTTCATGGCACAGATGTTATCCGTAATGGGCAACTGGATCTAAAACGACTAGCAGAGATCGGTAC
>JADGEB010000090.1 GCA_016744595.1 Desulfuromusa sp.
GATAACAGGCGCAAGCCGTGGCATTGGACAAGCGATTGCCGTATCGTTAGGACAAGCTGGCGCAACGGTGGTGGGTACTGCTACTTCAGAAAAAGGCGCAGAAGCTATTTCGGCTTATTTAGCTGAATTAGGTCTTAAAGGAGAGGGGATGGTACTGGATGTTACGGAGACTGACTCTGTGGCTCAAGTAATTAAAGCAGTTACCTCGGAATATAAAGGAGTTGATATTCTGGTTAATAATGCAGGTATTACCCGCGATACCTTATTGATGCGGATGAAAGAAAGTGATTGGGATGCCATTATTAATACCAATTTAAGCTCGGTATATAGAATGAGCAAAGCTGTCTTGCGTGGCATGATGAAAGCCCGTTCTGGACGCATTATTTCCATTGCTTCTGTCATTGGATCATCAGGTAATGCAGGTCAAACTAACTATGCAGCTGCGAAAGCAGGCATGGTGGGCTTTTCTAAATCAATGGCAAAAGAAGTCGGTACACGCGGTATCACTGTTAATGTGGTTGCACCTGGATTTATTGATACCGATATGACTCGCGAATTGCCCGAAAAACAACGTACAGCTTTACTGGGTAATATCC
>JADGEB010000091.1 GCA_016744595.1 Desulfuromusa sp.
GGATTTAACTGATGATATTTCCGTCGAGGAGGGTATCGGTGGTTATCATTATATTGGCGATAATAAAGGTGTCTACGATGGTGCCTGTACTCCGAAGGATGTTACCAGTTTAGGTGATATTCAAGGGTTATGTCCTGAAGAACCCACGAAACTTGGTAGTTACTATTCGGCTGCTGTTGCATATTTTGGTATGCAAAATGATATCAGCTCTGCTGGAGATGATGAGCAAAGGGTCGCTACTTATACGGTCGGGATTGCCTCACCATTGCCTAAAATACATATCCAGGCAGGCAGTAGTGAAATAACCCTAGTACCATTTGGAAAATCTGTTGGTGGTTCTAGTATTTCAGCTGCTACTGGTAGTTTTCAGCCTACAAATACAATAGTTGATTTTTTCGTTGAAGAAATCACCCCAACATATGGAAAATTTAGAATTAACTATGAAGATGTTGAGCAGGGCGCTGATCATGATATGGATGCCATTGTTGAATATACATATCAGGTCAATGCAGATGACACAGTCACTATTACACTTAATTCTGTATATGCAGCCGGAGGAATAATACAGCATTTAGGGTATATTAT
>JADGEB010000092.1 GCA_016744595.1 Desulfuromusa sp.
CTGCATTCCCCAGGCTGGGGTCCACTCAACGCCTTCAATGGCCTCAAGAGCCTTGGTTCGAAGATTATTATTATCCATTGAAACAAACCACTGAGGTGTGGCTCGATACATAACAGGCTTTTTACAGCGCCAGCAATGGGGATAACTATGGTTGATATTGTTTTGATGGACAAGCAAACCATCCGATTCTAAATCATCATTAATCAGTTTATTTACTGCAGGGACTTTCTGCCCCATGTATTTTCCGGCTTCATGGGTATAGACACCATCAGCATCCACTGGTGAAAGAACCTCCAAACCATAACGTAACCCAGTGAGATAATCGTCAGCACCATGGCCTGGAGCGGTATGCACACAACCTGTACCAGCATCCACTGTCACATAATCTGCAAGCATTAAAAGGGAATCTCTTTCCATAAAGGGGTGTTTACAGACCCTTTTATCAAAACCACCAGCACCAAAAGTACTCAAAACTTTATAGTCTGACTGTTCAGTTTCAGTCATCACAGTTTCAACAAGATCTTCTGCAAGAATCCAGACTTCACCGGCTACTTCAACCGCTGCATAGGTGAAATCAGGG
>JADGEB010000093.1 GCA_016744595.1 Desulfuromusa sp.
GATCAATGGTCAATCAGGGCTAGCTGGTTAACCATTGATCACAGCGTGATAATAATAACTTCCCCTATCCCTTATTTATTTGCTCCTTGCAACGCAGTGCCTCTGTCACCCCTGTGATGAACCGCTTTTGCCTTTCCTTTTAGCAATATAAACGCGAATACTCTAAAAACCACTAAGTTGTAAAAAACTAATTCTTTATTCCAAACGCAACTAAACAAAAACAAAAGTATTTCTAAAGTAATCCCAAACCGTGTCGTTAACCTTATTGAATTAAAGAATTGTCCATAAGCTTTGGGCGTTCAGAACTGACAGAGGGTTAAAACAATGCCACAGATTATTAATACCAATATTTCCTCGTTGAACGCACAGCGTAACTTGGATAAATCACAGTCTTCAAACCAGCAAGCGCTACAGCGTTTATCATCAGGTCTTCGTATTAACAGTGCGAAAGATGATGCAGCAGGTTTGGCGATTTCGACTCGTTTCACCTCTCAGATTAAAGGTCTGAACGTAGCAGTACGTAACGCAGGTGATGGTATCGCACTAGCACAAGCCGCAGAAGGCGCGTTGGGT
>JADGEB010000094.1 GCA_016744595.1 Desulfuromusa sp.
TTCGCAAATCGAACAGGCGATCATTAACCTGGTACTCAACGCCAAAGATGCGATGCCACAAGGTGGGACGTTAAACATTAAGAGCGAGGATCGAGAACTCAACGAGACAGAAGCACGATACTATGGCCTGTCCGCATCTGGTAAATTCGTATTGATCACCGTCTGTGACAACGGAACTGGCATTGAGGACAGGATTAAAGCCAAAATTTTCGATCCCTTCTTTACAACCAAAGAAGTGGGCAAAGGCACGGGTCTAGGCCTTTCCTCTGTTTTGGGAAGCGTTGAACAAAACGGTGGACACCTGCATCTCGATTCAGAAATCGGACGAGGCTCCTGCTTCTCAATCATTTTTCCACTAGTAGAGTCGAAACAACAGTCGGTCCGGGATGCCGAAACTGCCAATTCAAAGGGTGGAAACGAAACGATATTGGTGGTTGAAGATGAAAAAATGCTCCGTAAGATCGCGGTCAAAATTCTCAAAAAATGGGGTTACAACGTCATTAGCGCTGCCTCTGGCCCAGAAGCTCTCGAACTCGTGTCCGGCTACAACGATGAAATTCACTTACTACTC
>JADGEB010000095.1 GCA_016744595.1 Desulfuromusa sp.
GAGTTAATTACATCTTCTAACTTGCATTCTTCAATGTGCTTAGTTACTTGTTCCGACTCAATTTTAGAAATGTCTAGAATGTCATTGATGATACAAAGCAGATCATCACAACGTTGCATGATAATGTTAGAATATTCTTTAAGGCATTTTTTATCGTCAAAATATGCAGGTAATAGGGATGAAAAACCCATAATTGCATTCATTGGAGTACGAATTTCGTGACTCATGTTTTGAAGAAAAACAGTTTTTAATCGGTCACTCTCAATTGCTTTTTCTTTTGCTATCCTTAAATCGTTATTTTGTTTTAAAAGAATGGTTTCGTTGTGTAAAATAATTTTTTGTGCTTTATTTCTTTTTTTCATTTCGATTAATATTCTTCTATAGCCCAATGTGCTAAAGAAAATAATCACAAGATAGGAGAGTAAATGAGTATGAGTCAAACTCTTAATTTTGGCTTGTACAATATTTTCATAATTGCTGACAGGTATTGAAACACTAATACCTCCTCGAATATCGCCTAGTTTGTACCCTTGATCAGAATGACATTTTAAGCAACTTTGTTCTACAAACA
>JADGEB010000096.1 GCA_016744595.1 Desulfuromusa sp.
GTTTTCACCATTGAGGATAATGGCAACGGAATTCCCAAAGGGAATCTGGCAAAAATATTTGAACCTTTTTTTACGACTAAAGCTGTTGGTGAGGGGACAGGTCTCGGCATGAGTATCAGCTATGAAATTGTTAAAAAACATGGCGGAAGTATCAATATTGACTCAGAAGTTGGTCAAGGAACGACCTTTACTATTAGTTTGCCCCTTAACTCAGGTGAGCAATCTTAATGAAACTCAGAACAAGGGTGATGATAATTCTGGTTGTAACGGTGCTGCTGGTTATGGGTGGTAGTGGATTGTTCTTTTTCCAAAAGTTCAAGGCAGCTCATCGGCGCTCTCTTTTTCAGACGATCGATGCCATTGCAATGAATAATGCAGAATCGTTGAGTCATTACTTGAATCGACAATACCTTCTAGCTAAACATGTCGGAGAAATGTTGCCATTGGAGTCTCTGGAGTTGAG
Organism: Desulfuromusa sp.; assembly: GCA_016744595.1. Lineage (GTDB taxonomy): Bacteria > Desulfobacterota > Desulfuromonadia > Desulfuromonadales > Geopsychrobacteraceae > Desulfuromusa. Next base: position 464 of record JADGEB010000096.1, read on the forward strand.
TGATTCTCTTTGGGCGGAGAATTACTTTGCCAGCCATTTGAGTGATTTTAATGATGAGTATTTTTTTCTGGATAACAATGGAATTTTCAAATTTGATTACCCTGCAC
>JADGEB010000097.1 GCA_016744595.1 Desulfuromusa sp.
ATCCTAATATTAAAGATATTGTTGGTCAAAAACTAACACCCTGCACTTAGCTGAGTCAACGTGAACAGAAAGCACAATGTCACGTCCTAAAATAGATTGACAGTTTTTTCAAGCCACCTCCCCCGCGGAGGTGGCTTTCTTATGTACTTCTTCTGGGGTTTGCATGTTCAAACTGAGGTGTGGTCGCAGCCTGTTGTAAATATCGACTGATTCCCGAACCAAACCTTTCAGCTCATGCAAATTACGACATTTATAAAGCAAAAATTCTTGTTTCAATATTCCGTTTACTCGCTCAGCTAAAGCATTCTGATAACAATCGTAGCCGTCGGTCATTGACGGCGTCATGCCATGACGCTTCAGCTCTTGCTGGTAGACCGAAGAGCAATACTGCAAACCTCTATCGGAATGGTGGAGCAGCGATTTGCGTGTCTGCCGCTGCTTGGCCGCTTGGCGCAACGCCTTGACGACGCTCTCTGAGCGCATATTGTCACTGACCTCATAGCCCATGATTCTGCGACTATAGGCATCGGTAACTAGCGATAAATAGTGAACGCCTTCATC
>JADGEB010000098.1 GCA_016744595.1 Desulfuromusa sp.
GTCTGTGGGATTGAGTGAGCGGGACATAGCCCTCAAACTAGAATTCGCTTTGAAGCGTATGGGAGGGGAAGAAAATGCATTTGATTTTATTGTCGCTTCCGGAGTTAGAGGTGCATTGCCCCATGGTGTTGCTAGCGAAAAAAAATTATTATCTGGTGAATTAGTAACAATCGATTTTGGGACACAGGTACATGGTTACCATTCAGATGAAACGGTCACCTTTGCTTTAGGGCCAGTCGATAGAAAACTTCGACAAATTTTTGATATTGTGTTAGAAGCTCATGATTCCGCAATAAGCTCTGTTCGACCAGGAATAGCCATTGCTGACTTGGACGCTGTTGCTAGAGATTTGATTGTTAGCAACGGATTTGGTGAATTTTTTGGTCATGGTCTTGGTCACGGCGTTGGATTAGAAATCCACGAATATCCAGGGGTTTCTGCACGATCTGACGTTGTCTTGGAAGAGGGGATGGTCATTACCATAGAACCTGGTATTTATCTTCCCGGTAAAGGAGGTGTCCGAATCGAAGATACGGTCGTTGTGACTGCTGAAGGG
>JADGEB010000099.1 GCA_016744595.1 Desulfuromusa sp.
GCATAAAATACAGCTTGCGACCGCCAAGCCTCGGCATGAATCGCCTTAACTCCAGAACCAGATCCTTGACAGGAGCCAACTCTGTACTTCGCTGTTCAACGTGCTTTTCTCTTTGATAAACGGCTTGCCGGGTGATGCCAAGAAGCTTGCAAGCGCGACTTAAGCTCACCCCTTCTTGTTTTTGAAGGCGTCTCGCTCCTTGGCAAGATACTTTTTTCGCAAACCCGCTCCGTACTCTGCATCCAGAATGTCCACCATTTCGTTTAAAAGTCGATTCCGTAGGTGCTCATCCTCGAGTTCACGCTCAAGTCGCTTGATTTTCTGAACGGGGCTCTCTTTTGCTTTGGGAGTTTTGGGCATCGTCAGCCTCACAGGTTGGGTCCAATCCAATTTTCCGTGCTTTCTCAACCATGCTAGCACGGTTGAACGCCCCTGGATGCCATAGATCTTTTGCGCCTGCTTGTAGGTCATGTCGCCTTTTTCTACGGCAGCAACGACCTGTAATTTAAAGCCCATAGTGTAATCACATTGTGTTCGTCTCGTCTGTT
>JADGEB010000009.1 GCA_016744595.1 Desulfuromusa sp.
GTACAATAGTACTAGAAATACAATACCAACATAAAATATAGACAAGGTACCATATAAAATAGTTTCACTTGACACACCATATTTTTCTGAATGTAAAATAGTAGGGACGTCTGAATGTAGAACAACTATTGCTCCAGGAATAAGAAGTATAAATAACTTCAAAAAAACTACGATAGCAATAGGGTGAGTCCCCACACCAGTAAAAACCAAGAACCTATTTCTTAAAGAATAATAAAGAAAAGATAAAAGTATAAAATATAACACAATTGAATAAATCAAAAGAACTATCCATTTTTTTAAATCAAATTACAATGTTGATTGATAAACTGATTTATACACACCATGCCTGAATGTACTTTTCCGCTATTCTCTCATAGTCATGAACTTCTTCAACATATTGCCTCGACTTATAACTTAATTCCGGCAAATCTTTCTTTCTTTCCAAAATTCCTCCTAATACTTTTTCTATATCACCAACGCAAGGTTCAATTGGTTGAACTGGACATGATTCGATATCAAACTCATGTAAACACTCTATATTTCCACCACCAACAACAACTTTACCCATTGCCATACTATAAATGGCACTCACTCCATAAGATAATGAATAAGTTTGATCTAGAACAATATTTACCTTACGCAATAACTGTAAATATTTATCCAATGGCATCCTACCATCAATTATGATCTCCACATCATTAGGGTATTTGTTTCTAATATTCTCCATTGCTTGACGAATCAAGGGTGTTCCTTTTATGCCATCTTTGTTTAACCCATGAAAAAAAATGAGTTTTTTACCAACTTTTGTGTCCTGATACTCAATTTCTTTGATATTCATAGGGATCGGTATCGTTGGGCAGAGCTTTTCATAACAAATATCCCTATAACCTTCGGCATAAAGATATGATATAGGAATATACCCATCTATTTCCCCCAGAAGAAAAGAATTATAACGCCTACCATCTGCTGTTTGGCTCCAGAGAGTACCGAACCTTTTCACTGTTTCTTCATAGAACTGTGGATATATGTATTTATTCTGCAGAAAATCAGCAATTACAGAATTTGCATCTGCTGAGCCGGCACCAACCAAAAATATTTTCCCATTTTTCCTTAATAAGTTCTTAATAAGCCACTCATTCAAACCAAAATGACGTGGAAAAATGACTGGAGACATTAATTGAACGATATCATACCCCTCCAGAGTAGGCACAATTCTTGATAGCCGTGCTGCCTTTTCAAAATAGCCCAGCACACCTTTAAATTGAGAACTCCAGTTCAAATCTGCCGGAATTTTTTTCCAAGCATCTCCACCCGAAGCAACAACAACTTCATGACCTAATACTTGCAAGCCTTCTTTCAAATTTTTGTGCAGAGCACTAAATTCACCCAATAATAATATTTTCACGTTATAGCTCACTTATGGTGTTTTGCGATATCTTGTTTACTTGAAAGCTAGTCTCTTCATAAGAAAAATCATGGCTATTAAATAAAATAGATAGTTACAAGCATACGCTTGAACGACGCCAACCAATCCAAATGAATTAATTAAGACTAAAGATAATGTTATGAACGAAAGGCCAAAGAACATTTCAACGATAATAAATGTTCTCGTCATAGCCTTTGCTAACATCAAATATGAAAGTAAAAAACTTGCAATCTTGAGAACATCGCCAAGAAGCTGAAAAAAGAACAATTGCCTAATGGGCATAAAGTCAGAAGTAAATAGGACAAGGATAATAAAATCCCGTAAAAAAAATATACTTATTGCAGCGGTCATCACTATTGGCATAATGATCTTATACCCTTGCAATATTTCATTTCTAAGAGCTAGTTTTTCAGTAATTTCCGAAAGCCTTGGCAAATAATAAACACTCAGTGTAGATGTAACAACCGTAAGGTAGGCAGTAGATATAAACCAAATTGCCTGCCAGTGACCAGCAGCGTCCCACCCCAAATTTTCCCCAATATACTCCCTGACGATCATATGCATAAGGGGGAGCTTAATGCCCGAAACCAGTGCCATTGCAGTAAAACCAAATAGTTTTCTGGCCTCTGTTTTATCAAAGCTCTGCCTAAAGTTAGCTAGCTGAATCACAGGGTGCTTACGAAGCATAAACAGGACAACAAAAAAGATAACAGACTGGTTGGTTGCAAGGGCTATCAATACGCCATCAAGCCCCATATATACAGCTAAGACGGACGTAAAGACCAATGCATAAAGACTTTGAAAAATATTGACTTTTATAAAAGTCTTAATATTTTTAAGGCCATTAAGGATGGAAAGAAGGAGGTTATTGAGGACAAACAGAACAATGGTTAAGGCAAATATCAAAAATACGTAGCTATAGTCGGATGTCTTAAGAAATACAGTTGAAAGGTAAGGTGCTGCAACAAAAATGAAGCAGCCGACGATCAGGGAACAAATAATACTGATGCGCGCAGCAGTGCTGAATAACAGGGGAATTCTTGGGTCATCCTTGCCATATTCAGCAGTGTACTTGGTTATCCCGCTATTAAGCGCTCCACGAGCAGCCAACATCGCAAGTTGAGTAAAATTTCTGAATTGTCCAATGAGTGCTAGGCCCGTGGGACCAACATACACAGCCACGGCCTTGTTTATCACTAGCCCCGAAACCATTTTAATAACAGTAGCAACAAAGCTAAGAGCTGAGGTTTTAATTAAATTCATTGACTGCTTCGACAACTTTATTTACATCTGTGGTACACATGATAGGACTTATTGGTAGACTTAATACTTCTTTATGAATTGCTTCAGTGATCGGACAACTACATGTTTCCCAGTGACGATACGCCTTCTGTTTATGGGGGGGAACAGGATAATGTATCTGAGTTTGAATACCGTGCTCAGATAAATAATGCTGCAACTGATCGCGATAAATTGTTCGAACAACAAAGAGGTGCCAAACATGTCCTGGCATTTTTGCGGCATGCAGATAACCAATAGTAGGCAGCACAATATCTGAATGCTTTATATTCTCCAGATAATATTCAGCAATTGCTTGACGGCATAGATTATCGGCATCAAGACGAGCTAACTTAACACGAAGGATAGCCGCCTGAATTTCATCGAGTCGTGAATTGGATCCTTGATAATCATTCATATACTTTTTACTAGAGCCATAATTTGCCAAAGCGCGAATGACTTCTGCCAACTCGCCATCATCAGTCGTTACAGCACCACCGTCACCTAATGCGCCTAGGTTTTTACCAGGATAAAAACTATGACCGGCGGCATGTCCCAAGGCTCCGGTTCGCTTTGACCCACAATAGGCACCTGCTGCTTGAGCATTGTCTTCGATAAGCTTTAGACTATACTTTTCAACTAGACTCTTTATTTCATGATGCATTGCATTTTGACCATACAGATGTACAAGCATAATACCTTTCGTACGGTCTGTTATCTTTTCTTCAATCAATAGCGGATTAATATTATAAGTACCATTATCCGGTTCCACCAAAACAGGAACTAGTCGATTCTCAGTTATAGCTAAGATGGATGCAATATAAGTATTGGCCGGCACAATGATTTCATCACCCTCGCACATAACTCCCAGCTCTATATATGCCTTTAAAATCAACCGAAGTGCATCGAGTCCATTCGCCACACCAATACAATGTTGTGTGGTGATATATTCGCCATATTCCCGCTCAAATGCTTCGACTTCATCCCCCAACACATACCAACCAGAATCAAGAACGCGCTTGATAGCTTGTGACAGCTCAGGTTCATAACTGTTATTTATAGCCTGTAAATCAAGAAACTTAATCATGCTAATCCAGTTTTATTTTCTTCAAAAATTTAGCCGGACTTCCAACATGTATTTCATAATCAGGGATATCATGAGTTATCAAAGAATTAGCACCAGCAACAGAGTAATTACCAAGCTTACGTTTTTCTAAAACTTTAGCCCCCAAAGTGACATCAGAAACGTTTCCAATAGTGACATAAGAACTGGTAATTGAACCGACTGAGAAATGACAAAGTGCTCCGACAGTTGTATTATGACCAATCAGGGCATTTGCCAATACCAAAGAACATTTTCCAATATGTGCAGCTGGTCCGATATAGCTGTTTGACATGACAAGAACACCAGGCTCCAAAACAGCATTATCAGCGACAAAAGCAGTTTTGTGAACGATAGTCGCAAATTTACTATCAGGTATGTTCATTTGTAAAAAAACTTCTTCACTTTTCACATTTCTGCCAATCATATGAATGGCATACATAAAAAAATAGTCTTCTTCGAGAAGTCTACCTATCTCATCAGTACCACCCAGAACCTTATATCCGTTTATTGTTTTACCTTTTTCAAAATCATTTATAAAACCAGCAACCTCCCACTCCAAATCATTGAAGCGATTACGATTGTCTTCTATACATGCGGCAACAACACCTCCGTTCCCCTCTCCGCCAATAATAATAACTTTCTTATTCATTAGCGCCCTCTTTCTGTTTAATGATTTGATTCTTTTTCAAAATATTTTGAGCCATTTTAACCATTGGAGGCCCAATAAACTTTCCATTTTTAACAGCGACCCCCTTACCATCCTGTATGGCTTCAGCTGCTAACAGAAGCATTTCTTCTGCCCATTTGATTTCTTCTGAAGTTGGTGAAAAATACTGGTGGACTAATGGAATCTCTTTGGGATTTAAAACTAGCATACCTTCGTAACCAAGCTGTTTCCCAAGCTTTAAATTTTTTTCTAGATCTTCCAAATCGTGAACTTTAATATGCACAGTGTCTATTGGAACAACCCCGCTAGCCCTTGCTCCCATTGCAATCATTGAACGTGCAGAAAAAATACTATTGCCAGCTTCATCGTGTTGACCTTGTAAATCTGTCACAAAATCTTCACAACCAAAAGCAACCGCAACCACACGATCACAAGCCTTACATATATCCTGAATATTGAGAACGGCACCAGCAGTTTCGATTAAAGGAATAATTTTAAAAGTACCAACAGGAAAACCTTTCTCATACTCAATAGTTTCTAACAATTTTCCAAAAAAATATATATCTTCTCCCTGTGTTGCTTTCGGATAGGTGAATCCAGCGATACTATCAACAGTAAGCTGGTAGACATCCTTGAGGAGTTCCCCGCTTTCTCTATCATTAACCCGAGGATAAAGAGCTTTATTCGTAAATTTATCATTCTTTATAAATTCAAGAATTTGTTGCCTAGCAACCTGTTTATTCAATGTTGGCTGAACAGAATCCTCCAAGTCTAGCAATAAAACATCGGCAGTTGAGTTGGAGGCACTCTCCATCAAGCGTTTATTATGCGCTGGAACAAACATTAAACTTCTCATCAAGTGATCAGATTTCATTACAACACCTTTTTTTTATTAAAACTTTCCTTTTAAAACTTAGAACATTATCTCCATTTTGATTGTAGGCAACAGTTTCAACATAAATTATCCCACGATCTCTTTTTGTTTTCGATGGCAAGCAGTCAAGAATTGTTGTTTTTGCATAAAGAGTATCATTAATAAATACAGGGGCAAGATGGTTTATCTCCTCATAACCCAGATTAGCGATTGCTTTGCCACTAATATCAGGGACAGAGAACCCAACAACAAGGCTAAAAACATATGTTCCAACAACAAGAATTTTTTCGTGTTGGTTTTTTTTGGCATATTCAATATTTGTATGCACAGGATGATGATTCATTGTTAATAGTGAAAATAAATTATTGTCACTTTCAAGGACTGTTTTTGATGTTGAGTGGGAGATAACATCACCTTTGTTAAAATCATCATAATAACGACCTATTTCAAAAATATTCATGCCGTAGCCTCTTTTGATAAAAGATTCAACTAACAACCTTTAAATAACTAATTCTGAGGTTCAATCAAACAGTTACAATAATCATCATAATTCCTGATATAATCATCTTCATCGTAATGATTACTAGCTAGCACCATCAAAACACAATCCGGCGTAAAATCGAACATTTCACGCCAGATCATCTGACCGACATAAAGGCCATTGACTGGGCTATCAAGTTTTACAATATTTTTTTCACAACCGTTATCCAATAGAATCTTACAACTTCCACTGGTACAAACAAGAACTTGCTCCAGAGACTTATGTGCATGGTAACCACGACGTACACCTGCTTTAGTACCATAAATGTAGTACACCCTTTTAATATCAAACGGGATACTTTTGTTAGCCTCAAGAGCAATCAAGGAACCTCTGTGATCCCCCAATGCATCAAACTTTATAGTTTTCACATCTGAACTCATGTAGTTTCCTTAACGATATTCTCAAGGTATTGCCCATAGCCACTTTTATTCAGGGATCTTGCTATTTCGATGATTTTTTCTGTACTCATCCAGCTATTGCGCCATGCGATCTCTTCCAGGCAAGCAATTTTATATCCCTGCCGTGTTTCGATTGTCTCCACAAACCGGGATGCATCCAACATGCTTTCGTGCGTACCAGTATCCAACCAGGCAAAACCGCGACCCAGCAATTCCACATGCAATTTTCCACGTCGAAGATATTCTTGATTAATGCTGGTAATCTCAAGCTCACCCCGGTCTGATGGTTTGACTTGTTTAGCAATTTCCACTACATCATTGTCGTAAAAATAGAGACCCGTCACTGCAAAGTGTGATTTGGGTTGATCTGGTTTCTCTTCAATAGAGATAGCCCGCAACTGCTTATCAAACTCAACGACACCAAAATTCTGAGGATCTCTTACCTGATATCCAAATACCGAAGCTCCAGTCGTACGATTAACAGCTTCACGCAGCTTAGGAGTAAATCCCTGTCCATAAAAAATATTGTCCCCTAGCACCAAACAAACAGAATCCTGTTTAATGAACTTTTCACCAATAATAAACGCCTGTGCCAAACCCTCGGGACGAGGCTGGACAGCATACGAAAGACAAATACCGAACTGGCTGCCGTCGCCGAGTAGACGCTGAAAACCAGACTGATCTTCAGGTGTAGTTATTATCAATACATCCTGTATCCCCGCCAACATTAACACCGACAGTGGATAATAGATCATCGGTTTATCATAAATAGGTAACAGTTGCTTAGATACACCCTTAGTAATCGGATGTAACCTTGTACCGGAACCTCCGGCCAAAATAATACCTTTCATAGTTATCCTTATCCAGTCACTCCAAGACGTTGCCGCTGATAGCTGCCATCTTGCACACTACGACACCATTCAAGGTTATTTAAATACCATTGAACGGTCTTGCGAATCCCAGTTTCAAATGTCTCTTGTGGCACCCACCCCAGCTCTTTTTGAATTTTACTTGCATCAATAGCATAGCGTAAATCATGACCAGGACGGTCAGTAACATACGTAATCAGTGATGAGTAATGACCGATATTGGAATTGGGCGCCAACTCATCAAGCAATTCACAAAGGATGCTCACAACTTCAACATTCTGCTTTTCGTTGTGTCCTCCAATATTGTAGGTCTCCCCGACCGATCCTTCGGAGATAACTTTATATAATGCACGAGCATGGTCATCAACATGCAACCAATCACGAACTTGATTGCCTTTACCATAGATAGGTAAGGGCTTTCCTTCTAAAGCATTCAAGATCATCAGCGGGATCAGTTTTTCAGGAAAATGGTAAGGACCATAATTATTTGAACAGTTAGTCAATACAGTAGGCAGGCCGTAAGTTCGTTGCCACGATCGAACCAGATGATCAGAACTTGCCTTACTGGCTGAATATGGTGAACTGGGTGCATAAGACGTTTGCTCGGTAAACAGTTCTTCTGGATCTTCTAGATCACCATAAACTTCATCAGTGGAGATATGGTGAAAACGAAAACGCGCCCTACAATCCATATTGAGAGCAGTCCAATAACTGCGCGCCACTTCCAATAAAGTATAAGTACCAACTATGTTAGTTTCAATAAAAGCTGCGGGACCATCGATGGAACGATCAACGTGACTTTCTGCGGCAAGATGCATCACAGCATCAGGCTGATGTTCACTAAACACCCGTTCAAGTTCGGTTCGATTACAGATATCTACTTGTTCAAAGGAATAGCGTTGGTTAGCAGAAACATCAACAAGAGAGTCAAGATTACCAGCATAAGTCAACTTATCTACATTGATAACAACATCTTGAGTATTTTGAATAACATAGCGAACAACAGCCGAACCAATAAAACCAGCTCCCCCAGTAATTAACAGTTTTCTATTCCGCATCAAAATTCCCAAACTAAATAATTGATATAAAACATAAGAAACAATCAAGATTAGGCTCAAGCCTGCCCAACTTCAGCTCGCCTTCAAACAACTCGAGACCAACATCCCGGAATTAATTCAAAATTAACAGATTACCCAGGAACAACACTGGAGACGCTATTAACATCTCTAATGCTATAAACACCCGTTCAAGAAGAATCAATTCCAACCTTACTGTTGCCTAACTTTAAGCGCAAACTCAGCAATAAAAGCCAATATGACCCCACCCATCAATCCTAATATCCCAGCTAAAACAAGAATGAGAGGTTTTCCTGGCCCCACTGGTGCTGAAGACCGTATTGCGACATTTAACGCCTTAGTATTCTGGTAATAATTAATTTTATTTTCTGCGGAGGCGATGGTATTTTTCTGCTGTTCCTGATCGCTTAAACGCTGAGTTTGCAACTGAATTAATTGACTTTTAGCCTCTTCTACTTTTGTCACCTGTAGTTTTCTAGCCCTCTGATTCGCAGCCAATTCACTAAATATTTCCTGTTTATTACTTTCTAAAGTTACATGTAAACGTTCCCTTAAGACTGCTAAACGATTTTCACTCTGTTGAATATCGTTGTTTAGCACCAAAAAAGTCATGGCTTTGGTTGCATCTGTCGCTTCAGAAATTGCACTGTTTCTTTTCTCATAAGAGAATTTTAAGTTTTCTTCAATAAAGTTAATCTGCTTATCAAGCAACTTCCTTGTCTCCGCCAGTCCTACTTTATTGGCAAGAAGAAGCTCTTTCTGATCATCATATCTGGACAATTCCATCTGAGCTGCTTCAATTTTTCTCTGATAAGACTTTTCTTTCAGCTCAAATAATTTTGGATCTTCAAGATCCTTGAGAATCAATTTTGATCGTTGAACCAAGATTTCGTACTTTTTTTGAGGAGCAGTGATCATATTTCGATGACTGACAATAAGTGGAGCGACTACAGCTTGATGTAACTCCTTAAGGAGTAACCCATCATCAGCACTTCCCTTTGAAGTAATAAGAACAATATCACTATTTTTTTGTTCTTTAGCTTTTGTCTTGGCGATGCGGGTATTATATTTTTTTTCTAGCTGTAAAACAGCTGCGGGGATATAAACCTTTTCAAGTTTCAACCCAACACTGGTTGAGCCTTCTATTTGAGATCGATTGATCGCATCTTTGCCCTCGCTTAAAGCAGTGCCAACCTGTAAAGTCGTCGCATATTCGTAGATGCTTTCTGTTACATAAACATAGCTAAAGCCAGCAAGAAGACATAAAATTAAAAAGAACAACATCAACGATTTTCGCTTTACTATAATTTGGAATAATCGTACCAAATCTATTTCGTCATTCATCATTTGCAGCTTCTGATTATCATATTCCCGCTTATCCAACTTGACACCCCATTTAAGAAAAACTTCAAAATTTTCATGCCTACTTTGTTACAAGTCCAAGCCAATGGCTAACTACTCGTAATACCCCTTGTACCAATTCACAAACCGTTCCACCCCATCCTCAATCGAAGTTGCTGGTTGAAAACCAACATCTTCAATCAACGCTTCAACATTGGCATAGGTTGACGGCACATCACCGGGCTGAAGTGGCATCATCTGTTTCTCGGCTGTCTTGCCAAGGGCTTTTTCGAGAACTTCGATCAAGTACATCAGTTCAACCGGATTGTTATTTCCGATATTGTAAAGTCGATAAGGTGCGGTACTGGTCCCAGGATCGGGTTGCATTCCAGACCAATCAGGATTTGGAGGGGCATTATGGTCGAGAGTTCTTACAACTCCCTCAACGATATCGTCAATGTAGGTGAAATCACGCTTCATTTTCCCATAATTAAAGACTTGGATCGGTTCATCAGCCAGAATTGCCTTACTGAACAGGAACATCGCCATGTCGGGTCGCCCCCAAGGGCCATAGACAGTAAAAAATCTTAACCCGGTTGTTGGCAGGCCATAAAGGTGACTATAAGTATGAGCCATTAGCTCATTTGACTTTTTACTGGCAGCATAAAGTGACAAAGGGTGATCAACGTTGTCGTGAACTGAAAACGGCATGGCTGTGTTGGCGCCATAAACCGAAGATGATGATGCGTAGACCAGATGTTTAACATCATTATGACGACAGCATTCAAGAATATTGATGAAACCCTGTATATTACTGTCGATGTAGGCATAAGGGTTCGTCAAAGAGTAGCGAACACCAGCCTGTGCTGCTAGATTCACCACCTTGTCAAACTTCTCTTGCTTAAATAAATCTTCAATCCCGTGACGATCCATCAGATCCAACTTGACAAAGCAAAAATTGGGCTCACCTTGCAACTGTTCCAGACGTGCATATTTTAAAGTGACATCATAATAGTCATTCAGATTATCAAGCCCGACAACATCATCCCCCCGAGCTAGAAGGTATTTTGACAGATGAGACCCGATGAAGCCCGCCGCACCAGTGACAAGTATTTTCATAAAGCAATCCAAACCATGCTACCTATAAAAGGCACCAAATTAAAGTGGAAGAGAAGTGATAAGCGCGTTGACACGCAAATAGAGTTGATGTCGTTCAAAGAATAGCCCCCTACACTTAAACTTAAGCCCAAATGAAATGCCGGAAAAAATTAACATCGAAATATAAATATACAAAGAAAAAAATTATTATTTTTCTCCAGTTACAATGATATCAGCTGCAGCTAAAAGATCATCAACCACCTGAGAACAGTAAGTCCTGGAAGCCACTTCAAAGTCCTTTCCATAACCAGTTTTCACTAAGAAAGTTTTACAGCCAGCCGCATGCCCAGCCTGAATATCGGCTATCTTATCACCAATCATAAAAGACTGAGAAAGGTCAATCTGTAACTCTTTTGCCGCTGTTAACAACATCCCTGGTTTTCCTTTGCGGCATTCACAATCACATAAATACTTACTTTGCCCACTTGTTGGATGATGAGGGCAAAAATAAATCCCGTCAAACGATACACCAAATAGTTCAAGGCGTTTTTCCATAGATTGATGCAACACATCAACCTGCGATTCAGTGAAATATCCTCGTGCAACGCCGGATTGATTACTGACAATGACAAGCAGAAAACCTGCGTTCTGAAGTTTTTGCAGAGCGTTAGGGACGCCGGGTAGGAATTCGAAATCAGAAGGATTAATTAAATACTCTTTTTCTACATTGATGGTTCCATCACGGTCTAAAAAAACCGCTTTACGAAGTGTGTGCTTTTCACTGTCACCCAACACCTCACTCCTCACCGTATCGTTGAATAATTTTATCAACAATATTCGTTGTCGACTTCCCTTCAACAAACTGAATCAATTCAACCCTCCCCCCATAACTTTCTACGAACTCTTTCCCTACCACCTGCTCAGGCAGATAGTCACCACCTTTGACTAAAATATCAGGACGAACACACTGAAGTAGTTGCAAGGGAGTATCTTCCGTAAAAATAACGATATAATCGATACAGTCTAAAGCAGCAAGAATTTGGGCTCGTTCAGTCTCTTCCAACAGAGGGCGCTTGTCTCCTTTGAGACGACAAATCGAAGCATCTGAATTTAGACCCAGCACCAGCAGATCACCCAACTGACGCGCCTGCTGTAAATATTTCACATGACCAGCATGCAACAAATCAAAACAGCCATTAGTGAAAACGATCTGCTTACCAGAACCTCGCACTGTATTTAAAATAGTTTCAATTTGTGCCGCTGAAAAAATCTTACTTTCGGTGGCTCCATTTTGACGTAAAAACAAATTGAGAATTTCATCTGGAGAGACCGTTGATGTGCCAAGCTTAGCGACAACAATTCCAGCAGCCAGATTACTCAATTTCACTGCCTCTTCCAGCTGTAAACCGGAAGCTAATGCGGCACCGATAGTAGCAACAACAGTATCTCCTGCGCCGGAAACATCAAACACTTCACGAGCCTCAGTGGGAAAATGTTTAACACTTCCATCATCGGAAAAAAGACTCATACCTGCTTCACTGCGAGTAAGGATCACAGCATCAAGTTGCAGACAATCCAACAGTTGCTTACCAGCGTTAAGCAAAGAATTGTCATCTATAATTGTTGTTCCGGTAGCGATTTCCGCCTCCCGACGATTCGGAGTCAAAGCAGTAGCGCCACGATAACGCATAAAATCGTTTCCCTTAGGGTCAACAATGACCGGCAGTTGCTTTTCTTGGCATGCAGCAATAATTCGTTGCAACAGCTCCGGAACCAAAACACCCTTGAGATAGTCTGAAATAAGAACAGCTTGAACACTTGGCAATAACGCTGTGATCCTGGAAAACATTTCGTCCTGTTCAACAGCTGTTATTGGCTCAACAGATTCACGATCGACCCTCAACATTTGCTGATGATTCGCGAGTATTCTTGTTTTACAGCTGGTTTGGCGCTTCTCCACTCGTTGAATAGCAGAGAGATCAAGATCCTTTTGCCCTAACAAAGAAAGAAGCTCACAACCATCGGCATCAACACCAACAACCGAAGCTAGTGAAACTTGACACCCCAATGAAAGCAAATTGTGAACGACGTTACCAGCACCACCAAGGCGCACTTCTTCACGCTCGACCTCAACCACCTGTACTGGAGCCTCAGGTGAAATTCGGCTAACACTCCCCCAAGTGTATTTATCCAGAATTAAATCACCAATAACCAGCACCCGGACTTCAGCCATCCCAGAAAAAATCTGACTTAAACTACTGTGGTTCATATTTGATCTTCTTTCGCCAGCTCATCCAAAACTGCATATGCCAGGAGAGGGATGTTAATCTCATGATGTCCAGTTATGGTATAACCACAACCCAAGCCAGAAGTTGGCCGCTTCACCACGTTTTGCAGCGGACGATAATGCTGAATCATATCGAAGTTTGCAGTAGTAAAATTGTCAACCTGATGCCCTAAATTTTGAGCAACAGAAAGTGCCTTAAGGAAGACTTCTGGTAGCAATACTGCCGAACCGATATTTAGCCAGACACCACCATCACCTAAATCGGCGACAACCGAGGTCAACAGACGAAAATCATGCATCGACAATTCACCAATAACTGCACCATCAGCCTGTGGGTGCTGATGAATAATATCGGTACCGATGGCAACGTGGACAGTAACCGGAATATCGTTTTCAACACAGGTTGTCAACACGCTAAAATCACGATATTGATGTTGATTACGGATGATAGCATTACCAACTGCCTGACCAAAACCAACTCCCTCTTGTTTACCGGTCATTAAAGCAGCATTTATTCCCTGACCAGTCTCGCGAGAAAAGCCAAAATCACCTGATTGCAATACAGCTCCCACATCTTCCGAAGTCGCGCCAACCAAAGATACTTCGTAATCGTGAATCACCACCGAGCCGTTCATTGCAACAGCGGTGACAATCCCCGAATCAATTAATTTTTTTATAACCGGTTGTAGCCCACATTTAACAACATGTCCGCCCATCGCCAGCACCACCGGTCGCTGTTTACGATGAGCATTGATAATAGCAGCAACCACACCTCGCAATGACTCAGCACCCAACAAATTAGGCAAACTAGCAAAAAAATCACAAAAAGAACTTTTTGCGGCAGGTGGAGCGGCAAAGTGCTCCTTGACGTTTACTTTATTATTGCGATCTTTCAGCGAGTAGGTTTTTATATTTTCCATTAAAATAGGTGCGTATCTCTTCATTGTCCATTCTCAATAAATAGCTCTTGTTCAACAAGATCACAAAGCAAATGAATTATGGTAATATGCATTTCCTGTATATGTGGAGTCGCACCTATTGCAACCGTTAAGTCAATGTCGACCAACGAAGAAATTGCCCCCCCGTCACAGCCTAGTAGCCCTACAGTTTTACAACCAATTTGTCGTGCTTCTTCAAGGGCTATAGCAACATTATGAGAATTACCACTCGTTGAGATACCAATTGCAACATCTCCAGGGTTCCCAAAGGCTTCGATTTGACGCTTAAACACCTGGTCGTAACCAAAATCGTTAGCAACAGCGGTCAGGATAGAAGTGTCTGTGCTTAAAGCCATAGCGGGAAGTGCTCTCCGGTCGAGAAGAAAACGACCCACAATTTCTGCTGCAAAATGTTGCGCATCAGCAGCTGAGCCACCATTACCAAAGACCATCACTTTGTTTCCTGCTGACAAAGACTCGACAAGCAATTCAGCACAAGAAACAATAGTGGATGACAACTGCCTGGCGGCATCAAGTGCCTCTATGTGATTATTAAAATGTGTTGCAACTTTTTTTTCCATAAACAAGCCTCTTTAACTCCTATAAACGGGGAAACCTGCTGCGAATTATACAGTCTTCTGACATATATGTAATTGGAAACTCATTTTTGTAGTTTATTAATTCTCGCCAGATGTTAATTTAACAGAGGGATTTCTACTACCACTCTATAGTTAACTTGAAAGAATTTAAACATGAGCATTAACGTTTTATGCATAACATCTCATAGTGATCGGCCTGAAACTGAAACATTCATCGGACTGCATCGTGCAGGAATAAATATTGAAGTTCTTTGTCCTCCAGAAGCACCACACCGACACAGATTAATTGAAGCGAATGTCCCAGTTTTTGACCTTACCCTTAAGAGTCGCCTTGACCGACAAGGAATTGCAAAAATACGCGAACGTATTACGGCCAACAAAGTTCAGATTTTACACCTTTATAACAATAAAGCAGCATCTAATGGAATATTAGCAGCTAAAAGATTACCGATAAAAATTATTTGCTATCGTGGCATTGTTGCAAATGTGAGTTTTTTTGACCCTATGTCATGGATGACCTATTTAAATCCCAAAGTCGATAAAATCATTTGCGTCGCAGAAGCTATCAGAGAATATTTTCTAAACATGAAGCTTCTAGGGTTGAGAGTACCAGCAAACAAAGTTGTTACGATTTACAAAGGACACAAACTCGACTGGTACAATCAAACTCCTCTCGACTTGAACCATGAACTGGGTATTCCCAATGATGCATTCGTCGTTGGCTGTGTGGCAAATATGAGACCGAGAAAGGGGATTGAATATCTAATAAAAGCGACATATGACTTTGACCAAGACCAATCGGTACATTTTTTACTTATTGGCGAAATGGACAACGACAAACTTCGTCAACTAATCGACGAAAGCCCGATGGCAAAAAAAATCCATCTAACCGGATTCAGGAGAGATGCCCCTGAACTCATAGCAGCCTGCAATGTAGCCGTTCTGCCCTCCATAAAAAGGGAGGGACTACCAAAAACAGTGATAGAAGCGATGGCATACGGAGTCGCACCAATCGTTACCAATTCTGGGGGCAGCCCAGAACTGATCATTCAAAACCAAAGCGGCTTGATCATTCCACCAGCAAATTCTAAAGCGTTAGCAGAGGCCATCAAAAAACTATTCACAAACCCTGAGTTCACAAAAACACTCGGCGCAAATGCCAAAGTTCGTATCAGAGATCATTTCAAAATTGCCACAACGATCAAACAGACTTTAAAAATATACGATGAACTTACTTCATAGCGAAGCAGAATAACCCATTTGTAATTGTATCCAGTCTTTTTCTTCAAAATACAAACTTGGAGTATTCGTCTTGATTTTAATAAGTGAACGATGCAAGCGCTTTAAATTATTTTTTTTCCACCAACCAGTTGAGCGCAAAATCTTACAACGATCAAAATCAATCAAAAAAACATGACCTGAGCTGTCAATGAGAATATTGTTAGCATTCAAGTCGGCATGGTATAATCCATAATTGTGAAAACTACGAATGCAAGTACCTATTTCATGCCAAAGGCTGCGACTAACAGGGTGCTTCTTAATAACATCTGCTAAAGTTGATGAATCCGGTATGCGTACAGTGATGAGGTCAGCCCTGTAGAAGCCACTCTTCACACTCGCTCTTGCAACAACGGGGCGAGGAACGGGAAAATCATGCTGATACAGGTCACACAATAGTTGCCATTCCAGCCATGAACGTGTTTTATTTGGCCGAAAACCGAAATAGGTGTCTTTAAATAACTTGGCGATCAATCCCCCACGACTAAAGTGCTTCAAAACAAGGTCATGGTTTTTCCAACTAAAAAAACAAGCGTCATTGCGACCCCTAGCTGATCCCGTTATTAAACCAGCAGTTAAGATCGTGTCATAAGAAAACAACTCAGTTAAAGGGTAGTCACTGGCAATCTGCCTATCAAAAAGAAAGCTAACACCATCAATATTCTTGGCTTCAGGATAAATCTTCAATGACTCTACCACTTAAAACACCTCCGAAAAGTATCTGCCTGTTGCGTTTATCTGCAATTGGCGATGTAACTCACATTGTACCAATTATCCGGAATCTGCAACGCAGCTGGCCAACAACAGCCATCACCTGGATTATAGGTAAGGGTGAACATACATTGGTCTCAGATATTAAAGGAATCGAGTTTATCGTTTTTGATAAGAAAAAGAGTTTTTCAAGTTATCGAAAATTATACAAAAAAATAAACAAGCGCCAATTTGATCTTTTGCTCCATATGCAGGTTTCACTGCGTGCCAGCTTTGTAAGCCTTTTTGTCCGATCCCCCATAAGGGTTGGTTTTGACCACAACAGAGCTAAAAACTGGCAATGGCTTTTTACGAATCAAAAAATTGCTAAATACGATCGTGAACACGTTTTAGACTGTTTTCTTAAATTCACTCAACTGATAGGAGTAGAACCAACTCCTATTGAATGGGATATTCCTATTCCTGAAGCTGCCAACGAAAAAATCAACGACTTAGTTGGTACTACACAGTCAGTTGTTGTTATCAACCCTTCATCAAGTAATCGTGCCAACAACTGGCGCAACTGGGATCCCAAAGCTTATGCTCAGATAGCAGAGTATGTTGTAAAACAATACGGCCACAAAGTTATACTTACTGGTGGTCCAGCAGAACAAGAAATCAATTTTGCTACAACCATAGCAAATCTTGCTCAAGTTGAAATATTCAACTTGGTTGGTAAAACTCGTCTGAAAGAGCTATTAGCCTTACTCCATCGAGCCAGCCTTGTCATTTCTCCAGATACAGGCCCTGCTCATATGGCTAATGCCGTCGGCATCCCAGTCATTGGATTATACGCATCATCAAATCCAGAGCGCACAGGACCTTACAACTCTTTAGATTTGACTATAAACTGCTACCCGAAAGCAGTCGAAAAATATCTCGGGAAGAAGGTCAATGAAATTTCCTGGGGCAAGCGTGTCCGTGTCCCACAGGTAATGGATTTGATTCAGCCGAAAGATGTTATAAAAAAAATAGATATAGTTTTAGGTCAAAGCCGATAGCAACATGTAACTCTCATTTATCTGGTCTATTTGGCTGACCATAAAGCCACAGACCCGCATATTTCAAGATACGTGAATATGCCCCAAGTATTGCTAAGAGCAGCCCAGCACGACCATCCAGAAACCCACGTTTTAAAATATAACTTTTAACAAAGTAGCTGATTGCATGCCCTAAAGCAGAAACCAAAGAAGCTTTTCTCCCCTGTTCATATCGATCTTTAGCCCAAGCAGCCGCAAAGAGAGCTGTCTTATTCGACCACTGTTCAAGATTTTTAAAAGTAAAGTGAAGCAAATCCCCCTGTAACTTAACAACATTCATACCTTCCCCGAGCAGCACTTTTTCATGAACTAAGACACTATCATATTGAGCCGATTCACGTGGATAAACCCGCACCACATAATCAGGATACCAACCGCTATGGTGAATATACGAACCAAAAGCCCAACTCAGACGTGGTACCGCGTAAGCCTTTAAGCGATCGTCACTATCCACGACAGTTTGAATCTCCTTCTTAAGTTCAGGGGTAACACGTTCATCAGCATCAATTACAAAAATCCAGTCCCCTTGAGCGTAAGCTTGAGCACGTTGTCGCTGCACACCAAACCCTTGCCAATCTGAGCTTGTATAAATATTCTTTGTATATTTTTTTGCAATCTCTAATGTGCAATCTGAACTACCAGAATCAAGAATAACAATTTCATCAGCCCACAAGATGCTCTCCAAGCATCCTTCAAGATTTTCTTCCTCATTTTTAGTGATAAGAACAACACTTAGACTAACTTTCACCACAATCGTCCTCACAGCTAACAGCAGAAAGCAAAATAATCATTAAAAACAGGTATGTCGTCAGCATTGTCGAGCGTGCGAGCCACCCCTCTGTTAACCCAAAGATAGCAAAGCAGAAAATGAGAACTATGCCGCTCAACGCAGCGGTTCTCACGCTGTTATCAGAAGAGCGCTTAATTGAAGAAAAGAAAAAGCGCGCAGGCAGAACAAACAAGCCGACAACACATGCTAGTAAGCCAAACATTCCCGTCGTAGCCAACGTATCTAAAAATATGTTGTGAGCATGACCATAACTACGTTGAAGCTTCGTGTGCTTGTTTGCAATATTTTTTTTCACCTGCAAACGAAAATCTCCGACCCCCACACCAATAAAAGGATGCTCCTTCCATAGTTCTATAGACTGTTGCCATAACATAGATCGAATACTGTCACCTTTTATAAGTGACCCACCAGTCAAAAATGACTTCATATTGAGTTCATTACGGTTCATACCAGATTCAATACGCTCGTAATTAGGAATGATCACAGCTGATATAACCAATATTCCAATGGCAATTACTTTCTTGTTAGAAGAAAGCTGTTTTCTCAGAATAATAAGTAGAAAAAGGCCAACCACGGGGACAGCTAACCAAGCCCCTCGACTCCCAGAGAGAATCGATGCATACAAGGCACCAGACATAGACAAGAGTGTAAGATATTTAAACCAACTACTCACATAGCCTGAGCACAAAACCGTCAGTAACAATAAAGCAACCAAAATCGCCATATCACCGAAAACAATTGGATTATAATAGCCTTTTGCTCGAGGCAACTCCATTACATGAACGGAGTAGATAGCCACTGAAAACATAATCGGACCAGAAAGAAGCAGGCCTATTGTCAATGGCTTTAATAAATTAATTTTTGATTTTCTAATCGAGAGGTACAGTGGAATTGCATAAAATAAAAATAAAAACTTTTCTAAACGACGTCCAGCAGCATTAAAATCTTCGACATTCAATAAACTGAGCAAGGCTGCAAAAAAAAGAATACCAAAAGCAAAAAAGATACTACGTACTGATTTTTCGGGAAAAGTCCACTTGCGACCTAAAATAAAAAAAGAAAGGATAACCGTGATACCAAAAATACCTGCAGAATAATGCTCTACCAACCCCATCCCCAGTGGGAACAATAAAATCAATACAGATAGAACAAATTTTGTAAAAAAATCATATCTGAGGCTAACATTCAACATCTAGCTCGCCTTCTAAAAATGCCTTAAGTTCTGACAATGAACGTCTCATTGTAAATTTTTCTTCAACTCTCTTACGCCCAGCATCTCCAAAAGCTTTCATCAATCCAGCGTTATTAGCTAACATTTCAACCCGCACAGCAAATTGTTCAATATTTTGATATGGCACAAGAAAGCCTGTCTTCCCATCAAGAACAATTTCCGGGGTACTACTCGAATCAAATGCGACAACCGGTTTTTTTGCTGCCATAGCCTCAACTAGAACATAACCAAACCCCTCCCAGTGAGAACTAAGCAAAAAAATGTCAATCTCTGACATGAATGAAGCAATATCATTTTGAAACCCCACAAATTCAACATATGGCTGAAGATTTTTCTCTACCACATATTCCTTCAAATCAGCTTCCAACAAACCCGTACCTGCTATCTTCAAGCAACAATGCTGACCACTCTCGACAAGTTTGAAGACAACATCAATCAAAAATATTTGATTTTTTTCAGTAGATAATCTACCAGCACTGCCAAGAATAACTTCATTTTTTATCGTTGCACATTGTGAGGGAACATGATGAGAGTCATACGTTTCAAGATCAATTCCATTATAAATAACATGAATTTTGTTACTTCGAATAAGCTTACTGTTACGAACCAGTATAGTTCTTTTAGTTTCTTTTGAATTTGCAATAACGGCTGTTACGATATGACGAAATAGTAAACGATTGAGTACCGTGTCACGTATTGGGATCGCACTGCCACGACGATAAACAATGCGCTTAACACCAGCAATTCTAGCTACTACCCCAGCGGATTTCAAATCAGAAGGAAGGTTAAGAATAATGGTATCGGGAGAAACACCTGTAATCAACCGATAAAGGAGAAAAAGTTTAAAAGGATTCAAAAAACTCATATTGCCAATTGCCATAACCCTAAATGGCAATCCAGCCCTATTTAAACGTTCTGCTAATTCACTATTTTTACCTGCAACTATTGTAACCTGATAACCGTCATTGATAAGCTGACTTGCCATCTCAAAATGCCACTTTTCCCCCCCGCCCCATGCTCTGTGACTATTAAAAAACAATACTTTTGTCATAGGATTACCAAATTACACACGTTTATTCATTAACAGGTTTCATGGATTGCAAGCTACCAACTGCCGACATGACGTCGTCAGCAGTGACAAATGTCATACATTGATGCTCAAGTGGGCATTGACGTAACAAGCACGGCGCACAATCAATATCTTTACGCACTATTCGGTGCTCGGTATCGGCTGGGTATGTAACAGTGTGATCTGTCGAACCAAATATCGCTACAATTGGCACGGCAAAAGCTGCTGCAACATGCATAGGACCAGAATCATTTGACACCATCAATCGGCAACAAGAAATAAGTGCCATAAGCTCACGTACTGAGGTTTTTCCAATAAGATTTAGTGGTTTAATCTTCATCTCCTGCTCAATATCCTGTCCAATTTCAGTCTCATCACCGCCTCCCACAAGAAGGATATTCGCACCATATTTAACGGAGATTCGGTCAGCTACTTGAGCAAAGCTCTCAGGTATCCATCGTTTTGCAGATCCATATGCAGCACCTGGGTTTATAACAACCCAGTTATCCCCAATAAGAGTTTTTTGTGCCCAAGCAACTTCTTCAGGAGTAGAAGACAAACATTGCGTTGGCTTGCCACCAACTATATGAAAATGATTAACCAAAGTTCGATAGTGTTGAACATGATGAAGATGGCGAATTTCATCTGTAAATTTTAAACTATGTGTCAAAAGAAAACGACGCGTATCGGTACGATAGCCTATCCTGACTGGCACTCGCGCGCAGAACGCCATAAAGGCTGCTTCAAATGCTTTTTGCAGCAATATTGCCAGGTCAAAATCTTCATGACGAAGTTTCTTAATAAAACTCAACCAACCAGATATCCCACGATCTTTACCCTTTTTATCAAAAACAATGACACGATCACAATAGGGATGATGGGAATAAAGATTTGCAACAACGGGGTTGGCCACAACCGTGATTTCAGCATCTGGATAGGTGTGCCTTATATCCCCCAATGCAGGGGTATTCATTACCGCATCACCGATCCAGTTAGTCACCCGAACCAATATTTTCTTAACATCTGTAAAGGACTTATCATTATTTGAGTTATTCATTAAAATACAATACTCTAAAGACTTCAAAAGAGTGACATTCTTCCCTTTTGAGTTATAAAAAAGTTTGGTAATTCTTATACCTAAAAAGCTTCAGCCTCATCAATCAACATCACAGGAATCCCGTCGCGAACAGGGAACCGTAAACAGCAATTTGAACAACTAATTGACATCCCATCTTGACCCAAGTCAACAGATTGTTTACATTTTGGACAAGCCAATATATCAAGCAATTCTGGTTCTATACTCATCATGATCTCCACAAGAATGTGTGCAACGTATCCCTAAAAGCCTCTTCATTATTTATGTTAACCGCCATCGGCACCTGATAGCAAGGAAGAGAAAACATCTCTTTCTTCAATTTAACAGCATCCTTTTCGGTTGTTATCATTCCATCACAACCAACGGCAGCAGCCTTAATTTCAGCTAGTAACTTTTGGTCATAACAACAGTGATCACTCAGCGATAAACTGTTTTCAATTACCAAATCATCAGATCTAAGGGCTAAAAAAAAACTCTCTGGATCAGCAATCCCAGCAAAGGCAAATAGCTTTAGCTTTTTCAGTTCAGAAAAAGACCTTTTGCGACCCGACAAATCAACAGCAAAGCTCGCCAACTGATGACGACAAGAAAATACTTGTTTATCTTCAAAAGAAAAACTGGAGGTAACTTCAGCGCGTGTTAAAAGCAAAATATCGGCTCTCCTCAATGAGCTAAGACATTCACGCAATAATCCTACTGGAAGTGGCCAACTGTTCCCACATGGACTGGTCGCATCAAGCAAAACAAGATCAAGATCTCGACTCACAGCACGATGCTGAAATCCATCATCCAGAATGATGACATCTGCACTATACTGTTCAACAGCAACTTGAACACCATCTACCCTTTTACGAGCAACGATTACAACAGCTTCGGGATTTTTTTGAGATAGCAAAACAGGCTCATCACCAGCTTCCTCAGCCCCAAGAAGTAGCCCTTTGCCTATTGAAACACATCCAACCGGGTCTGAGAAAGTTCCGCCATATCCACGACTGATGACAGCCGGCTTGAGTCCTGAATCAAGAAACTCTTTGACGAACCAGTCAACTACAGGAGTCTTGCCCGTCCCTCCGACTGCAATATTTCCCACAGAAACAACAGGAACAGGGGGGCAATAACTTTCAAAAATACCGGAATCGTAACATCGGTTACGCAACCATAAAATAACACCATAA
Organism: Desulfuromusa sp.; assembly: GCA_016744595.1. Lineage (GTDB taxonomy): Bacteria > Desulfobacterota > Desulfuromonadia > Desulfuromonadales > Geopsychrobacteraceae > Desulfuromusa. Next base: position 22,927 of record JADGEB010000009.1, read on the forward strand.
ACAACTGAAAACGGTACCAAGAGAAGAAAAAAAAGCCACTCTTTCAACCCTCTAGGACCGACTAAAGCAATTTGACGATGGAATTTCAAAAAATCATTCATCCAATATTCGTCTGCCTGCCGATATGACGCATTGTCCGTTCCGTTGCACCTGCATTTTCAACAATGAGAGAGCGTCCAGCCTCTCCCATAGCTCTGCAACGAGCGGGATCATTTAACATAATCTTCACTTTACGAACAAGATCCTGCTGATCACTCACCTTAATCCCGGCACCGGCACGGATCAATTTGGCAGAAATCTCCTGAAAGTTCTGTACGTGTGGGCCAAAGAGTACGGGCTTTGCCAACAATGCAGCCTCTAATAGATTATGACCACCGACAGGAACCAGACTTCCGCCAACAAAAACCAGATCAGCCAGACTATAGAGATCCAGAACCTCACCTAAGGTGTCTACTACAAGAACCTCCCCAGGAGAAATCAGGGGGTCCTCATCACTCAAGTTACTACGCAATCGGTAATCAACCTTTGAATCTTTTAACCGTCCCTGCGTCTCACGCTTCAGATCTGGGTAACGTGGGATCATAACCAAGACCAATTTTCTGTCAACGTCTTGTACTAACTCACGATAGACCTTAAGTAGTAACTTTTCCTCTCCAGCATGAGTACTTCCGGCAACCAAGATCGCGACACCTTCAGGCAGTCGATACCTGACCTTTCTCAACTTAACCTCTTCGGCCGTAACATCCTTTAAGCTATAATCAAATTTGAGATTTCCAGTATTTTCAATTTTCTCCCTTGGAGCTCCCAGAGCAGCAATGCGTTCAGCATCTACCTGTGATTGCATACAAAAAGCAGAAAAACATTCCAATATCGGCTTCAGTAAAAATCTCAATGAACGATAGCGGGGAAACGAACGATCCGAAAGCCGCCCATTCACCATCACTAGAGGGATATCCCGTTGTGCTGCCAGTCGAATGAAGTTAGGCCAGAGTTCTGTTTCGACAATAATGATTAATTCCGGGCGCACCAGATCCAACAAGCGCCCAACAGAAAAGCTCAAATCGAAGGGAAACAGAAGAGAGAAATCAACAAATTCACTTTGCTTCGAGACTATCAGGCCAGTTTTCGTCATATTAGTGACTAGTACAACCTGATCTTGATTTTCACCTTTTATCTGGCGTGCTAACAATAAAGCGACACGTGTTTCTCCAACAGATGCAGCATGTAACCAGACAACTTTTTTCTTTCCCAGTTCATCAATTTGCTTATTTTTATAAAACCCAAAACGTTCTCGGATACCATAAGGGTTCTTCCTGGTTAAAACTCTTTTCAAAGAAAGAAACGGCAAAACTAGAACGGCCGCTAAAATCAACAATACGTCATATAGCAGATACACCATAAAACTCCAATCGCTGTTCGGCCTGTCGCTGGTTATCCTCCATCGCTTTTTGTAACCGTTTACGAAAACCATCCACCCCTTCCTGTTTATCAAAATAGAGCGGTTCACCATACGAATAAACACCACGGCTGAAAGGATAGGGTAGAATAAACCGATCCCAAGACTTAAACCGATGACCGCGACTACACACAAAAGCCACTGGGATAACCGGTCGGCCACTCAGCCGTGCTAACTGAATCACCCCATCTTTCAGCTCATGACGTGGCCCCCGTGGTCCATCAGGAGTCAGGGCGATATCAGATTTTCCCTTACACAAAGTCAACATTTCCTTAAAAGCCGCTCGACCTCCTCGAGAGGATGATCCTCTGACAGTATCATGGTCAAAATATTTCATTGTCCGTGTAAGCAACTCTCCGTCCTTCGAAGGACTGACTAACAATGTTACATGTTGTCCAGGATAACCAAAAACGATTAAAAGCAATTGGTCATGCCAGCATGGAAAAATTACGGACTCACCACTCTCCCATGTGTCGTGTAAATGAGCTTCTCCTAGTATTTCTTTCCTCACCGTAGAATTCAGCAGGCACATAATACGTGAGGCAAGAAAAGGAACACACGCTAAGAGAAATCGATCACCAAATTTCATCAATCTTGTCCACCAAATTGGGCAGCACAAAGGCGTTTATACAATCCGCCATACTCAAGAAGCTCCTGATGGGTGCCCGACTCAACAACTTCCCCCTTATCAAGAACCAGTATTTTATCTGCATGCATGATCGTGGAAAGACGATGAGCAATGACAAAGGTAGTACGATTTTCCATCAAATTCCCCAAAGCCTTTTGCACCATAGCTTCACTTTCGGTATCCAATGCACTCGTTGCCTCATCCAATAACAATATCGGGACATCACTTAAGATTGCACGAGCAATGCAAATCCGCTGTCTCTGCCCACCGGACAGACGAATACCACGATCACCAATCTGCGTCTCGTATCCATCGGGCATCTGGTTAATAAACGTATCAGCATATGCTTGAACAGCTGCATTCTTTACAAGAGACAGGTCAGCATCGGGATGAGAGTAACGAATATTATTTGCAATCGTATCGTTAAACAAAAAAGTTTCCTGATCAACCAATGCCAGACTAGCATGTAAACTTTTTTGCGAAATGGTGCGAATGTCATGATCATCAATCATAATCCGACCCTGTTGTGGATCATAAAATCGATTCAGTAACCCGATCAAGGTACTCTTGCCGGCTCCACTTGCCCCCACAAGAGCCACGACATCACCCGGGCTGGCCTGTACCGTAAAATTGTTCAAGACAGTCTCTTCATCATAAGCGAACTTAACGTCTTCAAAACTGACATAACCGCGACTGCGAGGCAGGTCTATCGCTTTGGGATTATCGACAATCTCAATCTGCGTATCCAAGACTTCAAAAACACGCTCAGCAGCACCAATCGCCTTTTGTATCGTATTGTTAACCTTTGTCAAGCGCTTAAGCGGGGTGTACATAAGAAGAATCGCAGCAAGAATAGAGAAGAGTTCACCCTTTGTCATGGCTCCCAAAGCAACACGATCTAAACCATACCAAAGAACAGCCGCAACACCGAATGAGGTCATGATCTCCATAACCGGGGAGGATGCCGCTGAATACCTGAAAGTTTTACGGACAAAATTAAAGAAACCGGAATTCTCGCGAACAAATTTCTGCTCTTCTCTATCTTCTGTCGCAAATGCCTTAATAACCTTAATCCCGGAAAAACTCTGTTCAAGAACACTGGTCAAATTACCCATTGCATCTTGGCCTCGACGAGAAAATTTCTTAATTTTTTTACCTAAAGCTGCTGCAGGCCAGACAGAGGCAGGGATTACAAGAAAGGCCATCAGTGCCATTTTCCAATCAGCATAAAAAGCGTAACCAGTCAAAGCGACCATGGTCAAAGTTTCACGGAGTAAGGTAACCAGAACTTCTGCCAGTGCTGCCTGCATAACATTCACATCATTAAGAATTCGTGACATCAACGAGCCGGAGGAGCTGCTGGAATAAAAGCGCATCGACAATTTTATGGCATGGCCAAATGTTTCATTTCGTATATCTTGAATTGCATGTTGCCCTGCTGTCTGAATGTTGTATTCCTGAACATAGCGTGACAGCCCCTTAAATGTCGCTAAACCGACAACCAGAAAAGGAACCAGCTTTGCTAAATCTAGATTTCCAGCAATAATCAGGTCATCCACAAAAGGTTTAACCAGATACGCAAGAACGGCATCTGAGGCAGCAACTCCCATAGAAGCCAACATAGACAGCGCAATAATCCATTTATATGGATCGGTATAACTGACCAGCCGGAGATAGATATTTTTTTGTTTATTGGTTAACAAGTTAAATATCCCTTTCCCTTAACTCTACGCTGACATCTCTGCAACAATATCAGCCACTCGTTCCGAACAACCAGGCTCACCGAGCAACTGTCTAACCTCTTCAAGATCTTGGCGCATTGTTTCAATATAATCTTGGTCATCGAGCAAACGTAAAACTTCGCAAGACAATGCTGCAGGATCAGCAGCATCCTGAATAAATTCGCGAACAACACCACGACCGGCAACAATATTTGTCAGCCCGGCATACTCAATTTTTATTAACCGCCTACCAATGGCATAGCTTAAAGGCGCAACCTTGTACAGAATAGCCATCGGCGTTCCAACCAGAGCAAGCTGTAATGTTACTGTTCCTGATACGGTTAAAACAGCATTACAGGCAGTCGCAACCTCGTAAATATTTTCTTCAACTATATAAATTGGCAAATTGGCATCTGCAAATCTTTGTTCTAAAAAATCGCGTGACAATGATGGAGCAACTGGCAATAGAAATTTCACATCTGGTTTTTCATGGACTAAATTTTCTGCAGTTTCAACCAAAGTCTCAAGGATATGCTCTAACTCACTGTTGCGGCTACCAGGAAAAATCCCGACAACCTGCTCTTTCTTCTCAATTCCGAGATTTTCACGCAACATCCCTTGCGGTTTGTTCTCTATGAATTCATCCAGCAGTGGATTGCCAACATACTCAGCCTTCACGTCCAGCGATGCGTAAATTTGAGGTTCAAAAGGGAAAATCAATGCCAATCGATCAACTCGTTCAGCAATAGTTCTTGCGCGGCCACTACGCCAAGCCCAAACCTTTGGGCTGATATAATAAAGAACTGATACTCCAGCGGCTTTCGCAACCTTGGCAAGTCGTAGATTAAAGTCCGGGAAATCAATCAATATCAACAAATCAGGCTTTTCAATTTTATGAATAACCTGCTTAAGCTGTTGGAACCGGCGAAAAATTTTCGGCAACTGACGGATAACTTCAACCACCCCCATGACCGATAACTCATCAGACGGGAAGAGCACACGGCATCCGGCAGCTTGCATTTTTTCACCACCAACACCGTAAAAATTCAACTGTGGATGGTGTTTGGCAGCAGCCCTAATTAAATTACTGCCATGCAAATCACCTGAAGCTTCCCCCGCAACGATCATCACTTTTCGGGACTGATGAATAGAATCTTGCACCATAGAGCTTATAAGCCTAAAAAACAAAAGGCGAGAGCCTTACGGATCTCGCAACATTTGTTACCGATAAAGTTGAAAGTTTTAACTAACGTGCCAGGCCACGCTCGCTTTTTTTCAAAAAATCAAGATAAGTGGCAACTTCTGTAGCCGATTTGTCAAACTGCCCTTCTATCTGTGTGACAGCTTCGTGAAGCTTAAGATTAGAACGAAAAACCAACTTGTAGATTTTTTTGATATTAGACAATGCCTCACTACTGAAACCACGACGCTTTAATCCCGTCAGGTTCAATCCTACAACTTTCGCTCGATCTCCCTGAACAATTGCATAGGGAACCACATCTTGACCAATCATTGAGCCACCGCTGGCCATAACATGGCAACCGATACGAGCAAACTGATGTACAGCACTCAAACCACCAAGAATTGCATAATCATCCACTTCGACATGCCCAGCCATTGTTGCTGCATTAGCTAGAATAACATGATTCTTGATAATACAATCATGAGCAATGTGCGCATAAGCCATGAAAAGATTATCATTACCAACCGTTGTTACCCCGCAACCATCCTCAGTTCCAAGATGGATAGTCACAAATTCACGAATCCGGTTACGATCACCAATTTTTAAGTATGACACCTCGCCAGCAAACTTCAAATCTTGGGGAATCGCACCAATCGAAGCAAACTGGAAAATTTGGTTATCACATCCTATTTCGGTATGTCCTTCAATAACAGTATGGGGACCAATGGTTGTTCCAGCGCCGATTTTTACATGCCCCCCAATAACTGCGTAAGGGCCCACTGTTACCGTAGAATCGATTTCTGCACCTGGTGCGATAATTGCCGTCGAATGGATCATAATCTCTCCAGTTTACTTATCAGCAAAAGTGGCTTTCAATTCAGCATCAGCAACCTTGGTATCACCAACGTAAGCAGTCCCTTTAAATTGGTATATGCCTCGACGCCTGGAAACCAACTCCAGTTCCATTCGTAAAACATCACCAGGTAGAACCGGTTTACGGAAACGTGCCTTATCAATACCAACAAAATAAGTCACCTGATCGTCAGCGATATCGTCAAGAACTGTCACGTAGGCCCCTCCAACCTGCGCCATGGCTTCGACAATCAGAACCCCCGGCATAATCGGATGTTCAGGAAAATGTCCTTGAAAAAAAGGTTCATTAACTGTCACATTTTTATAGCCATTAACCCGAACACCCTCTTCCACTTCTTCGATTCGATCAACCAGAAGAAAAGGGTAACGGTGTGGTAAAACTTTCATAATTTGTTGAATATTCATGACAAGCATATTACTTCTCCTGTAACAGCGCCTCTAGTTCCTCTAGACGCTTTTTCATTTGTTTCATTTCCTTACGCATTTCTGGAAGCTTAGGCAATGTCATCGTCGCCCGAAGCCATTGCTTGTGTGGCATCAGAGGTAAACCAGACAAGATTTGGTTTGATGCGACATCGTTAGTGGCGCCACCTCTACCACCGATCATGACATTATCACCCACCTTCAGATGTCCAGCAATCGCCGCCTGTCCACCAAAAGTACAGTGGTTACCAACTCTTGTGCTACCCGCAATGCCACTTTGTGAAACCAGAATACAGTCTTCTCCGACAACCACATTATGGGCAATCTGCACTAGATTATCAAGTTTAGTGCCACGTTGTATCCGTGTTTCGCCAAGAGCTGCTCGATCCACGCAGCTATTAGATCCAATCTCAACATCATCCTCCAGAACAACAATTCCTACCTGAGGGATTTTGTAATAGCCACTTCCATCGGGAGCAAATCCAAAACCGTCAGAACCGATGATAGATGCTGGTTGTAGAATAACACGATCACCCAGACGGCAGCCTTCTCGCACAACCGACTTAGCATGCAGAACACAGTCTTCTCCAATTATCACGTCATCATAAAGAACAACACCAGGATAGAGTGTTGTCCCGGCTCCGATCTTGACCCTCTCACCAACCACACAACCAGGATAAACTGTCGCCAACTTATCAACATCAGCAGACTCTGCAACCCAGGCACCCGGTATAATTCCCTTAACTTGTCGCTCTGGAACCTGCAGCAAGGTGAGAATTTTAGCAAATGCCAGATATGGATTTTTACAGACGATCAGATTCATCCCCGGAGCATCAACCCCAGAAGTAAGAATCACTGCAGATGCTTGGCACTTTCCCAGCAGAGCAAGGTACTTAGGGTTGGCAACAAAAGTAATATCACCCTCTTGCGCCTTATCAATTGGAGCAACCCTGTAAATATCGAGATCAGGATCGCCACAGACTTCCCCACAGACCAGATCCGCTAATTGTTGTAATGTAGCCATCATACAATCCCTTGCAAATTATTTGGATTTATAATCTTTATCATAATTTGTAATCAGATCATCGGTCAAATCATTGATATCTTCGGCAATATATACCAGTCCACTCTCGCTTCTCTCAAGAATCATGGCATATTTGCCTTCCTTGCCCATCGTCTTAAGAATCACGGAGAGATCTTTCAGAATCACTTGTGTGAGTTTTCCATCCTCCTGTTGCAGCTTGCGTTGTGCATCTTGCTGGAATTTCTGCAAATCGGCTACACTCTTTTGATAGACTTGTATTTTCTCCTGCTTCGCGCTATCAGAAAGGAGCGCGGCCTGCTTCTCCAATTCTCCCTTTAGCTTCAGGAATTCTCCCTCTTTTATTTTGAACTCCGTTTCATATTCCTTGGCCTGTGCAGCGATCTCACTTTTTGCTTCTGCACCAGCTTTGGAGAGGTTTAACGCTTTCTGTAAATCAACGTAGCCAATTTTCATTTCAGCAAAAGCCGGGGTAACAAACAAAAGTAATGCAACTAAAACAATAGTAAATTTTTTCATGTTTTTCTCCTGTATTTAAGCCTACTAGAAGGCTTTGCCAATGGTAAATTCAAATATTGATTGTTTTTCATCATTCCGGGGATCTAAATTGTATCCCCACTCAAATCGTAACGGCCCCATCGGGCTCTGCCAACGAATTCCCGCTCCAACACTGCTCCGCATATCAGAAAAGTACTCTTCATCATCGATCCACGCATTGCCGGTATCGAAGAACAAGACCCCCTTCAACCCAAGATCCTTGACGATAGGAAATAGATATTCAAAGTTGAAATATCCCATTTTTTCCCCACCGATATAATTACCATTTTCATCTGTCGGGCCAACCTCCCGACTTTCAAACCCTCTAAGGGTTCGGATTCCACCAAGAAAAAATCTTTCTGTGATCGAGACCTCATCATCATTTGTCGATACGACATAACCAACCTCTCCGTGAATAGAGAAGACGGTTCCCCAGAATAACGGAAAAAAATGTCGGTGCTCAAAAATTGACTTAACAAAGTCTTCGGTCCCCCCCAGACCTGCATATTCCAGACTGAATTTTGTGATTCCACCGCGGCTTGGATCTTGGTAATAGTCCGTGCTATTCCGAATCCACTCAGCAGTAATAGAGGAAAGGGTCGATTCACGTGCATAGATCCATGGATCGTCAAGGGCAACTGTCGAAGAAATATTTAATATTTCTTGCTCTTCATAGCGGTAAGTAAGGTAGGCTTTCGAATTTCTGGTAACGGGATGACCTGCCCGAAGTGACCCCCCCGTTCGATAGTCATCATACTCATCATATTCACGCTCAGATTTGTAAACCTCACCGCCCAGCGTCCAGTTGCTATCAAGAAAGTGTGGATCACTGATGCCAACCGAGTATGTCGTACTACTTGCACCAAAAGAACCACTTAAGCTAAGGCGAACCCCATAACCCATAAAATTATCTTGAGAAAGTGACCCCTGAGCCAATAATTTATCAGCCGAAGAGTAGCCAAGCCCTATTGAGAAAGTACCCGTTGGCTTCTCTTCAACTTCGACTTCGAGAACTGTTTTACCGTCATCAGAACCGGGTTTATTAGTCACATTGACTTCATCAAAAAACCCCAAATTGCGGATTCTGCGGTTTGAGTCCTTAACCCTTCTTGCGCTAAAACGAGTCCCTTCAAGGAGAGGAATCTCGCGACGGATAACTTTGTCACGAGTTTTTGTATTACCACTTATTTCTATTCTCTCAATGAAAACCTGGGTTCCCTGTTCCACCTCCAAGTTCAAATCTATCAGGTGGAGTTTTTTATCTTTATTCGTCAATGGTGCCACGTTTGCATAGGCGTAACCATTATCAGCATATAAATCTGTCAATGCTAGAATGCTCTCGCGCAATACAGAGCGACTGAAAACATCTCCAGGCTGCAGTACCACCAAGCGCAGCAGTTGTTCTTCCGTGTACATCAAGTCACCGGACACATTGACCGTTCCGACCTTATATTGAGCGCCCTCATCAATCTCAATCAGGACATCCAGGTGCTTATCTTCAACCAATGTCACTTGTGCGGGCTTGACTTTTACATCCTGATAACCTGCGTCATGATAAGCGGCCTTGATCCTTTCAATGTCCAGCGACATGGTATCTTCAAGATAAGCGCCCCTATCGGTGATCCATGATAAAAACCACCGTTCCCGGGTTTCGATTTTCTTAATCAGATCTCCTTTATCAAAAACCGTGTTGCCAATAAATTTAATATCGCGGATCAGTACTTTTTTACCCTCAATAATTTCGAAAGTAAGTGTTGCTTCATTTTTAATGTCAGTTAGCAGTTCCGGTTCTATTTTTGCGGCATGAAAACCATCTTCGATGTAAGTATTTTTAATTTCCTGAATACCTTCATCAACTTTTTTGCGACTATATAACGAAGGAGTTCTAATTTTCACGAGAGGGCGTAACTTTTGTTTGGAGATTTCATCATTTCCACTGAATTCTATTTTACGCACCAAGGGTAGTTCATCCACGACAAAAGTAAGAATATTCGCACCTTGAACCTCGGTTAATTCGGCAGAGATATCTTCAAAACGTCCCAATGAAAAGATACTGTGTATCGCCTGATCAATATCTTCAAGAGAGACCACCATCCCCGGTTCAATTGAGATTACTGCCAGCACTGAAGAAGATTCAATCCGGCTGTTTCCCTCAACTTGGATATCAGATATTTTAAAATCCTGAGCAGTGGCAAATACTGCAATACTCAAAAGAAAAAGCGTCAATAGAGCATTCTTCAACATTTATTACCCTCAGCATAGAAAGACATAAACAAAAAGATAATTATAGAAAATCGGATTGAGAACTTCAATTTAAATCATCCCCGGCGAGAATACCGTCTTCGATACGCAATGTCCGGTCAAGGCTATTGGCCAAAGAGGTGTTGTGGGTGACGATAATCATCGTCAAGCCGCGAGACTTGTGCATACGATTGAGTAAAAGCATAATTTCATCAGAAATCCGACTGTCCAGGTTTCCAGTCGGCTCATCTGCCAGTAACAATCGAGGTTCGCGAATCAAAGCACGTGCAATGGCGACCCGCTGCTGCTCACCACCAGACAGAGCACCAGGCTTATGATTCAGGCGCTGTTCTAAACCAACTTCAGTTAAAATAGCAGACGCTTTCTGCATCGCAGTTGCTCTTTTGGTGCCACCAATCAAAAGGGGCATCATAACATTTTCCATGGCAGTAAATTCGGGTAACAACTGATGGAATTGAAAGACAAAACCAACCGTACGATTACGAAAGGCATCTAATTCTGCACCACGCAAAGAAAACAAGTTATCACCCTCAAATAACACCTCACCAGAGGTTGGATGATCTAATCCGCCCAGTATGTGCATCAGAGTTGTTTTACCAGCTCCTGAAGTACCGACAACTGCAACCCGTTCGCCAGAGCAAATTTTCAAATTAACTCCACGCAAAACATCAATCAGACCACCAGAAGTCGTAAAACTCTTACCCAGCTCAGAAACCTCGATCATCGCTTGCTCATTCATTATAATGCTCTCATCCAGAAGAACGATGGCTAAGTAAAAAATTCGACCTACAAGACGGAGGAGTTTTCCGGGAAAAAAGAGATACAGAAGGTATGTCGAGATCCTGAAAAAACACGACAACACCGTAGAGCGAACTGTTTGCAACGCTATCATTCATAACGAAGAGCCTCGGTCGGATCCATACGAGAAGCGCGCCAAGCTGGATATATAGTGGCCAACAAACAAATACTCATTGCCATCAACATTACAACAACTACGTCACTAACGATAATTTCAGAAGGAAAATGTTCCATGCCGTAGACAGCTTGATCAAAGATTCTGACCCCGAAAACCTGTTCAAGAAACTTGATTGCCGCATCGGCATAATTGGCCAACAAAACACCCAACGCTGTCCCAAGCCCGGTGCCCACGGTACCGATGATGAAACCCTCCATCATAAATATCTTCATGATACTGTGCGCATTGGCACCCATAGCTCTCAGGATGGCGATATCACGATTCTTTTCCATCACCACCATGATAAGAGTTGTCGCAATATTAAAAGCAGCAACAAGAACAATGATCCCAAGAATAATGAACAGACCCAATTTTTCTAGTTTAAGTGCTGACAGAAAGGAACCATAAATACTTTGCCAAGGGCGAATAACAGTGGGGAATTCAAACTGTTCGCTTAATGATTCCGCAACCTGCGGAGCTCGATCATAACGATCAACCTCAAGTTCAACACCACTAACGAGCCCTTTTGAATCGAAGAATTCTTGCGCAATTAATAAGGGGATGTAGGCATAAAAACTGTCGACCAAGCTACTCTGTTTTTCAAAAATAGCCACCACCTGAAACGGCTTCATTTTGGGAATCATCCCGAAAGGAGTCATGGTAAATAAAGGCGGGATAACATTGATCGAGTCACCAACAGCAACGCCAAGACTACTTGCAGTGTCAAGCCCAATGATAATTCCAGGTCGATCTATTGATGCTGAAGAAAACTGCTCATCAATCGGCTGTCCATCCAGAGTTAAGAGCGGTTGGGTGAAAATCTTGTGTGTAGCACCAATGCCTTTAACACTCACCGCCGACACATTCCCTTTGGATAACAACATTGCCTCTTTCGAAACAAATGGAGTTGCAGAGAGAACATGTGGTGTTTTGTTTGCAGCTTCTACCAACTCTTGGGGGTTATTAATTCCATCACCGAAGCTCTGCATTAAAACATGAGGGACATTCCCCAAGATCTGTTGACGCACACCATCGGTAAAACCAGTCATTACCGCCAGAACCAGTATTAACGCTGCAACACCAAGAGTAACCCCGGCAATCGATATAAAGGAAATAACCGAAATAAAAGTCTGCTTCCGCTTGGCGCGCAGATAGCGGAGACTGATAAACCATTCGTAGGACATAGAACTCCAAGAGCATGTGAGGAGAGATGGGAAAGGAGAAATGGTTGAAAACCTGGTAGTTACTCCTAACTCCTCACTATTCAGTTCCTCACTGTTTCTAACTGATTTCAGGGCGTAACTGAGGAAACAGAATGACATCACGTATTGAAGCCGAATTGGTCAATAACATGACCAACCGATCAATACCGATCCCCTCTCCTGCAGTTGGCGGCAAACCATATTCAAGCGCTCTGATGTAATCTTCATCCATCTCATGCGCTTCTTCATCGCCAGCTGCTTTCTCCTCAAGCTGATGCAAAAAACGTTCTTTTTGATCCAGCGGGTTGTTCAACTCGGAAAAAGCGTTGGCAAGCTCGCGACCGACTATAAACAGTTCAAAACGATCAACCACCTCTGGGTTCTGATCGTTTTTGCGTGATAATGGTGAGATCTCAGTTGGATACTCGGTGATAAACGTTGGCTGCCAAAGTTTCGGCTCAACAACTTCATCAAAAATTTCGGCTAACAGTTTACCATGACCGATTCTGCTCTCTAACTCCAAACCGAGAGATTGCGCATAAGCAAACGACTTTTCCCAATCATCGAGAACTGTCATATCAACAGAACCATATTTAACGATTGACTCCTTTAAAGTCAAACGGTCCCATGGCGGGGTCAGGTCTACATCCTTGTCACCATAAGGGATGACCATGCTGCCACAAACCTTATTAGCCACATTTGAGATCAACTCTTCAGTGAAATCCATCAAATCATCATAGGTTGCATAAGCCCGGTAAAATTCCATCATGGTAAACTCTGGATTATGCTGAATCGAGATCCCCTCATTCCGGAAGTTACGGTTAATCTCAAACACCCGGTCAAATCCACCAACGACCAGACGCTTCAGATACAGTTCCGGGGCAATCCGCAAAAACAAATCCATATCCAAAGTATTGTGATGAGTAACAAAAGGCTTGGCAGTTGCACCACCAGCAACTTGATGCATCATCGGAGTTTCAACTTCCAGATAATCGTTATCAAGCATATATTCACGGATCAAGCTCACAATCTGACTGCGCTTACGAAACACCTCACGGACTTCTGGATTGGCAATTAAATCGAGATAGCGCTGGCGATAGCGAGTTTCGACATCGGTCAGCCCATGCCATTTTTCGGGCAATGGCAGGAGGGATTTAGTCAGCAAATGGATTTCAGCTGCACGCAGTGACAGTTCGTCGGTTTTGGTACGAAAAGGAGCACCAATGACACCAACAATATCACCGATATCAAACTTTTTAAAATGGTCGAAAAGCTCTTCACCCACCTGATTACGCGCAACATAAATCTGCATTACGCCACTACCGTCCTGCAGTTGCAAAAAAGCAGCCTTGCCAAAATCGCGACGCGCCATGATCCGCCCGCCGATTCTATAGAGAACATCAGTCTCTTCAAGCGTTTGTTTATCATCTGCACCATGTGCAGCATGAATTTGCTGCGCAGTATGGGTTACACTGAAATCATTAGCAAAAGGGTTAATTCCAGCAGCTTGGAAAGTCTCAATTTTATCTCGCCGCTGCTGCAATAATTCGTTCAATTCTTCCATAATTTTATTCCTTAATTGTTCAATTTGGTGCAGCAAGATAACCTCAGCACCACAGTTTCGTCAAGGCAGAAAGGCTTTCAAGCTATAATCCTTCAAACGCGGTCAAAGCAGCCCGAAACTCAGTTGGAATCCGGCAAGGCTTACGGGTTTGATAGTTAAAACAAATCAACGTCGTTTCCCCTTCCGCAGTCACTTCTGCATCACGTTCAACCCGATATGCCATCACCCAACTGGAACGTTTAAAATCTCTGGATATAACACCGACACTCAATTGATCACCAAGAAACATCTCTTGGCGAAAAAAAACATGTGCTTCGGGCATAATGATCCCGCAGCCACCAAGATCAATCTCGGAATAAGAACCCAGGCCAGACAAATAAGCAATTCGGGCATCCTGAAAAAAGTTCAATACAGCTGAGTTGGCAACGTGTCCACCATAATTAATATCAGCAATACCGACACGATAGGGAAACTGAAATTTATTTTTTTCCATAAGTTACCTCGTTATGACAAATTCCACTCAATCCCCCTTTCTAAAAAGGGGAAGGATACCCGCTCCCCTTACAGCAAAGAGGAACTGGGGGAGATTCAAAATTCAGCATCAAGTCTGACAGACAGGACAGTAAAATGTCGAACGCTGCCCCAAACGTAGGCTAAAAATAGGTTGACCACAGATCGTACATGGCTCACCGCTACGGCTATAAACCTGTAGTTGTTGAGTAAAGTAACCCGGCTTCCCATCAGCCTGACTGAAATCACTGATGGTCGTTCCACCAGCACCGATTGCTTCGTGCAAAATCTCCTTTATCGCACTTGTCAGTTTTTCATAACGCTTAAGTCCAATCCTCCCTGCCGCTCGATCAGGGCGAATTCCAGCACGAAACAGAGCCTCACTGGCATAGATGTTCCCGACACCAACAACCGTTTTCTGATCCATAATAAATTGCTTAACTGTTACCTTTTTCCCCTTGGCAACAGACCAGAGATAATTCCCACTAAAAGCTTCAGTCAGCGGTTCAAGTCCAAGATGACAGAGTAATTTATGCTGATATGGATCGGTATCGGTGTAGAGGAATGCACCAAATTTACGTGGGTCGGTAAATCGGAGACATTGTCCATCGGTAAAAATCAGGTCGACGTGGTCATGTTTCTGTTCAGTCGTCCCGGCCTGGACTATTCGCAAACTTCCCGACATCCCCAAATGCAGAATTATTGTTCCTTGTTCACAAATCAACAATAGATATTTTGCTCGTCTTTCAACTTCGAGTATTTTCTGACTGGGCAGTTGCTGGCAGAGAGCCAAATCGAGTGGCCAGCGCAACTTAGCGGTTCGCAACACACATTCAAGAATAGTGCGATCAATAACGTGGGGGGTAATTCCGCGCCGGGTAGTCTCTACTTCAGGTAGTTCAGGCATAGTAAATTCTGGGGTTAGGGTTTAAATTGAAGTGAATTCGGGTTGAGTAACTTCGGCCTATCCTTACTCCTTTCAAAACCGGATCTTTTGCGTAGCATTATCGAAGTGGTGGAATTCAATTTGATCAGGAGCGCCAGAGTAGTCATCCTCCCCCAGTTTTTGAGCCGAATGGTAATACCAACACTTATCAGACCCAACCAACAGAGCTAACTCATAAAAAAACTGAAAACCGGCTTCGGTTGCCAATTCCATCAACAACAGTACCTCTACTTGCCCTTCAGCAATGATTCGTTGCTGCAAGCAGCGCCAGTTTTTGATCTCGATAGCACCCAATTGCTGCTCAGCAAAAAGGATGTAGGTATTCCGATCACTAAACTGTCGTAAGAATGGTGCTTCGCTGTGATAGCTGTCATAAACTGCAGCATAATCACTAGCAGTCAAGGCGGAAAAACGAATATCTAAGAATTGCAGTACCGTCATTATCAATCTCGCAAAAAAAATGATAGCTAAGCAAAAAAATTTGCCCTACAAGGCATAGTGTTTTTTTAAGGGTGAAGGCCTACATAAGGTAGGTCGAGATCCTAAAAAAGCACAGCAACACCGTAGCTCGGACTTTTTGCGACGCTATCGTCATTCTTTTAACCTTGGATCAAGAGCATCACGAATTCCTTCACCGAGAAGGTTGTAGCCCAGGACAGTTATTAAAATTGCCAAGCCGGGAAATACAGACAGCCACCAAGCACTGCCAAGGGTCTGCTTACCAATAATCAGCATATTCCCCCAAGAAGGTGTTGGCGGCTGAACCCCAATGCCAAGAAATGAAAGGGCACTTTCGGTCAAAATCGCACCAGCAACACCCAGAGTCGCAGAAACGAGAACTGGCGACATGGCATTGGGTAGAATATGTCGAAAAATCAACCGTAAATCAGAGGCTCCAAGTGCCTGTGCAGCAAGGACAAAATCACGCTGTCGCAAACTCAGAAACTCAGCACGAATCAAGCGAGCCACCCCCATCCAGCTGGTTAATCCAATTACAATCATAATATTCCAGATTGATGGATCAAGGAATGCAATCACCGCAAGAATCAAAAAAAAGGTTGGGAAGCACAGCATAATATCGACAAAACGCATCACCAGTGCATCAATCCAGCCGCCATAATATCCTGCAAGGGAACCAAGGATAATGCCGAGTAGGGTTGAAATACCGACCGCAACAAACCCAACCAGCAGTGAAATCCGTGCACCATATAGCATCCGCACCAATACCTCACGCCCCAGATCATCAGTTCCAAAGGGGTGTTCCATGCTTGGAGGCAAAAGGCTTTGGCCGATGTTGATAGCGGCAGGATCAGAACTGCTGAATGAAGCGACAGCTGCCATAATAAACATAACCGCAACGATCCCGGCACCAACCAGAGCCATACGGTTCTGACGTAATTGTTTCCAGACAACATCAAAAAGAAAAGAACGCCTAGATCGTGACATAATCAATTAAACTTCACCCGTTCAATATCAAGGACACTCAAAACACCCTTCTCCTTCAAAAGATCAAGCAAGCGGTCAAGGCGGGGATCATGAGGGGAAATATCTGCAAGATCTACCATTCCATGTTCAACAAAATTGTCTTCAACGACTGGTTCTGGTGACTTTGGAGTCTCTTTGGGAATATTCTTTTTTATTGCTTGGCAAATTTCATCTTCAACAGCCAGCACAGGAATAACTTTACACCCAGTTGTAAATTGCAAATCATCAATCAACTTGAGGTTTGTCGGATCGGTCATCGCAACACGCAATAATTTTTCATTACCGGTTTTTCGTAATTCAATTGGAACCACCATCAGTTCCAACATTCGTTCTGCTGACATGAACGCCATAAGTTGTGCAGGGACTTCTAAATCCTGTAGAGATACCCGAGAATATTTCTCCTGGGATTCCAAAAACTCCATGATCGTCTCTTCAGGCAGATAACCAAGTTTAACCAGAGCGCTGCCGATCCGACCACCCAAGTTACGCTGCATAGAGAGCGCTGATTCAAGTTGAAACTGATCAATCAGCCCAGCTTCCAACAACATCTCCCCCAAACGATTTGCATTAATTTGCATAGTTCCCCCTATTTTTCAGTAGTTGTTCCATCAGGATGAGCCTCCCCCTCGTTGATTCTGCCGAATCCGAGGATCGGCTAGTGCATAACAGATATCTGCCAATAAGTTTCCTAACAGTGTCAGCACAGCGCCCATCACCAAAATCCCCATAATTAAGGGATAGTCCCGCATCATAACACCATCGTAAAAAAGTTTCCCCATCCCTGGAATGGCAAAAATTGTTTCAAAAATAACACTACCACCAATTAACCCCGGCACCGAAAGTCCAAGGATGGTAATTACTGGTAACAGTGCATTACGTAAAGCATGTTTATAAATTACCGTTCGCTCCGACAACCCTTTTGCCCGAGCAGTGAGAATGTAATCTTGCCGGATGACCTCAAGCATATTGGAGCGCATATAACGAGAGAATCCAGCCAAACCGCCAATGGCAGATACGAATACAGGCAAAACAAGGTGACTAATCCGGTCAAGCAATTGCCCCCCCCAACTCAAATACTCGTATCCGAGAGATTTCAAACCAGAGATCGGCAATAACCCCAGACGAACACCAAACCAATCCATCAGCAGAAGAGCCAACCAGAACGACGGCATAGCAAACCCGGTAAAAACCAGAACCGTGGTGGTACGATCAAAACCTGAATTTCGCTGAATTGCGGAGAGGATTCCCAGTGGAACAGATACAGTCAGGATCAAAATAATTGAAAGCAGATTGAGCAAGATAGTCACAGGCAAACGTTCTAGAACCTTGTCCAAAACTGGTCGGCGATCGGTGGCAAAAGACTCTCCAAAGTCGAGCTGGATTAAACGTGACAGCCACCTGCCGTACTGAATATAAAGTGGCTGATCTAGTCCATATTGAGAACGTAAACGTTCCTGCAGCTCAGAACTGGCCTGTGGATTAAGCTGAGTCTGTAAGTCGGTTGGCTCTCCTGGCGCTAAATGAATCACAACAAAGGAGATCAATGTGATCCCCAGCAATAAGGGAACAAGCAGCAACAGACGTTTGGCGATGTAACTCAACATAGAAATTACCTGGAATATTTTTGCTCTGCTTGCGGCACAAACCACTGATTGAAATTATAGCGAATTCCGGCTGGAGCAGCCTCTACTCCACGAAACCGTTTGGAAACAGCTGGCAAAGCTTCTCCAACATATAAAAACGTGTACGGTTGTTCCTCGGCCAATATTTCCTGTAAACGATCATAATAAACTTTTCTCTGTTGCAAATCAAAAACCCGCCGACCCTCTTCCAGCAGATTATCAACCTCTCTATTTTTGAAACCGATAAAGTTCAGCTCACGTGGTCCGGTTTTACTGGAATGCCAGATATTAAACTGGTCGGGTTCTGGGCCACCAGTCCAAGCCAGGATAGTTGCATCAAAATTCCCTGGATTGATAAATTCTTTGAGAAAAGTCGCCCACTCAATAATCCGCAGCTTCACCGCAACGCCAACCTCCTTGAAACGACGTTGAATAATTTCGCCCGTTTTTGAACGCAAATCATTTCCCTGATTGGTGACAATAGTAAAAGACAGCTCCTTGCCATCCTTATCCAGAATGCCATTATCATCAGTATCCCGCCAGCCTGCCTCCGCTAAAAGAAGTCGAGCTTTCTCAGGATTGTACGAATACTTTGGAACCGCAGAATTATAGACCCAGGTGTCAGGCTTGTATGGACCAGTCGCAACGCTACCGTAGCCTAACAGAACACCATCAATAAGCTCCTGCTTGTTAATAGCATAGGAAAGAGCTTGCCTGACCCGTTTATCCTGAAAAAGGGGTCGATTTAGATTATAGCCAAGGTAAGTATAACCAAAACTTAAATAACGGTATTTATTATACAGCCGTTTAAAAGCAGAGGTATCGGTCTGTCGATCAAACTGCAATGGCGAAAGCCCCATAAAGTCGAGACTTCCGGTTTGTAGTTCAAGAAACTGCGTAGAAATATCCGGGATAATTCGGTACACAACCCGTTTAATGTGGGGTTGCCCTTCAAAATAGTCAGGGTTAGATTCAAGAACAATTTTCTCCCCCCCGACCCATTCAACAAATTTGTACGGCCCAGTTCCAACAGGCTTGCGTGCTAGTGGACTCTTGGTGATATCTACCCCACTCAAAAGATGTTTCGGATGTATCGACATCGCCCAACTGATCAGAGCAGGGGCATATGGTTTATCGTAATGGACAATAAAGGTGTATGGATCAGGCGCTTCAACTCCCGTCACCTGTTTGAATGATTCAGCATAAGAAGTCGGAGTCTTTGGATCAATATAAAGTCGGTAATTGAACTCAACATCAGCCGAAGTAAAGGGAGTTCCATCATGCCATGTCACCCCTTTTTTCAAATAAAAAGTTATGGTCAAATTATCATCAGAAATATCCCAGCTTTGAGCAAGCTCTCCCTCAATTTGCAGATCTTTATCATAACGAACCAATCCATTATAGATCATGCTGTTAATAGAACTTGAAGCAGAATCTGAAGCCAAAACCGGCAACAGCGTACTGGCATCGCCAATGGAAGCCTCGATAAAAGTATCTCCAAATTCAGGGGTCAGCGCCTCTACAACGCCCGGATGATTATCTTCATTTGAGTTATTACAGGCGCTGACAAATAATGACATCAAGCTAATAAGCAGAAGATAAATTGTTTTTTTTATCATAAGAATCATAATCATTTCACTTATGGCAATGGTTCGAGCAGAACATTTGGAGGCCTTTTCAGGTAGAACTGAGTCCTATCAATCTCCCCATTGACCTTCAGTTCAGAGAAATTCACTTTAACTTGAGTCTGCTCCTGAGGCATCGAAATTCCAATCGCATGGGGGAATTTATCCTTTCCTGAAATTTTCTTATAATCGACAGATAGGTACAATTCTTCAGACTTATAGTAGCGACAACCGATCAACAGTAATTGTCGGTCAAATAATAGTTCTTGTCGGCTGTCGCTCCCAGACAGAACCAGTGTTAAAGAAGCGGATGATGTTTCAACGCTGCTATGTTGATAAGCTATCAGCGGGGGGTCATAGAGCAATAGCTCCAATAAATCTTCAGTCTTAAGGGGAACCCGAACAAAGCGGAAAATATTTTCATAACTGGCGGAGCCACGCAGGAATCTTCCCGGAACGGTCGTATTGAGAAAGACTGAAAGCATCTCACCATTAGAGGCCATTTGTAAAATCAGCTGACCAAACCCGCTTAACACATCAGCTCGCAGACGATTCGGTTTTTGTAATAATAGAAACTGTTGACTCGAAAAAAACTTATCCCCAGTCGTTAGAGAAACGCTTGCAGCCCCATCCAATGATAGATATTGCCCCGATTCAGAGGCAATCTTGCTCAATAGCTGATCTGCCGTTGGGATCGTAGTCCATACTGGAGCAGCAGGACGGATGCAGCCAATCAGGACAACCAACAGAATAAAAATTAGCCAGCGCATCAATGTTCCTCCCCAAGCATTTTTTTAAGTTTTTCTTCAATCTGTTGCGCCTGAGGATCTAACTCCAAAGCGCGCTGGTACGCTGCCGCTGCCTTCTCCCAAAGATTCATAGCTCGATAGAGATCCCCTAAATGTTCCTGAATCACAGCATCATCAGGGTGCAAATCGGTCGCTTCTTCAAGCTGTTCACGACTTTCAGAATAACGTCCCATTTTAAAATATATCCACCCTAAGGTATCAACAATATAACCGCTAGGGTTTATAGCTAGAGCTCTTTCTGCCCGAGACAACGCTAACGGCAGATCAATCTCTTTTTCTGCCTGATGATAAGCGAGAAAGTTTAAAGCATCAGAATGGGCATCATCCAGTAGCAAAATATTTTCCATCGTCTGCACTGCAGCCTGACGTTTGTCGTGTTTTTCGTATATTATCCCAAGTTGGTAAAGCAGTTGAGTTGCATCGGGATACTTTTCAACTCCAGCCAGAGCAACCTTAATCGCCTCTTCAAAGTCTTCTCTATCTCCAAGAAAAACAACCAGATAATAGTACAGTTCTGGCCGCTGGATACCTTCCTCTATCATCTGCCGCAATATTTCAATCGCCCGTTCATCCTGACCAGACTGCTTATACAGGTACGCCAATTGCAGCCGGGCATCCGCATAAAGAGATGAGTCATTACCAACCGCCTCCAAGACAGTAGTCGCATCTGCAGATTTTTCTTGCCCCAACAAGGCCATGGCTAAATAATAGCGAACACCATCCTGGTGACTGTCCTGCTCAAGCTGCAGGCGAAAAGCACCTTCAGCCTCAATCCAGTTTTCCAGATCCAGCTGAATCAATCCAATCCGGTTAAGAACATGCTGATTCTTTGGATACTGCTGCCACACTGCCTTAAATTGGACGAGAGCATCCTCTAAGTTGTGTTTATCCAAAAAGTATTGCCCCAATTGCTGCCGGACTCCCGCTGCCCTTGGATTCTGAATAATAAACGACTGATACAGTTCAAACGCGGCATCTGGGTTCTGCTGTTCCAATAACTTTCCATAGTCAAGAGCCGCCTGCAGGTGGTCAGGTTGTTGCTTAAGCAGCCGTTGATAGGTTGCAGATGCTTTTCCTGCCTGTTCATTTTCCAGATAGAGGCGAGCCAACGCAAGCTGCGCCAAAACAGCCTCTGGGTGCTGCTTTAGCAGTGCCTCCAACACCGAAGTTGCTTCATCATTCCGGTTAAGCCGGGTAAGAGCCATCGCCAGTCTTAACTGTAGTGCCCCATGGTCAGGTTCCTGCTGTAATGCTTGACGAAAATGTTCAATTGCGAGGGTATAATTCTGTTGATGACTAAGCACATCCCCTAGCAGTTCATGCCCAGCCACACTCTCTGAATCTCTAGCCAGAAGAATTTTCAAAGCTGCAACCGCTTGTTCCGGTTGTTGTTGGTGCAAATAAGCCTTAGCCAAAATCAACTGCAGGTAGTCGGACTGAGGATCAAAGCTAATTGCCCGGGTGAGAGCCTCTATTGCTTCCTCCCAATGGTTTTCTGCCCCCAGTATCCTGAATTCACTGAAAGCAAATAGTGCCTTCGCTTCCGGATCAACCAATTCTGACCGATATGTAGCGGAGCTAGCAATATGTGAAACTGCCTCTGGTGGCAAGCTAACAGAACTACAACCGGAGATATGAAGCAGGACAAGAAGCAACCCAAAAGCTATTTTTTCAATCCCTGCAAGATATTGAATCTTCAAAAAAATGTTCCTTTGGTAGATGGTATTATGAAAAACATGAATTATCGATTAAGTAGCACACTCATTTCGCGAGCGTCAAACCCTTTAGAGGTCGCCTAAGTAACTTTACAGAGTTGAAATCTCTGGTAAAATCCAACTATGTGTAGCCTGTAATTATTGTTGTAATTCTGTTCTTTCAAGATTAGTCTGTAAAATGCATCTTCAAAACAAAAGATATCAATAAAGAATTTGGGATATTAATGACAGAAAGAAGCTCATCGATGAAAGAGTCTCAAGGAAGTTCAATCAGAGAAGCTTGGTTACTTTGCCTCGTTCTGGGCTTGATCATGATCAATTTTCCGTTCATCCACATATTTAATACGGAACAATTTATTTTTGGTGTTCCCAAGCTTGTTCTCTATTTCTTTATCGGCTGGCCTTTATCTATTGTTGTTATCTGGTTTTTCGTCCGCTACATGGGAAATGGCTCGCAAAATACCTCCACAATTCTGGAGGACAAAAGCGACCCATGATTTCAGCTAAAAATGTCCTTTTTATGTCGATGATCTCCGCCAAAACTGTCTTACTTGTTTCACTTGGCTATTTTGCGCTGTTATTTCTGGTTGCTCTATATGCTGAAAAATGCCGTAAAACTGGCACCTGTCTCCTGAAAAATTCACATGTCTACTCATTATCTCTAGCAGTCTATTGTACAAGTTGGACATTTTACGGCAGTGTTGGGAAAGCAGCCACCAGCGGTCTGGAATTTCTCCCCATCTATCTAGGCCCAACTCTGATTGCCTTTGCCTGGTGGTTTTTACTTCGTAAAATGGTATTGATCAGTAAGCAACAAAACATTACCAGTATTGCTGACTTTCTTTCCAGTCGTTATGATCGCTCTACCGTTCTTGGTGCCATCGTCACTCTATTTGCTGTCTTTGGGATTACACCCTATATAGCGCTACAATTGAAAGCTATTGCCCAGACATTGGGTATTTTATCGATGCCATTAACATCTCCCAGCACTGGCTTATACGATTATACATCCAAGCTTCCAGGGAGCATTGATATTGCGTTTTTCGTTGCCCTGTTGCTGGCATTATTTGGCATGTTGTTTGGAGCCAGAAACCTTGATGCCTCAGAGAAACATGAGGGGCTGGTTGTCGCAGTTGCTTTTGAATCTCTGGTGAAATTAGTCGCTTTTCTTGCTGTCGGCATTTTTGTTACATATGGCTTATTTGATGGTTTTATCGATATCTTCCAACAATTTTATGAACAGTTCCCAGAACGACGCGATTTACTTCTCCTTGGCACCGAACAAACCCCCTACACCAAGTGGTTTACGCTGATCATCCTGTCAATGATGGCAGTCATGTTTCTGCCCCGGCAATTTCACATTATGATCACAGAAAATACCGACGAGAAGCATATAAAATCGGCAATGTGGAAATTCCCAGCCTACCTTTTTCTGATCAATCTGTTTGTTTTGCCAATTGCTCTTGGTGGTCTAATAATCAATGGGGGCGATACCACCCAAGCAGATTACTTTGTCCTGACTCTGCCACTCTCTTCAGGACATCCATGGTTAGCGCTGTTGGTCTTCATTGGTGGTCTGTCTGCCTCTGCCGGAATGGTCATGGTTTCATCAGTGACTATAGCAACTATGGTTCTGAACCATCTGGTCATGCCGATTATCCTGAAAATGAACATTCAAGCACAAAACATATCGGGCTTATTGATCAACATCAAAAGGCTCGGCATTCTTGGGGTCATCTTCATCGGCTATTTCTATTTTAAGCTTATCGGCAGCTCTTATGCCCTGGTCAACATGGGTCTGATATCCTTTGCTGCTGTCACTCAATTTGCACCCGCCGTAATTGGTGGTCTTTTCTGGAAAAGAGCCAACCGGAAAGCTGCGATATCAGGAATTAGCCTAGGCTTTATTCTATGGTTTTATACTCTCCTCATTCCATCTTTTGTGCGCTCTGGATGGCTCAGTTCAGACATTCTCCAAAATGGTTTATATGGCATCAACCTATTAAAACCTTTGGAATTATTTGGCCTGCGTGGATTTGATATTTATACCCACTCCCTATTCTGGAGTATGCTTTTCAATCTAGCTGCTTACTTGACGTTATCGTTCTTTGCCAAACAAACAGAAGCAGAAGAAATTCAAGCCGAAAAATTTGTTGATATTTTTGTGGAACAGGCTCCACAACAAAGCAAACTAAAACGCATCAGCAAAGCACCAACCGTCATGGAATTTGTTGAATTAATGTCCAAATTCATTGGCGAAAAACCTGCCCAAGCCGCAATAACTGAATATTTAAGTAATCAGGAGATTGATGCCAGAGGAAATCTTTCAGATCACGAGATTCCAAATCTGAAAAGTTTCACTGAACGCACCCTTGCCGGTCATGTCGGGGCAGCTCCTGCACGCATTATTCTGGAAAACTACCTAGAAGCTCGCGGCAGTGAAATGGAGGATGTCTTCGATATTTTTGGCACTGTCACTATTAGTCATGCCTCCAGTCGAGAGCAATTGAGTGTATTGTACGATGCTGCGCAAATTGTTTCCAGCGAAGAGGATTTTCAGAAAACCCTAGATAACATTCTGGAACTACTTGCTCAACAATTTAAATTTGACCTCTGTGTAATCCGCTTCCTGGAGCCGGAATCAATGACACTCATGGTCAAGAGTTTGGTTGGTTCTTCATCGGAACATTTTGGTCAATTTGAGCGAAATCTCAATATGGATACCTACATTGGTCAGGCATTTCTGTCTAATTCTACTACAGTTGTCAATGATGCCGATTTCATCGAAAAAACCCTGTCGGCAAAGCATGTAAAGCGCGATGGAATCACCTGTCTGGCTCACACTCCAATAGTATTTGAAGGAGAACCGGTGGGAATCCTCTCGGCTTTTTCAAAAACCACAAAAGGAATTTTTACTAATGAGTTTATTGCCCTGTTCGAAAACCTCGCTGGCCAGGTTGGAATAGCGTGGCGCAACGATCAACAGCTACAGAAGCTTCTACGGGGGCGAGAGCAAGAACGGGAAATGCAAATTGCCAGAGACATTCAGAAAACCCTTTTACCATCAAACCTCCCCAATCTGGATAATATTGCTGTTGCCGGCCTTTGTGTCTCTGCTCATCAGGTTGGAGGGGACTATTACGACTTTATTGAACGCGACAATTCATCTTATGACCTAATCATAGCTGATGTCTCAGGACACAGCATCGGTTCAGCACTGATCATGGCTGAAACACGCACCTTTATCCATGCGCGCATGGAAAGTATTAAACAACCAGCTGAAATGTTAAGTGCGCTCAATGGTTACTTCCTTAAAGATCTGGATCGCTCCGATCTGTTTGTCACCATGTTTTACCTACAGTATAACCCTGTCAATCATCGACTTATTTATGGAAACGCCGGTCACAACACTCCACTTCTGTGGAAAAATCGAGAACGGAAGATCGTCACCCTTGATACGGAAGGAATGATTTTCGGTATCAAAAGTGATATTACTTTTGAACAAAAAGCAACCGACCTTGAGCCGGGAGATATCCTCCTTTTATACACAGATGGCATTATTGAGGCTGAGAACAAAGATAAAGTTTTTTTCGGAATTGAGAGATTAGGAAAATTACTTGAGGAATCTGATGATTTAACTCCTCAAGAACTAATAGACCGGATTATGACACAAGGACGAATCTTCACCGGAATGCGCCATTTCAATGATGATATCACTCTGGTTGTTATGAAGGTTCTAAAATGATACACAAATTACCAATTTTACAGTCAGCTGTGCAAAAATAGGGTACAATTAATACCACATAGTAAATATCACTAAACTCGATTAAGGGAGAACTTGCATGCAGTTAAATATGACCGAACAGGGCGATATTGTAATGATCAGCGTCGATGAAGAACGAATGGATGCCCATAACAGCGGAGACCTTAAAGAACAGATGCTGCAACTGTTTGACGAAGGTAAATGTAGTCTGGTGATTGATTTGAGT
The DNA here is from genome assembly GCA_016744595.1 of Desulfuromusa sp. Classification (GTDB taxonomy): domain Bacteria; phylum Desulfobacterota; class Desulfuromonadia; order Desulfuromonadales; family Geopsychrobacteraceae; genus Desulfuromusa. Next base: position 49,474 of record JADGEB010000009.1, read on the forward strand.
GCGGTTCGATTCATCGATTCATCAGGTCTTGGTGCTTTGGTTTCTGGTTTTAAAAACGCCAGTGCCCGAGAAGGTAGTCTCAAACTGTGCTGCTTGCAGCCTCAGGTTCGTTCAATGTTTGAACTGACACGTTTACATCGAGTTTTTGAAATTTTTACAAATCAAGAAGAAGCTTTGAGCAGCTTCTAGTCAGCCAATTCTTCCGTTGAAAGAGATACATGTCAAAACAGGTCAAGATTGATATCACAGTTCCCAACCAGACCAAATACCTCGGGATGATTGGACGGATTGGAGAGAGTATGGCTTACTCCCTGAAGAGCTATCAAGGGAATCGCAGGGAGCTAGCCTATCACCTTAATCTGGTTCTAACTGAAGCGCTAGCCAACGCGATAAGCCATGCTAACGACTTCGATCCGGACAAAGATGTCAGAGTTGTGATCTCCGCCTCTGATCAAGAGCTGATCATCAAGGTTTTTGATCAGGGGCTAGGTTTTGATATTGAAACACTGGCAAAGTTTAAAGCACGAGCTAGCGATGAAGGTGGCCGTGGTATCCAACTCATTTTTAAGCTCATGGATCAAGTCAGATATATGCGGGAGGGAGACGGTAACGTCTTGGAGATGGTCAAGTATCTCCATTAACGATCTTAGCTATCTTCAATCCCATAGTCTTTAAGCTTGCGCCTGAGAGTTAAACGGTTAATTCCCAAAATGTCCGCCGTACGAGTCTTGTTGTGATTTGTCCGATTGTAAATCAACAAAATATGTTTTTTCTCCACCTCAGAAAGTGGGATCATTTCCACGACGGTCGATTTCCCCTCAGAACAACACCCCACCAAAGCCAAGTCATCAGTTTTTATTTTACCGCCATCATGGAGTAGAGTCGCTCGCTCAATTACATTTTTCAATTCCCTGACGTTACCAGGCCAGCGATGTTTCTTCAAACATGCCAAAGCTTCGGCTGTAAACTCACAACTTTTGTCGGGACTATGTAACAGAAACTCGGTAAGAAACAGATTGGCTAAAACGGGGATATCTTCAGGATGTTCACGCAACGGCGGAACACGGATGGGAAAGACATTTAAGCGGTAGAAAAGATCCTCACGGAACAGACCAGCTTTGATTCGATCAAACAAGTCCCTGTTAGTTGCCGTAACAATACGGACATCAACACGGATTGGCTGCTGTCCTCCAATCCTTATCACGGTCATATCTTCCAGAACGCGAAGTAACTTAGCCTGCAACCCCGGTTCCATTTCAGCAATCTCATCCAAAAACAAGGTGCCGTGATCAGCAAGCTCAAATAAGCCCTTTTGGCGGTTGCTAGCATCAGTATAGGCACCTTTCTCATGACCAAAAAGTTCATTTTCCAACAAAGAGGCCGGCAAAGCCGCGCAGTTTATTTTGAGCAGTGGCCCTTCACGCCGAGAACTCTGGTAGTGGATAGCCTCGGCTACTAATTCTTTTCCGACACCACTTTCTCCAAGAATTAAAGTTGTCGTTGTATCTGCCTTAGCCACTAACATAATTTCTTGGCGTATTTTTCTCAGAGCGTTGGATTCTCCAATCAAACGAGTCCAGGATTTCTTACTACGCCGTTTCTCCCGCTGCCTGAAAGAGTTCACTTCCCCGCGAAGCTGTTGCGTATCCATAGCCCTTTCAACAATCAACTGCAGCTCATCTAGGTCAAATGGTTTATTGATGTAATCGTAAGCTCCAAGCTTTAACGCTTTAACCGCCGTTTGAACCTCTGGGAATGCTGTAGCAACAATTACTAATAATGATTGCAGGTCGGAGATCTCTACAAGTAGGTCAAGGCCCGACCCATCGGGTAATTTCATATCCAGGATCATCAAATTAAAATCGTGCTGAATCAATTCTTTACGTGCGCAAGACAAGTTTTCGGCACTCACTGCTCCGTAGCCTTCCTGACGGAAAAAATCAACTAAGCTTTCACGTAAAATTTCTTCATCTTCAACTATCAAAATTTGCCCGCGCATCCGCTACCTCCTTGAGGAAAATGAATGATCGCCTCGACTCCACCGTGCTTTCTATTCTTAAGGCTAATCTCACCTCTCAATTCTTCAACCAACTGCTTTACAATGGCCAACCCCAAACCTGTACCATCCGATTTACTCGTAACCAGAGGCTCAAACAATTGGTCAATAATATCTTCAGGCAGGCCACAACCATTATCGCAAACCTCAATTTTAATCCGATCATTTAAATAGCTGGCATATACATCGACCTGCCCATTGACATCACATGCCTGCAAAGCGTTTAAAATCAGGTTCATGAATATTTGGTGAAGGTGCTGAGCTTTAGAACAGACCAATAAAGGCTCAGCGGGCAGATATAATTGTAGCTGGATATTCATCCTATCTGCCTCTTCACAAAGGATGAAGGCCAAGTCACGCAAAACTTGATTAACATCGACTCCTTCCCGTTCAAAATTCCGTTGTGGCGACAGATTTCCCCTAAGGTGAGAAATAAAATCTCCTAGACGATCGACAAGTTTCAACATTTTGCTTATATCAACCTGCAGTTTCTGATCTAGTTCTTCGCGTCGTTGCAGCATCTGCAGCTTAACCCGCAACCCTGCTAGAGGATTGCCAATTTCGTGAGCAACAGTTGCTGACAGCATTCCCAAAGAAGACAGTCTGTTCGCCTGCAAAAGCTGCTTTTCAAGTTTATCCATCAGTATTTTTGCAGTATCAGCTTCATTTTGAGTTCGCTTAAGATCTGTAACTTTTCGCTCAACTTCCTCTTTTAGAAGCGTATTCCAATCAACCAATTCCCGGTGGGCCTCTTTTTGTGCTTGAGCCATATCGTTAAGGGCAAGAGCTAATTGTCCAAATTCATCGTGGCTACGGATATCTGAGCGCACGTCAAAATTACCGCCAGCAACCAGATTGGCAAACCTTGACAATCGGTGAATCGGAAGGCTAAAGCTTCTGGCAGCAACAAATGCTAATCCTGTCACCAGAAGCGCAATGAAAATAAAAGAGAAGATGAAAGTCTGCTTTAACTGATAAATTTGAGAATAGAGATGTTTTTGCGGATAAGTTATTGTTAAGTACCACAAGCGATCAGAGCCTGCACTCACGGGAGTTATTGCCATAATATCTGTGCCGACAGTCGAAACCTTCACCCCATCATCAGGCCGAGGAAGCGATGAAAAGACAGAGTCAAAATCATTAAGATCTGTTGTTTCAGCACAGGTAAAATGTGAACGACCATGTTTGTTCTCCATCTTAACGAGCTGACGTCCCTGATTCAGCAATAAAACCCTTGTTTCATCCACAGAAACCAAATGTTCCAAGGCTGATAAAAACTTTTCACCAAAAACATTAACAATAACCAGACCGACAACGGTCTCTGACTTATCGACAATTGGAGCCGCAACTCGGACAACCAAATTGTTTGGTACTTCAATCTGACCAAATTCTATGTTGAGATCCAAATGAGACACATATGTTTCGTCGGCAGCACACTGAAAAGCCTCTTGAACATAATAACGATCTCCCTTGTACTGCAATTCAGACTCAGGCACCAAGGCTGGCAGACCATCAATATTATTTATACGAAGTTGCTCATAGCCATCAACAGCAATAAAGCGCAACTGGTAATAATCTCTCTCAGCCATAATGGCGGCAAGAAATTCATTCTGAACGAGAGCCCACTGCTCAACTTCCATCCCATCCTGAAATCGGCGTTGCAAAAAACGGGCAAGCGAACGGACATCTCTTTTCACTCCATCGAGATAATCTTCAATTGCACTTGCTGCCGTTACAGCTTCAACCTGTAAGCTCTGAGCAACCTGCGCCTGTAAGACTTTTTCGATTTTACTCAAAAATATATTTCCAAAAAATAATATTGGGACAAGTGCCAATCCTAAGAAAGCAACCAACATTTTTTTTCTGATTGAAAAAGAAATTTGTTGAGTCCACATACGAAATTAAATTCCTATCTATAAACTGACAAAAGCAAACATGCGACAAATCACATACGTAACACAACACTTCATGGGTGGTTACTATTGTACCACCGCTACGGCATATTTGTTACCACTTAGGGGAATTCCAATTTCCAACCTGCTGTTTTTACCATGTGTTAGGTCATGGCACACTTTCTGCTTTTACTCTTCTGCAATTGAAGAACCAAAATCTATCTGTCTATCAATTGCAGCATAGATAACAACAAAAACAAGAGACTGCTTAAGAGATGTTGGTTTCGCATATCGCATGAGGTGAGGTCAGTTTTTAATTAACTTTTGATTGGGAGAAATCTCCAAATGGGAAACAGTGAAAAAAAAGCTCATTTTGAGAAAGGTGAGCTCTGGAAAAAAATTGTTCTGCCAGGCACCATCATACTTCTGCTTATTTTAGTTTTCTGGGGGGATAATAAGCCTGACATTCCTGATCCGATTTCTCTTAATACGCAATGGTATACACCGGAGACAGCGCGTGGAGAGATTCTGGCAAATACTGTTATGCCTGGAAACTGCTTCATCTGTCACAGCGTACAAATTCCTGATCCCAATACAATCCGCCCTCAATTTGCCCACATAACGGTCAAATTAGAGCATGGCGTTAATGATCGTTGCTACAACTGTCATCATCTTTATGATCGCGACAGTCTTGCAGGTGATGGAGAGAAAAAAATATCGTTTGCAACTCCTGAGAAACTTTGTGCCCGCTGCCATGGAATTATTGTTCGAGACTGGAAAGAAGGAACCCATGGGTTGAGACAAGGAGGTTGGCTGGTCAAAGAAGGGAACACACCAACTAACTTTACCTGTACTGAATGCCACGATCCACATTCACCACAGTTTAAATATGACATGGCTGCGCCAGCACCATCCTGGCCAGAAAAAACGCTCCGTAAGAGCAGACATTCTGATGATGACCCTAAGTCAGCATATTTGACTGAATCTATCCAGGAGAGATTCTGATGAGTACGGAAGACCTAAAAAATCAAGCAACAAATAAAGCAGACGAGCAGGAACCAACCATCAGTCGTCGATATTTTCTTGCCGGGACAGCTTGTCTATCGGTCACTACTGCCATTGCGCTATCTCCCCTACTCAATGCTGAAGAAGTCCCTTCTGGGGATGATTTCATCCAAAAACACTACAAAGAGTTGAGCAAAGAAGACAAAAAGGAAATTTTTGCCAAACTTGAGTCAAATATAAATAAGCAATATGGAGTGGCAGCAACAATTTCTGATCCACAACCTTTGGAGGGGGTTGAGTTCGCCTACGTTCTCAACCTTGGTCGCTGTATCGGCTGCCGAAAATGTGTCTATGCATGTATGGATGAAAACAATCAGTCCAGGAGTCCGCAAAAACAATATATCCGCGTCATGAAGATGAAAAAAGGGACTATCAATTTAGAAACATCTAGCCATGACTATCCGGAAAAAGAGGCATCTAGCAAAGATCACTTTTATATGCCAGTTGCTTGCCAGCAATGCCGCGAACCAAAGTGTATAGAAGTTTGTCCAGTGAAAGCCACTTGGAAAGAAAAAGATGGCATCGTTGTCGTTGATTATAACTGGTGCATCGGTTGTCGATACTGTGAAGCTGCTTGCCCTTATCATGCACGACGCTTTAATTTTGCCAAGCCTCAGGTTCCAGCCAAAGATATCAACCCTGATATGGGCTATCTATCAAATAGACCACGCTATATGGGGGTCATGGAAAAATGTACGTTTTGCCTCCATAAAACCAGGCGTGGAGAGTATCCGTCCTGCATGGAAGTCTGTCCAACAGGATCACGTAAATTTGGCAACATCAGAGATCCGGAGAGTGAAGTCCGAAAAATAATCGAGCAGGAAAGAGTCTTTGTTCTTAAGCAGGAAGTCGGAACTTTACCTAAGTTTTATTACACCTTTGCTAAATAGTTGACCGAAACAGATTTATGTCTGTCAACAACCATCAAAAGGGTTAAGCAATGAAAACAGGTTCTCCAAATGTTATTAGTGATCTGGCGAAAACAGTACTTATCGGCAACCGTACTTATGCCGTCTGGATGTTTGCACTGATCGCCATCAGCATGCTCGGGCTTAATGCCTTCAGTCGCCAATTGGCTTATGGCCTTTATACAACGGGCATGGGAGATGAAGTCTCGTGGGGATTATACATTTCAAACTTCGCATTTTTAGTTGGCATGGCTGCAGCAGCAGTCATGATGGTCATCCCGGCTTATATATTTAAAGATGAAGAAATCCACAAAGTTGTCATTTTTACTGAACTCTGGGCGATTGCAGCCCTTATCATGTGTCTCCTTTTTGTCACTGCCGACATAGGTCGTCCCGACCGCCTCTGGCATATGTTTCCCGTGATAGGAGTCTTCAACTGGCCGACATCGATGTTAACCTGGGATGTCCTGGTTCTGAATGGCTACCTATTCCTCAACCTCTATGTTTGCGGTTACGTTCTCTATAAGAAATATACCGGGCAAAAACTGGTAGCACGCCATTACGTACCTATAGTTTTCCTTGCTATTGCTTGGGCTCCATTGATTCACACTATCACAGCTTTTTTATTTCAGGGATTAGGAGCCAGACCCTTCTGGCACAGCGGTTTAATCGCCCCTCGTTTTCTCGCTTCGGCTTTTGCTGCCGGACCAGCATTTATTATACTCGTATTCAAAATCATGGATCACTACAAGTGCTGCACAATCCACAAAGACGTTATCGCTAAAATTCGAATTATTGTCACCGTCAGTCTCCTCGTTAATCTGTTATTGGTCGGCTCAGAGTTATTTACTGAACTTTATTCGGGTTCGGAACATTCTATCCATTTAAGCTTTCTACTCGGCTTTCATGGAAAAAGCGTCCTGGCTCCCTGGATTTGGTCTGCAATTGTTCTGAACGTTATAGCTGCTACCATTTTACTTTTGCCAGCCAGACAGAACCCACGATTCTTAACTGTTGCCTGTGTCATGATTATTGTCGGAATCTGGGTTGAAAAGGGGCTCGGCTTCGTTATCTCCGGATTCATCCCAACACCCCTTGGCGATTTTGTTCAATACCAACCAACACTTAATGAATTAATGGTTTGCTTTGGAATTTTAGCTTTTGGGCTGTTGATTTACACGGCACTGCTGAAGATTGCAGTACCAATTATCAATGGTCAACTTATCCAGAAAAAGAATAACGATTAAATGACTGCCAACTATCTAATGCTTCCCCCTGATTAAATATCTTGATTTCAGGTGGGATAATTTCACAACCAGCACCAGAAAAGGGAGGTAAATGTGCAAAAAAACATGTTGATGTTCCTACTGGCCAGTGTGGTCATCTTCAGCTTTGGTTCCATGGCATATGCGGGTGGAGGATGTACGACCACCGATTGCCATGCAGGGCTAGAAGAGATCGTCCCGACAGATCTGCCAATGTCTCAACAGCTCAAAATGAACGGTCAGATGCATGGTGACCCGGATGGCTGTGTTATGTGTCATGGTGGCAATCCAACAGCAACTAAAAAAGAAGAAGCACATAAGGGCGTTCCGGCCACATTAAGAATGGCACCAGGTCCAAAGGACTATTATCCCGATCCAGGTTCAATCTGGATTTCAGATAATACCTGTGGTATCTGTCATGTCGGATATACCTACCGAGCTAAAACCTCTCTGATGAATACTGAAGCAGGAAAAATTTCAGGCAATATGCATACTTGGGGCTTTGAGGAGACCGCAAACTTTAAGAACCCATGGGGAAATTATGCGATCACAGATCAAGATGGCCAAACCCCAATGATCGGAACTAAAGCTTATAAGAGCTACATGAAAGATCAAATCAGCATGTATCCTAATCAGTATCCCAAAAAACTGGATCTGATGCCGAACCCTAGCGTTGAAGAAGTTAAAAAAGATCCAAAGAAAGCTGCATTTGCTTATCAACGTCAAGACTGTAACCGCTGTCACATCGGAGTTCGTGGTCGTGAAAAGCGCGGCGACTACCGTGGAATGGGTTGCTCAGCCTGTCATATTCTCTATAGTAATGATGGATACTACGAAGGAAAAGACAAGAGTATCAAACCCGACGAAAAGGGACATATGCTCAAGCATCAAATCATCGGGAATCGAAAAACTGGAGGAATCCCTGTTGAAACCTGTAGCTCTTGTCATAACCGTGGAAAACGTATCGGTGTCTCATTCCAGGGTCTGATGGAATTCCCATATGGGTCTCCTTTCAATGAAACCGGTGGAAAACAACCGAAACTACACACTAAAAAATACATGTTCGTTTCTGATGATCTACATCATCAGCAAAAAAGTCGTAAAGGAAATCCAGAGGGCGGCCTCCTTTGTCAAGATTGCCATACCAGTATTGATATGCACGGTGATGGCAACATTCACGGCACAACAATGGGTCAAGTAGAGATCGAATGTACTGATTGTCACGGCACCCCCAAAAAATATCCATGGGAACTCCCTATCGGTTATGGCGACGAGTTTGGTAAAAAGGCTCAAACTGAAGCTCGTGGTACCGCCGAAAAGTTGTTGATTGTGGGTCAACAGTTTGGTTACCCCTACGCTGTTGAAGATGGTTTCCTTCTGTCAGCACGCGGAAATCCACTGGGTAACGTTGTGCGCCGCGGAAACAAAGTCATTGTTCACTCTGCCACCGGCAATGATTTTGAAGTACCAGATCTAAAGGGTCTCGCTCTTGGCAACAAATGGAAAGATCCATCAGCTGAAGTTGCTATGAGTGCCGTCAGTGGTCACCTGGAAAAATTGGAGTGCTACACATGCCACGCCTCCTGGGCACCACAATGTTATGGCTGCCATGTCAAGGTTGACTACAGTAACGACAAAAATGGCAAACAAAAAGGTGGAACAGACTGGATTGCATCCGGTAACAGCCACGATTCACAAGGACAGACAGCTGAATCAAAGCTTGGCGCTAAAGGCATTTTCACCTCAGGAAAACCAATGGAAAGCCGCTCTTACTTACGCTGGGAAGACCCCGTTCTTGGAATCGGCGGTGAAGGCAGAGTGACGCCATTAATGCCTGGATGTCAGGTTGTTTACACTGTTATTGATGATACAGGTGCTGTTATCGCCAACAATATGATTGCTGATGCGCCAGACGAAGCAAAATATGTTGGTCAGGAGCATGTTCCACTAGCAATCGACATGTCTCCAGTCCAGCCACACACTGCTCAGCGTCAGGCTCGCACCTGTGAAAGCTGCCATGGTAATGCCAAGGTTGCAGGTTTAGGCATTGGCAATGGGACATTTAGCAACCAACAAAACAAAGATGTTGTCTTTGATTTGATGAATGCGAAGACCGGTGAAATAATTCCTGAAAAATATACGGTTCAAATTCAGGCAATACCAAAACTGGACTTTGACTGGTCACAAATTGTAACACGCGATGGAACCCAACTTGCGACCGTCGGAAGTCACTGGCCACTCAGCCGCGCGTTTAACAAGGAAGAGATTGACACCTTCATGCGGACTGGAACCTGCATGGGTTGTCACCAGAACATGAGTAAGATGGAGCTTTGGGAAAAGGTCAGCAAAGAAGGCAAGCTTGACTACAAGAAACATCAAGACCTAATGAGCGAAATGCTCAAAAATATGGCTAAAAATGCTCCTATAACAAAGAAATAATCAGAAAGAAGAAGCTCTTTCTTTCATTCCCCGGCAGCAGCAGCTGCCGGGGATTTTTCTTCATTGCCACAGCGAAAGTTTACTAATTTGAACTTACTACTCATAAGACTGATTGCATCTGTTGAAATTTTTGGCGCCATCTGGGGTCTTGTTATAATGCTTTTCAGAATGTTTGATGTTCTGGACAATCTTCAATTCATCATCTACATGCTGATCTATTTGATTCCCTTTACCTTAAGCCTGATTGCTGGTGCTTTGTTGATAAAGAGACAGAAAGCAGGCTTAAATTTGTCCTTGGCTGTACAGTTGTTACAAACCCCCTACTTTGCTCTAAACGGTCTCTATTACTCTTTTATCTCAGGTTTGTTGCTTGGAGTCAGAGTCAGCTTTCTCGAAGGAATACAAAATTACAATTTTAATTTCAGTTTTGGGGGATATTGCCAGATACAAACGGGACTACCACAAGAAATAACAGCGGTTGGTATTAATGTTTTTGCCCTTATTGCATTTTGTTTTTTACTGGTAAACAGACTTAAGAAAAAGTGAAATAAGCTGTGAATAAATGAAACAGTTTTTTCCCTTAAACAGACGAAAGATAGTCCCACAATTCCAAATGATTTGAATAGGAAATCACTCCCGAGACCCCACCACCATATCCAGCAAATTGAATATTTGCATCGCCCGCAGCTAACTTATCTAACTCAGAGTCCCCAATAAACAGACAATTTTCCGGATTAACACTGAGTTTTTCTGCTGCGAGCAGCAACATATCGGGAGCAGGTTTAGGATGCTCTACATCATGACTGGTGACAACGGCTGAAAAGTAACTGTAGAGATCAAAATGATCAAGAATTGCCAAAACACTTTTGCCCCGATTTGTTGCAACTGCCAATGGATACTGATTAGAGAGTTGCTCTAACAATTCTACCAGATTCTCTTCCTGATCCATGTCTGGAATAAATTCCCGATAGTCTAAAGTTGCAGCAAAACTGAGAGCTAGCGATATATCTTCTTCACGCAGAAGATTTTTTAATACGTTCGGCGAACTGGCAGTATGGCATAAATGAGCCAGATCTCTCTGTTCAGTAGAAACAAGAGGGTATGCAAATTCCTCGAGAATCCGATTATAGTACGCTAGGTTGGCCTTCCGGCTTTCAAACATCACTCCATCGCAATCAAAAATCACTGCATCGATTCGACTCATGGCATATTCCTCTTCAGCACATAAAACAAGCCACCCAAACCAATTAAGATCATCGGAACAGATAGCAATTGCCCCATCGTAGCCCCTCCCCAGAGAAAACCAAGATGACTATCGGGCTGGCGTAAAAACTCAACAAGAAAGCGAAAAATCCCATATAAAAAAACAAAACTAAAAGCAGGAATACCGCGACGGGCTTCAGAACGATGTAGAAGATAGATCAGAACAAACAACAAGAGCCCCTCAAGACCTGCCTCATAAAGTTGACTCGGATGGCGCGGCAATGAACCTCCGCCCGGAAAAACAATTCCCCAGGAGTAGTCAGTTACCCTCCCCCAGAGTTCCGCATTGATGAAGTTACCAATACGCCCAAACAAGAGTCCAATCGGAACAGCAGATACAGCTAAATCACCAATCAGCAGAAGTGACAAGTTTTGGCGCCAACAAAAAAGTAACAGAACGATCAGAACCCCAAGAAGTCCACCATGAAAGCTCATTCCCCCTTCCCAGACGTAAAATATCTCAAGAGGATGACGCAAATAATAACTGGAGTTGTAAAACAAGGTATAGCCAAGCCGACCACCAATAACAACACCAAGAACGGCGTAAAACAACAGATCAGAGATAACTTCTTTTTTGATTGGCATATCACGGAGCTTGACAACGTGACACATCATAAAGTAACCACCAATAAAACCCAGCAGGTACATCATTCCGTACCAACGAACTGCAAGTGGACCAATGCTGAATATAATCGGGTCAATTTGTGGAAAATTCATAAGTGTTCTTTCTCAGCATATTTATAATATTTTGCATATCTTCTGGAACAGGAACAGTAAAGTCTAAATCCTGATTCAGCACGGGGTGCTGAAAAGAAATCTTTTCAGCATGCAGGAATGGTCGTAGAATTTTTCTTCCGGCGACAAGCAAATCACCTCCATAGCGTTGATCACCCACCAATGGGCAATTTTGCTCTGCCATATGAGCGCGAATCTGATGGGAACGACCCGTTAATATTTCGACATCCAACAGTGAATAGTCTGCCAGTCTTTCAACCAACTTAAATCTGGTAATGGCTTCCTTACCACCCTTTTCAACAGATTTGACTCGATTTTCCTTTCTAGAGCGTGCTAGAAATGATTTCATTTCACCTTGTTCCAATTCAGGGGTGCCATGAACCAAAGCAAGATAGCCCTTCTTGACCTCATGTTCCAGAAAAATCCGCGTCATCTCCTTATGTGAACGAGGATGAATTGAAAAAACAATAACTCCAGATGTGCCACGATCCAAACGCTGAACCATACCAATTTCAGCTTTCTTGTGCAGGCGAAAGGGATCTTTAAGATGCCATTGCAGTGCCTCAAACAAAGTTCCCTTAAAGCGTGCATGGGTTGGTTGGGTATCAACTAGAGCTGGCTTATTTAAAACAATAATGTATTGATCCTGAAATAGGATATCTTGTTCTGAAATCCGATAAGGATCTAAAGGTAACTGATCAATATAAACTTCCACCGAATCACCGTTATGAATGGATGTTGAGCAACTTCTCACCCTTCGGCCATTGATATGAACCCCTCCAAGATCGACAATTTTTTTTGCCTGAGTCCTGGACAATTCTATAGAGGATTTGGCCAAATATTGATCAAGTCTCAGACCAACCTCTTCAAGAGTTACCTGTAAACGATGGATTGTCCACTTCATCAGCTTAAATGCCCATTAATTACGATATAGTATTTATAGAATCTAATTTTAGACTTGACTTAAACCGTAAAATTGCTATTATCAAGTCACGAAACAGTTCTTTGAATTTCTGGGGTGCACGGGGTGATTTTGATCCCTTGACCAACGTTTTTTTGACCTGTCGTTATGTGAAAAGGTGGTGTGCAAGCCTGCCCATGAGCAGGACGCCTAAAGCTTTTTCCGTAGACAACTTTATTGTTCAGGTCATCCGCACAGAATCATACCGGCATCCTGGAGACCATTCCATAAAAAAAGACCCTGAAGCTACTTCAGGGTCTTTTTCTTTTCTGTTTAAATTTGAGCTACTATTATTCATCAACCCGATCACGCAATTCCTTACCTGTTTTAAAAAAAGGCGTCTTACGCGATGGGATTTTAACCAACTCACCACTCTTGGGATTCCTTGCCTCACGAGCGTCACGTTCGCGCACCGAGAAAGAACCAAAACCACGAATTTCAACACGATCACCTTGAGCAAGAGCATTTTCTATCCCGCCAAAAATCAGATTTATGACCGTTTCGGCATCCCTTTTATTAAGAATTTCATGCCCATCAGAAAGTTGCTCAATCAATTCACTTTTTGTCATCTTTACCTTCCATACTCTTCAAGAAAAACATCAAAAATTATTCCAAAGAAACTGTGGACCGATCCTATTTTGAACCCTAATATCAACACCGAGATAATGATTCACAGCACTCTGCAAGTAACGATCAATTAAATTCGTTTTTTCAGGTTCAGGATAAACCAGATCGGGGTCATCCTCAATACCTGATACCTTGGCAGCATACTTGATAGCATCACTTAAAGTTCCCAACTCATCAATGAGACCAGCATCTTTAGCCTGCCTGCCCGTAAAAATACGACCATCAACAAAAGGTCTAAGCCTGTCTACCGGCATATTACGTCCGTCGCTGATAGCATCAACAAACTGCATGTGTACATCGTCAATAACCCCCTGTAACAAGTCTCTATCAGCTGACAAAAAATCTCGCGTTGAGGATCCAATGTCCTTAAATCGTCCGCTTTTCACAACCTCTGTCTGTATTCCAACTTTTCCCATCAAATCCTGATAGTTGGGAAAAGACATGATAACACCAATACTTCCAGTGATTGTTCCAGGGTTAGCAAATATACGCTCTCCAGCGACAGCGAGATAATATCCACCAGACGCTGCTACCGAACCCATTGAGACGATCAGCGGCTTCTCTTTAGCTAATAGCTTGAGTTCAGCATGAATTTCCTGAGATGGGCCAACACCTCCCCCAGGAGAATCAATTCTTATCACGACAGCTTTGATGTTGCTACGATCTCGGAATTCTTCTATCTGGGCGACCATCCGGCGAGCATCAACAATGGTTCCCTCAACTTCAAGGATACCAATTTTGTCACCGACAGAAACAACTACAGACCCGGTACTGAGAAGACCTGCAGAGAAAACAACCAGCAGAAAAAACAGGAAAACTCCACCGACTGCTAAAGATGCCATTAATAAGGGACGTTTTTTCATTTTAACCAATAAAAAAAGGGCCCCATTGTATCTGGAGCCCCTGTTCAGGTTTATTTATAAATCAGTCTTCTGATTTACGACCTACAGCACCTTGTAGCAAATCACCGAGATTTGAAGTCGCTGTTTTTTGTGCTCCCATGAATTCATTAACTTCAGCTTTTTCTTTCTGAACATCAAGATTCTTGATCGACAGTGCAATCTTACGATCAACAGTGTCTACCTGAAGAACCCCTGCTTCCAGATCCGAACCAACTTCAGCAAAATCCTTCGGACTATCAATCTTCTCTTTACTCAGTTCGGAAACATGAATCAAGCCTTCGATACCTTCTTCGAGCTCAATAAAAATACCGAAATCGGTCACGGATGTGACTTTACCCTTCACAATGGTTCCGCGAGCATAGCGTGTTGGAACAGTTTCCCATGGATCAGTACTCAGCTGCTTCAAGCCAAGAGAGAAACGCTCATTTTCTCGATCAATATTCAGAACAACAGCCTTAACCAAGTCACCTTTTTTATAAGCCTCGGAAGGATGCTTGATCCGCTTGGTCCAAGAGAGGTCAGAGATATGAACCAAACCGTCAATTCCCTCATCGACACCAACAAAAATACCGAAATCAGTAATGTTTTTGACCTGACCCTCAATAATGGTACCAATCGGGAATTTCTCACCAATAACGTCCCATGGGTTTGGCTCAATTTGTTTCAAACCAAGGGAGATGCGGCGATTATCGGTATCAAGAGCTAACACAACTGATTCGACATCATCACCAATCGAGAGAACTTTGTTTGGATGCTTAACCCGTTTTGTCCAGCTCATTTCTGAAACATGGATCAAGCCCTCAACACCTTCTTCAAGCTCAATAAATGCACCATAATCAGTTAAGCTAACAACCTTACCAGTGACCTTGGTCTCAATCGGATACTTACTTGCTACATCCAACCACGGATCGGGAGCAATTTGCTTGAGTCCGAGTGAAACACGCTCTTTCTCTTTATCAAACTTAAGAACTTTGACATTGATTTTGTCACCAACAGCCAAAATGTCAGACGGATGTTTAACACGTCCCCAAGACATATCAGTAATATGCAACAAACCATCAATACCACCAAGGTCAATAAATGCACCATAATCGGTCAGGTTCTTAACAATACCCTCAACGACTTGACTCTCTTCAAGAGTTTTCAGTGTATCACTGCGATGTGACTCACGCTCTGTTTCGAGCAGAACCCGCCGTGACAGAACAATATTTCCACGTCGCTTGTTCAGCTTGATGATTTTGAAATCAAAGGTTTGTCCGATCACTTTGTCCAGATTACGGACTGGACGCAGATCAACCTGTGATCCTGGCAAGAAAGCGTTAACACCGATGTCAACAGACAGACCACCCTTAATTCGACTGAGTATCCGACCTTCGACCACAGCATCCTCTTCAAGAGAATTCCAGATTTTCTGTCGATCAGCCTTTTCTTTCGAAAGAACAATCAGGCCACTATCACTTTCACCACCACCAAACAGGACATCATAAACGTCACCAACTTTGACGTTGATTTCCCCTTTTTCATCAGCAAACTCACGGAGAGAGATAACCCCTTCCGACTTGTAGCCAACGTCGACAACAACCGAATCAGGATTCACCTGAACAATTGTTCCCTCAACGACATCGTTCCGCTTTAGTTCAAAGCCGCCCTGCTCATAATCTTTCAGCAGCTCTTCAAAGCTTTCTTCGAACTCGCCGTCCTGCATGTCCATTTCTTCTTCGTCTTGCATGTCTTTATCTTCTACCATTGGAGATGTTACCCCCTTACGAATTTCCCGACGCCTCTCGACGGCGGACTCAATTTGAGACTGCGCAAGTTAGCACAGCATTAAAGAAAAAACAAACCAATATTTATCAAGCAGTTATTCTTCTTTAACCGGCAAGTTCTGCCTGTTTAGCTTTGACGATTGTCACCATTTTTTGCAAAACATTTTCTATCGATAATTGCGTTGAGTCGATAATAATTGCATCATCTGCCTGCATTAATGGTGCAAGGGTTCGAGCCGTATCTGCAGCATCACGAGCTTTCACCTCAGCAATAGTTTGCTGCAGGTCAACATCAATCCCCTTTTCTTGCAACTCAGCATATCGGCGGCGACCTCTTTCCGCTGCAGTCGCCGAAAGAAAAAACTTAATATCGGCTTGAGGAAAAACAACCGTACCAATATCTCGCCCTTCTAGGACAACCCCGCCCGCATCTCCCATCTTCCGTTGCAATTGCAACATTGCTTCTCGCACGACAGGACAAGCAGCAATCTGAGGAACCAGCAAACTGATCTCTGGTGTGCGAATTGCGTCAGAAACATCAACACCATTAACAAGAACATCCTCACTGGCACCCCGGAGGACAAACTCGATAGAGAGATCAGCACATAAAATTTTCAGAGCATCGCTATCATGGGGATCGATTCTTCTTTGCTGAGCTAGTAGTGAAATGGAACGATACATAGCACCTGTATCAATATTCAGATAGCCAAATTGGTGAGCCAAAGCTTTACTTAAAGTGCTTTTCCCAGCACCGGATGGCCCATCGATGGCAATAATCAATTTTTTGTTCAAAATTTTCATCACCTGGATGCTCGTAGCAACATTTCCCAGAAACCTGGAAACGAGGTTTCGGTACAAGCCGTGTCTAAAATCTCAACCGGCACAGCAGAATTCAATGCCGCAATCGCCATGCTCATGGCAATCCGATGATCACCAAAGGAATTTATTTGCCCGCCACTCAGTCCTTTTCCGCCAACAATTCTCATGCCATCATCACGTGGCTCTATGTCCGCCCCAAGAGCACCCAAACTCTCACACATGGCAGCTATCCGATCCGTTTCTTTAACGCGCAATTCTTTAGCATCACGAATCGTTGTTACCCCCTCGGCAAAAGTCGCAGCAACACTGACAACCGGAAACTCATCGATAGCCCGAGGAATCAGGTCTCCACCAATATCAATACCGGACAGGTCACTACTTTTGACCAACAGATCAGCCACTGGCTCTCCTGAAAGCTCACGCGGATTGATCAATTCAATCGAACCACCCATTTGTTGCAAAATGTCAATAATACCGCTCCGAGTCGGGTTAACTCCCACACTTTTCAACAACAATTCAGAACCAGGGACAATCAATCCGGCAACAAGAAAAAAAGCTGCTGATGAAATATCACCGGGGACTTCCACATTGCACCCTTGCAGTTCTACCCGCCCCGTCACCCTGGCCCCTCCGGAAAATGATTCCAGGTTGGCGCCAAAGTAACGAAGCATTCGCTCACTGTGATCCCGTGACAAGTGCGGCTCGTAAACCGTGGTTGTCCCTTCTGTCTGCATCCCGGCAAGCAATACTGCTGATTTCACCTGGGCACTTGCTATTGGGGAATGATATTCTGCGGGCTGTAAACCACCACCATCAATCGCCAGTGGAGCTTTAGAATTGCCATCCCGTCCCAGTATTCTGGCTCCCATACCAAGCAACGGATTAATCACCCGCCCCATAGGACGCTTGCGCAGATACTGATCACCGGTTAGCACCGAAAAAAAAGGCTGTGCCGCCAGAATTCCACTCATCAGCCGCATGGTGGTTCCTGAGTTGCCACAATCAACCACATCAAAGGGCTCCTGTAAGCCAGCCAACCCCCGACCATGGATAACCAACTCATCGTCAGCTTTTTCAATGACCTCAATTCCAAAGCTTTGAAAAGCTTTCAGCGTTGAAAGACAATCTTCGCCACGCAATAATCCACGGATCCGACTTTTCCCCTGCGCCAACGAAGCAAACATAATGGCACGATGAGAAATCGATTTGTCTCCGGGAACAACAATTTCACCACGCAAGCCCGTGGTTGGTGCAACGATTTTTGATTCTGTTTTATGCATCAGAGTAATTGTCCTTGGATTTTTTAGAGAATGGCATCACGAAGCTGCTTCGAGCGTAAAAAGAATTCAAACAGCTTCTCACTATTGCCCTCGGCAATATCAGCTTTCAATTCCCCCAAAGAGTTTTCGAACTGCTCCAGCATTTCCAGCAATGCTTCACGATTGGTTTCAGCGATATCGCGCCACATGGTCGGGTCAGAAGAGGCAATCCGGGTAAAATCCCGAAATCCTCCAGCCGAATATTCAAGAATATTCTCTTCATAATGATCGTAGGAACCAACTGCATTGACCAGAGAATAAGCAACCATATGGGGCAAATGGCTGATTGCAGCAAGAACCTTGTCGTGCTTTTCGTGAGACATCTCTACCACATCACTGCCCACAATTGTCCACATCTGCCTAATCAGTTCCAGAGCCTGTGAATCAGTTTTGTCCGTTGGAGTTAAAATACAACGCTTGCCACGATATAGACTGGAAAAAGCAGCTTCTGCACCACTGTTCTCAGTGCCTGCAATTGGATGCCCAGGAACAAAATGTATCCCTTCCGGCAACAAGGGCTCAATCATGCTGATCACTTCACCCTTCACACTACCACCATCAGTAATAACTGCTCCCTTTTTTAAACTAGGCAGACACTGCTGCAGAACCGAACCTAAAGTTTTAACCGGCGTCGCCAGGAAAACAACATCAGCGTCCTTAACCGCTTCCAAAGGGTCACGGCTGCAACTGTCTATGACCCCAAGTTCAATCGCTTTTTCCAGGTTCGGCTTTCCCCGGCCACAACCAACGACGGTGCCAACAACTCCAGCTTCCTTCAAAGCCAAAGCCAGAGAACCACCTATCAAGCCAACACCAATGATTGCCAAACGTGGGATCAGGACACTGCTAGACATTATTGCTACTCTCCAGACTGGTTTTCATTTCGAGCTATCGGGTAAGAACCAAGAATTTTGAGAAAGTGACAGTGCTCACGGAGTTCTTCTATCGCAGCAAAAACTTCTGAGTCATCGATATGACCAATCAGATCAAGGAAGAAAATATATTCCCAAGCTTTCTGCTTCATCGGTCGACTCTCTATTTTAGCGAGATTGACCTGACGCTTACTAAAAGGTTCCAGCATCCGGTAGAGGATTCCCGGTTCATCCTTAACGCTGAACATAATTGAAGTTTTATCCGCCCCACTCTTTTCTGGAGTTTTCTTGCCAATAACCAAAAAGCGGGTAAAGTTGTGCGGGTTGTCCTCTATTTTTTCTTTAACAATCTGCAGATCATACTGGATTGCAGCCGCATGGCCTGCAATCGCAGCAACAGCTTCATCCTCAGCAGCCATCTGGGCAGCAGCTGCTGTACTGGAAACATCAAACAATGGTGTCTCCGACATATTGGTTTCAAGCCAATGCCGACATTGTGCTAACGGCTGAGGATGAGAAACAATTTTTTCGATTTTTCCAAGATCTCCAGTTTTTGAAAGGAGATTATGGGATATTTCCAGCATAACCTCGGCAATCATTTGGAGTTCAGAATCAAAAAACATATCCAGAGTATGATTGACAACACCTTCCGTTGAATTTTCGACTGGAACCACTCCGTAATGGGCACGACCCCGTTCAACTTCTTCGAAAACAGCGGGAATACTTTTTAGTGGGACTAACTGTGCAGACAGTCCAAATTGTTGCATTGTCGCTTGATGGGTAAATGTAGATTGAGGCCCCAAAAAAGCAACCCGCATGGGACGCTCCATATTCAACGAAGCAGAAATAATTTCCCGAAACACCTTGCACACAGCTTCATTAGGAAAAGGGCCAGGATTCAGCTCGCTCAAACGTTCATAAATCGCTTTTTCCCGACTTGGAACATAAAATGAGCCCTGACTGCCCTCTTTGGCCTTACCCACAGAGATAACAATTTCGGCACGCTGGTTCAGAAAATCAAGGATCTGATCATCAACCTGATCGATCTGCTGACGTAATTTGTCTAAATCTTTATCTGTCATAAAGACCTGCTTTCAATAAGTAGTTGAGATGGTGGGGAAATGTAACCTAATCAGCTTCGAAAATCAATTCAACCTGAACCGTTTGACAGGATAAATTTTCATCGCTATTCTCATCAAAAGGTGTTGAGGCGAAGGAGGATAATGTCAAAACAAGATAAACAACACATGCCGTAGATTGAAATTTTGATAATCACCCTGTGGTATTTTTATTTTTAAAACAGATGGCAGACAGGTGACAGGTTTTCCCAATAAGACTATCATTGTGGCTATAGACAGCATTAAATAACTTGTCAATCTAAGAACTTGGACATTTGAGGAGGTAATAATATGAAATATTTACATGCTATGATTCGTGCAGCTGATATCACAAAGTCGTTACAATTTTATCAGGAGTTACTCGGGCTTAAGTTGTTGAGACAGAAAGACTATGAGGAAGGACGGTTCTCTTTATATTATCTTGCGACTGAAGAAGGAGAGCCGGAAATTGAGCTTACTCATAATTGGGATGCTGCAGAATACACAGAAGGCAATTCATTTGGCCATTTAGCCTTTTCTGTAGAAAATATTTATGAGGTCTGTCAAAAGTTAGAGAATTCGGGTGTGGCAATCTTGCGCCCACCTCGGGATGGGCATATGGCCTTTGTAAAAGACCCAAGTGGCATATCCATTGAAATCCTTCAAGCCGGGAAGAACCTCCCAGAACATGAAAAATGGTCTAAAATGGCAAGCTCTGGCTCTTGGTAAAAAGTGATGGTCTAACAAAAAATCCGACTTTATAAAATAGGGGGCAGGTTTTGTGTTGCCATACTGCTTAATTTAGGAGTTATTCGACTGATGGTCAAAAAAACATCTGATAAAGTCTGCTGTTGACTTATCTTTGATCTTTAACACTCTCAAGAATATAAGTCAGCCCTGATTCTCAGTCATTCTAGACATAATCCGCCGCAACACACGGATTCTTTCCCAGAGAACAGCCTTAGGAATGTTGATCTCCATTGCCAGCATACACCGCTCTAACCACTCGGGGCGGCACTGAAACTTTTCTGTCGCCTTGATAATATCTTTAGCAATTGCCTTGCCATACGCCAACTCCGCCTTAGTGACCGCAGTACGGAACAAATCCATGGAAGGTTGCATCATTGCCAGATCGATCAGGTCACGATTAAACACACTTTCATCTGCCCAGCGATCTGAATTTGCCAATAATTTACTAGTTATCATATCAAGTGGCGACAAGGTGGAGATACCACAAATTTGATCATCAACACCGGGACTTCGCAGCTTAATCCGCCCTTCGAGAATAATTTCAAACTTCACTTGTGTACCGGCAACCAGCAACATGGTTCTGATTCCATACTGATCAGCACGTACCTCTCTAATTTGAGATATCGATTCAATATTATGCTGAAAAAGGGCAAGAATTCCTAGGGAATCAGTCGTCAATAATCGCAGCTGTCGATAGCTGTTAACATTTGAAACGAGGAAATCGATATCAACCGATTCCCGATATTCACCATAACGGAGCGCAATAGCGGTACCACCACCAAACAAACAGTTGTGCTGCCGCAACAAATCCCCATTCAATGACAACAATATCTGGGCAATCCGCTGATGATGGGGTCGTTCAAACATTGCCAGCATCTCCAGAAAAAACCTGTTGAAGCGCCGTCAACAAATTGAGCTCATGCGGCTCCATTGCTTTTAAGTCGAGATGCCGCCAGTTACGTTCGTAAACACTCAACGCTTCCCGTGGGGACAACACATCAACACCATGGATCTGCCAGGCAAGTTGTTTAAGCTGAGGATAGTCGACAAATGCTATTTGGACAGGTATCGATTCGGCACAGTTTAAATTATCGACAGACTCTTGACCATGTTCAGGGGATTGGGCAATCTTTAAATCAAGTCCCAAGACTGATAATGCATTAAGACAGGCACCGAAAGTAACAGAGGTTGCACCTTTTTCGAGCCGATACCAAGTCACGCGAGACATACCTGCCGCCTCAGCAGCAGTTGTTGCACTGACTCCCAAGGCTTTGCGGTGAACACGAATCTGCTCACCAACCTCAGCAGCACGATTTTCAACCCATGTAGAAATATTGGATAATTTTGCAGGCATAGACGATCCTCCATAATATGTTTCTCATTATAGACTAAAGTGGCAATTAGTCAAGAATAAGAAACACTTTAAGTGGAATATAGATGTCCAGGGTTAGGTCTTTTATCGCCATATAGCTGGGCGATCTCAATATCCTAGCTTAGTAATACTCAATCCTGAACGCTCAGAAACAACACCCAAGACCTACTCTCATGATTTCTGATTTTTACTTTCCGCAGCACAGATTTCGATTTTCCCAGGAACAACTTGCTACTGCCGGACAACCTGATGACCGCGTTTTGCCCAGTCGGCAATGCCGTAGCGCAGGTTATAGATCTTCTTGAAGCCATTTTTAATCAATATACGTGAAGCAACAGTACTGCGATTGCCAGTGGCACAGTAAATCAGAATGTCGTGTTTTTTATACTCTGCCAGCTTATCGAGATACTGCTGTAACACCTGCACTGGCAGCAGGTTTGCCCCTTGAATATAGCCTTGCTGAAACTCTCCCTGGGTTCTGACGTCCAAAATCAAAGGGTTAGTATTCTGCAAAATGTCAACTGCTTGTTCAGCTGACAACTCGCTGTAGGATGGCGCACTATATTCAATAACTTTGATGGTGCCACTAACCGTTCCGGCCGTAAATTTGTAGCTGCCGGGCTTTTTCATCTTTATATAGGTACGTTCCCCCTCTGCAGCCGGAAAGATCTTTTCTATTTCTAGCTCAGGAACCACCAAGCTAAAGTGACTCTGCCCTTTAAGTGTGGGCTGAATGTAGTCACCGCGGTAGATCACAAAATGATTTGCTTGATCCGGCACAATCGTCAGCATACGCAGACCACCAACGATTTTGCCTGAAACTTCCACATCGCTGTTCGTTTGAGCTACAGCTGTTTGCATAATAAAGCAGCTCAGCAACGCTGCCAGCAACAAACTAATAATCTTCCTTGTCATTGTTATCTCCTGAAGAAAGTAAATTTATGTATATATATTATTGTATTGAATAGGCGTCAAGTTCTGTCATCAGACTGATATCTTTTGTTGCCGACTTAAACGTTGTAAAAAGTGTGATCAGCCTCCTTATTGACACATTTTCTTGAATGCGACTCTCAGCTTTCGACAAACAGATAAACCCGCTTGACCCATCGATTTGCCACAGTTAGAATCTATTTTTCGTACAAAACTTACTTAGTCAATAAAGGAAACAAAAATGTCCATCGCAACCAAAATAAAAGCACAAATTGAAGGTTCTTCATGGATTCGTAAAATGTTTGAAGAAGGAACCGCGCTACGACAGCAATATGGTGACGAAAATATTTTTGACTTCACCCTGGGGAACCCCACCACAGAACCACCAAAAGAACTCCATCAAGAACTGAAGAAGATTGCCGAGAACCCCACACCGGGGATGCATCGTTACATGAATAATGCTGGATATGACGATACCCGTGCGGCGGTTGCTGAAGTGATCGCAGAAAACTGCAACCAGCCGGTGACTTTAAATCAGGTCGTTATGACCTGTGGTGCTGGTGCGGCTTTAAATGTGGTATTGAAAACCCTGCTTAATCCTGGTGACGAAGTGATTATCCTCACCCCGTATTTTGTTGAATATAAATTCTACATCGATAATCAGGGTGGAATCCCGGTTGAAGTTATTACCAAAGATGATTTCCAACCCGACCTTGATGCGATTGATAGCGCAATAAATTCACGTACCAGAGCAATTATCATTAACTCTCCCAACAACCCGACCGGAGTTATCTATCCAGAAGCAACCTTAGGTGCTCTGGGCGAGCTATTACATCGCAAAGAGCAAGAGTACGGAACGACGATTCTGGCAATTTCAGATGAACCCTATGCACGAATCAGTTTTGGCGAAACCGTTCCTTGCATTTTTAACTCTATTAAAAATTCGGTTATTGTCACTTCTCACTCCAAAGATCTGGCGCTACCTGGGGATCGAATCGGTTACCTTGCTGCTAATCCAGCTATGACTGATGTTGACCTGTTTATGCAAGGAACAATTTTCTGTAATCGAGTGCTTGGGTTTGTTAACGCCCCAGCGCTGATGCAACGGCTGGTAACCAATTTACAACGTGTCAGTGTCGATGTTGAAGAGTACCGATATAAACGAGATCTTCTCTATAACAAATTAACTGAGCTTGGCATTGAAATGGTCAAACCGGGAGGTGGGTTTTATCTCTTTCCAAAATCCCCTCTGGCAGATGAAATGGAATTTATCCGTATAGCACAAAAATTTCACATCCTGCTGGTTCCAGGTTCAGGCTTTGGCGCACCAGGATTTTTCCGCATTGCCTATTGTGTTGAAAATGAGATGATCGAACGGAGTCTGCCGCGCTGGGAAGAACTTGCCCGTGAAGTTGGTCTTATTTAGGTTCTGAATATATTTTACTGCCACAACCGTTTCAGAGGGTCAGGGAATGGCTAAAAAACTGTTTATTGCAGCAACAGGGCAGAATATCGGCAAAACGACTGCCAGCCTGTCATTGGTTCATCTGGCCAAGAAGAAATATCGCCGGGTCGGTTTTATCAAGCCATTAGGTCCTAAAGTGACTGAATACAAAGGGCTCACTGTTGATAAGGATGCTGCTGTTATCTGCCAAGTATTCAACATGGGACGTGACCTGCCCTATATGTCACCAGTCATCATTCATCCTGACTCGACCAGAAGAATTCTCAATGGAGAACTGGATCCAGAAGATTTTGAACAAAAGGTTGTACACGCCTGTGCAGCACTGGAAAAAAAATGTGATTTCATCATTATTGAAGGTTCCGGTCATCCAGGAGTTGGGTCCGTAGTCAATCTTTCCAATGCCCGAATAGCCAAACTGCTGAACGCTAAGGTTTTGATGATCACAGGTGGTGGTGTTGGCAACGTGATAGATAATGTCTACATGAACAAAGCTCTTTTTGATAAAGAAGAGGTCGAAGTTCGCGCTATTATGCCCAATAAACTTTTCCCGGAAAAGCGAGAAAGTACCCTCAACTATTTGGAAAAAGCATTTTCTAGCGAATCATTCAAAGTCGTGGGTGGGTTCAATTATCAACCAGTTTTGGCCAACCCAACTCTGAACCGGATTGCAAAAATTCTTGACCTGAAAATTTCCGGTAATAAACGTGATGTTAAAAGAATTATCCACCACCTGCAAATTGGATCACCATCCACCCAACGTGTCACGGAATTACTGCGTGATGACACGTTGTTGATTGTGACCAGCAGCCGAGATGAATTGCTGGTCACATTGTCAAATATGTATCAAATTCCCGACTATAGAGATAAAATTGTCGGGCTGCTCATTCCGGGGATACATGAAATCAGTGATATTACCCAGCAGATTATCGACCGCAGTAATATTCCCTATCTACGCACGACCAATCATACAACAGGTCAACTTTATCGAACTATCAATGAAGATGTTTATAAACTTCAAGCTGAAGATAAAGAAAAGATCGACATGATCAAGAAATTATCAGAGGTTCGTTTTAATTTTGACGAACTGGATGCATTGTTTAGCAACTGATCTTTTCACCCCCTTTCAGTACAAATATTGTAAATATTTTGAAAGCCCCCCTTGACAGACAGACCTGTCTGTATTATTCTTTCGACATGGAAAAGAAATCTGTAAAAATGAAGATTTTAGAGACAGCAAACCGTCTCTTCTATACTCAAGGCTACCGAGCAACTGGAATAAATCAGATAATCAAGGAAGCAAATGTAGCTAAAGCGAGTTTTTACCAACACTTCCCATCAAAAGAAAATCTCTGTGAAGAATATCTTACTCAGAGACATCTGATTTCGCATAAAAAACAGCAAAACTTCATCAACACTGGAGACACTCCAGTTGAGAGAATTTGTAACTTGTTCGAAAACATCCGCCAGAATGCTATCGAAAACAATTTTAACGGTTGTCCATTTTTGAACATAGCAGCTGAGACCTATGAACATGAAAGCAAAATCAGGCAGGCAGTGGCACAACACAAAACAAAGCTTATTGCCTTGATTAAAACTGAACTGAAAGACTTTGACGATCCAGACACTTTGTCAGAAATGATTTACCTAATCTATGAAGGTACCAACATCGCAGTAAGAAACTACCGAAAGATATGGCCTGTAGACAGAGCTATTCAACTAGTGTGCAATCTTTTGAAAATGAGCTCCTAAATGACACCAGCTGAACTTAAAAATAACATTCGACAAAAAGTTATCGATATTGTTAACCACTCAGCAAAAAACCACCTGTCTGGTTTTGATGAAAAATGCTGGGAGAGCCCATTGATAGGTATTGCTCGTGGTGATGACCCTCTGTTTACTGACTACAAAAAAATTATTGACAGTTCCTACTGGACACCACTTGAAGCAATGCAACAAGAGTATCCAGAGGCAACCATTCAGGCTGAAAATCTAAGTGTAATCTGTTGGATTTTGCCACAGACGGAAAACACCCTGACAGACCAGAGAGCTGAAAACAAACTTCCAGCTGCTCGTTGGGTCTACTCTCGCCATTTTGGTGAGAAGTTCAATGAGTACCTGAGGCTAAAACTCTGCAATGACTATCGTGCAAAAAACATTCGTGCCACAGCCCCAGTCCTCACCAAAAGTTGGGACTATCGCCACTCAAAACAAACGGGGATCTACTCAAATTGGTCTGAACGACACACCGCCTATGTGGCAGGGCTTGGAACCTTCGGACTGTCAGATGGCTTTATCACAGAAAAAGGAAAAGCGGTCAGAATTGGCTCTATCGTTGTTGATACAATCATCGAACCTGACTTGAGAGCCTTCACTTCTCACACCCAGAATTGTCTCTATCTGGCAAAAGAAACCTGCGGCATTTGTATCAAAAGATGCCCGGCGGCGGCTATTACCAAGCAAGGGCACGACAAACAAATGTGTCATGATTACATCAGAAACGTCACCTCTCCATACGCAAAACAAGTATCAGGAGAAATTGTCACTCCTTGTGGTCTCTGCCAGGTCAAAGTTCCTTGCGAAAAGAGAAACCCACTGAGATTATTCTAAGTTTTAATACTTGATCATGGTTAGCTTTGTTGTCGCTGAAAAATTTGAGTCTGACTTTCATTTATCTATGGATTGCGGAAACAAACTCGAACTTTTCAGGCGCAACTATGTACTTATAACAGCAGGTAAAACAGCGTAAGGGACAGTAAAAGAGAGGGGACAAGACATGAAAACCTTTACCGAGCTAAAACCATTTTCTGATAACATTCATTTTCACCAGCAAAAACAACATAGGCTACACGGGTTTTCTGCGGAGATGATTGACCCGCCAATTCTTTATACCATTAATACTTTCAATCAGCTTCCTTACTGTTTCACCCTCCAGAGCTGTTACGGTCATTTTGTTTTTAAAGAGCAGAAAAATATTCATGATTGTACCCCTCTACCTCCTATCAACAAGCAGAGAAAAGTGGCATATCGCATTGCTTATATTGCCCTTTGTCTCGACAATAGCGAATCTGGCAAAAAAATGCTTGCGATGCTGCAGGAGACGACCGACATTGATCCCGAATACATTCATGTTGGCTGTGCCGACTGGTTTTGGCAACAACAGGTAAATTCTTATGTTTTGCAAGTTGAACCGAAGAGGTTTATGCGTAAAGACCGTGCTGTCGTAGAATATGAAGAAGCTTTGCATCTTGAAAAGGTTAGAAATGAATTGTTTTCCTGCTTATTGACTTATTGTAAATAGGAAACTTCATCCGAGCAGATAATTTTATTAAATACTATCTGCCTGAATATGGGCAGGCATAAGTTTTCCATCGGACCTGACATAACGAACTTCACAGTCAAGCTCAAACCCTATTCGAGTCCTAACTCTCTGTCTGACTTGCTTGATCAGGGTCAGAACATCCAGTGAACTTGCACCACCAAGGTTGACAATAAAATTAGCATGCTGCGACGATATTTCTGCATTCCCAACCCGCAACCCCTTTAACCCGGCAGCTTCGATTATCTTCCCCGGTGGACCAACAGTTTTATGCATCTCTTCACTACTGAGAAAAACCGAACCACAGTTAGGTTGTTTGCGGGGGAATTTATGTCGTCTGGATTGTAAATCCTTGATCATTTCCTGTCGTATGGTTTGGATATCCCCCTTGGGACAATTCAACTCGACACCGACAACAACACAACCCGTTCCCTGTAAAGCACTATGTCGATAGGTAAAGTCGCATTCATCTTGTTTTAATGTCCGCAATCTCCCCTCTTTGTTGAGTAGCGTGACATTGGTAACGTTTTCACCGATCCCTTTTCGCTGGCTGCCACCATTCATCATCACCAGACCACCAACAGTCCCAGGAATCCCAATACAATGCTCCAGGCCAGTTAAACCTGCCCGCATCGATTGGCGTGCCAACTGCGGCACCCAGGCACCTCCTCCCGTGACAATCACATTCCCAGATATTTGGATATCTGCCATCCGGTCACCGATTTTAAGAACGATTCCTCGCACCCCAGCATCATCAAATAAAAGGTTGGTTCCTTGCCCAATAACAACCAATGGAATATCATTTTTCAAAACAAAGCGGAGAATTTCTGAGATTTGTTTGGAACTTTCTGGCTCAATAAACAAATCCGCTGAACCACCTATCTGCCAGCTATTGTGGTATGAAAGAAGTTCGTTGAAAGTGGCTCTGCCGATTTTTTTAGCTGCCAACTCTGCCAATTTTTTCCTTATTTTTTCAGACATTATCAGCACAATCTGAAGTACGAATATCAACAACCTGCAATTGAATTGATTCCTTTCCACGCCACTGATTGATACCTGGACGATACAACAAATCAATTTCTCCGTCCAATTGATCGAAGCGGTCAGCCATCCCGAAAGCGATACAGCCAACCCTGAAACCATTTTGTTCTACATCAAACTTCAGGTGTTTATCACTTAGAGTTCGGGGTGAATAAATCTTGCAATTGCGACTGACAAATGCTGGCTGTGGATTTCCTGCACCATAGGGATTCAGAGTTTCCAATTCCTTGAGTAAAAGGAGGGTGAAGATGGAGAGTGCCACCTCACCATCGTGATATGAAACTGGCAGCAGATCTTCTGCAGAAAGTTGAGCACGTGCAGCTTGTTCAAAGGCAGTTGTAAAATCCGACAAATTCTCTTCAGTAATTGACAACCCGGCTGCCATAGCATGTCCACCAAATCCAGCTAAGGGTTCAGAACTCTCTTGCAATCCATTGTACAGGTTAAAACCGCTGATCGAACGGGCTGAACCTTTCCCCAGGCCATCCTCAAGAGCAATCATAACCGTAGGACGATGATATCGTTCGACCAGCCGGCTCGCCACAATTCCGATGACTCCAGAATGCCAATTTTTACTTGCCAGAACAATACTATAACACTCAGATTGGTTTTGTTCTTCAAGCAGAACAATTGCTTCAGCCAGAGTTTTCTGTTCAATTTTTTGCCGCTCACGGTTGAAACCATCCAGAAGCTCTGCCAGAGGGTCAATATCCTGTGAACTCTCACCTAGCAACAGTTTAACACCTAAAGCTGCATCCTCTAATCGCCCTGCAGCATTCAATCTGGGAGCTAAGCGAAAACCAACCACCCCACTGCTAACGTGTTTAACATCTGCAACCCGTTTTAAGGCTGCAATTCCAGCTCGTACTCCTGTTTCCAGCAGCTGTAAACCACTGCGAACCAGAATACGATTAATGCCACCCAAAGGAACAATGTCTGCAATAGTTCCCAACGCCACCAGATCTAAGCCCAAGCGTAGATCTGGTTCAACATTTGTAGTGAAATAATTGTTTTCACGCAAGCGACGTCGTAGCCCCACCAACAGAAAAAAAGCAACACCAACCCCTGAGAGGTCTTGCATGGGGACGTCATTGGTAGACAGATGGGGATTAATCAACGCAAAGCAGACCGGAAGCTCATCAGGGGGTTGATGGTGGTCAGTAATAATCAGATCTAATCCTAATTCAGCCGCCAGATCCGCTTCAACCTGTGCAGAGACACCACAATCAACAGACAATACTAGTGAGCAGCCGTTTTCATATGCAGATCGGATCGCATCGGAAGACAAACCATAACCATCTTTTAAGCGAAGAGGAATATGATACTCAACCTTTCCGCCCAATGCGCGTAGAGTTTCAACCAACAGAGTACATCCAGTAATTCCATCAACATCATAATCACCATGAACTGCGATTTTTTCACCTTGGACAAGAGCCTGCTCTATTCGTGCACATGCAATCGCCATATCGGGGAGTAAGTCAGGATCAGGTAATGCCGACAGATTAGCTCGGAGAAATTCCAGCCCCTGTTCCACGGTGGTCACCCCACGAAACATCATAACCTGGGCGGTTAGGTTCTGAATCCCAAGTTCATGAATAAAATGCGTAATCAGAGTTATTTCTGGTTGTTTCCCACGCAACTTCCACTTGCGTAACCTTACAGGTTGCATCAAAACTCCGCCTTGTCATAGATAATAATCATGCCTGAAACAAAACAGGCCGGGCTAATAGCCCGGCCTGTTTTGTTTCAAATTATTGCATCTGCTTTGGAATATCCGGGCGATTCTTTAAAGATTCCAACTCAGCTCTAACTTGCGTCGCCCCGGGGCTACCAGGATCGAGAGCGACAAATCTCTCCCAAACCATAATTGCCTTATCAAAATCTTGAAGATCATATCGATAAACAATTCCCAGGTTATAAAGACTCTGCTGGTGATTATGATCAATGGTAGCGGCTTTTTCAAAATTCTTGATCGCTTTATCAAACCAACCAACCCGACGATACATCACCCCTTGATCAGTCAGAATATTGGGATCGTTTCCATTCAATTCAAGAGCCCTAGCGTAAGCTTCGATTGACTTCATCGGCTGATCAGAATCGAAAAAATTATGACCCAAACTAATCCAGGCATTCCGATTGTCTGGCTCCCTGGCAACAATTTCTTCCAGTATAGCTGTCTGCTGCTGCTGATTGACAACTGGCGCCGGTGCCGGAACTGCAGCCGGGACAGAGGAAGAAGAATCCTTTTTAGAGTTAGTAACAATGACCCCGATCAATATACCTGCTGCCAGAGCAATAACAACAAACAGGATTGTATCTTTCTTCATTCCGATATCAACCTCATACTCACTTTGAGCGAGCTGCTACCTTCTGCTGCCAAAAAATCAGCACCGGGCTGGCGACAAAAATTGACGAATAAGTACCAACCAATATGCCAATGAGCATAGCAAAAGCAAAATTATGAATAACCCCACCACCAAGAACAAATAGAGCCAGAACAACCAGCAATGTCGTTCCAGATGTCAGCAATGTACGTGAGAGAGTTTCATTAATACTGCGATTGATAACAAAGATAAAACTTTCTTTATTGTGTTTCCCAAGGTTTTCACGAATTCGATCATAAACGATAATGGTATCGTTTAACGAATAACCGATAATAGCCAAAAATGCTGCAATAATTGGAAGGTCAATCTCCCTGCCCGAAAGACTGAACGCCCCAAGGGTAATCAACACATCATGAACCAAAGCGATGATGGCTCCTACGGCAAAGCGGAATTCAAATCGCCATGAGATATAAACCAGCAACCCTAACATTGCATAAAAGAGGGCTTTTAACCCCTTATTACGCAAATCTTTCCCGACTTGTGGACCAACCATCTCAACCCGTCGGATATCGATATTACCTTTTTCATAGGTTTGCTCAAGCGCATCCTGAATCTGAACCGAAAGTCCCTTTAACTCACCGGAAGCTTGTTCAACCCGAATCAAGAATTCATTTTGATTATCACCAAAACTCTGAACCACAGGGTTACCTAGGTCAAGAACCGCTATTGCTTTTTTAATAGCAGAAGCATCTGTTGCTTGAGCAAATTGGACTTGAACCAGGGTTCCACCAGCAAAGTCGATCCCATAATTCGGACCCCTAACCAATAAGGAAGCCATACCAATCACAATCAAGGCTACGGAAACAATTAGTGCCAGTTTACGTTTTCCAACAAAATCTAAATTAATATCTGGCTTGATCAGCTGCATGCCGTCAGCCTCCTTATATACTTAGCCGCTTGACTTCGCGGCCTTTCAAGAAAAGATCAAAAATAACCCGGGATACAAAAATTGCAGTAAACAAAGAGGCAATGATACCAATAGATAAGGTAACAGCAAAACCTCGAACCGGGCCGGTACCAAACTGGAATAAAACCAGTGCAGCAAGAAGAGTGGTCAGATTAGCATCAATAATAGTCATGAATGCTTTACTATAACCCGACCCCAAAGCCAGCTTCGGTGCTCTTCCGAGACGAACTTCTTCACGAATTCGCTCAAAAATCAGTACATTTGCATCTACCGCCATACCAATGGTTAACACGATACCAGCCAGGCCAGGCAGAGTCAGAGTTGCCCCGAACAGCGATAGCATTGCAGTAATAAAAACAAGATTAAGTGCAAGAGCAATAACAGCAACAATACCTGATAGCTGATAATAAATAATGATCGCTAGGACAACCAGCATTGCACCAACCCAAATTGATTTGATCCCTTTGTCGATAGAATCCTGTCCAAGAGAGGGTCCAACAGTTCGATTCTCAAGGATTCTAACTGGTGCAGGCAGTGAACCTGCCCGGAGGATGATTGCCAGATCTGTGGCTTCCTGTGAAGTAAAGGAACCCGAAATCTGAGCACTACCACCCGCAATTCTCTCACGAATAACCGGTGCAGAATAGATAGTATCATCCAGGACAATCGCCATCCTCTTACCCACATTAGCGGCCGTGATCCGATCGAAGTGCTTTGCCCCAACGGCGTTGAATTCTATCGAAACATAAGGTTCGTTAAAACGAGTATCAATCCGCACATTGGCATCAGACAGAAGATCACCAGTCAACACCGCCTTATTAACAACAACCAAAGGAGTTTCTGTTTCTGCTCCAGTAGACTTATTGATATTCCGCTCGTAAAGCAACTGGGTGCCGGGCGATAGCTTGCCAGCAATAGCATCCTGGAGGTTGGCAGCTTCATCGACCATTTTGAACTCTAACCGTGCTGTTTTCCCCAGGAGAGAGATTGCCCGCTCCGGGTCTTCAACCCCGGGAAGTTGAATCAGGATACGGTTGCCGCTCTGCCGCTGCAGAGTTGGCTCACTGACACCAAACTGATCAATCCTGTTGCGCATCGTTTCCAATGCCTGACGAACAGCGTAATCCTTGATATTCTCAATCTCGCGATCGCTTAAACGAAAATGTTTTTCAATATAACCACCGGCTCCGGAAAAGGTTTCGGCCTCAAGTGATGGATAATCATCTGCCATCAATGCATCGACCTTAGCCCCTTCCTCGTCATCGTAGACAAGGATAACCAGCCGATCACCCTGACGTCGCTCTAATCGCTTGAAAATAATATCCTTCTCGCGCAACTCGGCTTCAGTCTGATCGATGATGGTATCAATGCGGCTTTCAACCGCTTTATCGACATCAACACCAAGGACAAGGTGCATACCACCCTGTAAGTCGAGCCCAAGCTGGATCGGGCTGAAAGAATCATTCCACCACTGTGGCAAGCTATCCCGCATCAGCGTTGGAGCGATGGCAAAAAATGACAGTAGTAGGCAGAGTAAAACCAGCACACTCCTGAATTTAAGACTATTGGACATTTGCGTTGTATCTCCCTTTAAGCATTTATGGGCAAATCAAATGGCTAACTATTGTTTAACCTCGGTCACTGAAGAACGGTTCATCTTCATTTTAACACCGGTTGCAACCTCAAGAACTACGGTCGTATCTTCAACTGAAACAATTTTGCCATGAATACCACCGGCGGAGACAACACTATCGCCAGCCTTAAGTCCACCGACTAATTCTTTTTGTTGTTTAGCCCGTTTTTGTTGTGGCCGAATCAGTAGAAAATAGAAAATGGCAAACATCGCCACCAACATGATGATACCCTGATATTGCCCCCCTTGTCCTTGAGCTGCTGCTCCTCCTGCCATTGCAAAAGCTTCTGATACCATGTGATTTTCCTCCTTGAATGAGTCCAGATAGAACAATGTCTAATCTGAAAATCTAACTTGTTAATACTTCTCTTTTTTTATAAAAATCTCTACAAAATTCGGTAAACTTTCCATTCTCCAAGGCCTGCCTTATTTCTGCCATCAACTGCTGATAATAATAAAGATTGTGATGCGTGTTAAGTACTGATGCCAGAATTTCTTTACTGGTATAAAGATGTCGCAAATAAGCACGACTATAGTTACGGCAAACATAGCATTGGCAATCTGGATCAAGTGGTCGTTCATCATCACGATACTGTGCCTGCTTGATGCTGACTTTGCCAAAACTGGTAAATAATACGCCATTACGAGCATTACGGGTCGGCATAACGCAGTCAAACATATCACAACCACGCGCAACCCCTTCTAATAAATTTTCAGGAGTACCGACTCCCATCACATAACGGGGACGATCTGTTGGTAACAATGGCAGGCTGTATTCCATCATGTCATACATCAATGAAGTCTCTTCACCAACCGATAATCCACCAAGAGCGTAACCCTCAAAACCTATTTCCTGTAACTGTTCAGCACTCTGCTTGCGGAGATCAAGTTCCATTCCCCCTTGGACAATCCCAAACAGTGCCGACTGTGATCCTTTTGGAAGAACGTCACGACAACGCTGTGCCCAACGAGTTGAGCGGTTGGTCGAATCAACGACATAGGATCGTTCAGCCGGATGAGGAATACATTCATCAAAGACCATGACAATATCTGATCCCAGCGCCAGCTGAATTTCCACCGACAATTCAGGGGTCAACAAATGCTTACTGCCGTCAATATGAGATTGAAATGCAGCCCCTTCCTCAGTGATTTTGCGCAATTCCCCAAGACTGAAAACTTGAAAACCACCACTGTCGGTCAGGATCGGACGATCCCAATGCATAAATTTATGCAATCCACCAAGCTGTTGAATCAACTTGTGGCCAGGACGTAGATAAAGATGATAGGTATTAGCTAGAATAATCTGAGCCCCTATCTCCTTCAGAGCTTCTGGCAATACACCCTTAACCGTTCCAAGAGTCCCAACTGGCATGAACGCCGGGGTATCAATTTCACCCCGCTGGGTATAAATCCGTCCTCGACGTGCTTGAGAGTCGGAATCCTGTTGTAAAAGAGCGTATTTAAAACCAGACATTCTTACATCCGTATAACAAAAAACATAAAATGACTAACCGTCATAAAATTAACATACAGTCGCCATAACTGAAAAAACGAAACCGTTCTTCAACCGCCCGTTGATAAGCAGAAAGAATGAAATCACGCCCGGCGAATGCCGAAACCAACATAAGCAATGTCGATTTAGGCAGGTGGAAATTGGTTATCAGGGCATCAACTATTTTAAATTGATATCCTGGATAGATAAATATTTCACTATCACCAGAACCAGCTAATAACAAATTTCCATCTGCTGCAGTTTCAAGTGCTCTGGCACTAGTTGTTCCCAAGGCAAAAACTCGCCGTCCCTCTTTACGGGCCAAATTAACTGCATTTGCAGTCTTCTCCGGGATCGAAAAAAGCTCAGCATGCATTTTATGTTGACGAATATTATCAACTCGCACCGGGAGAAAAGTTCCTAAGCCAACATGCAAGGTCAGGTTTAATATTTCAACTCCTGCATCTGTCAACTGCTGTAAGATCTGTTCAGTAAAATGTAATCCGGCAGTTGGAGCCGCTACAGCCCCTTTCTCACGAGCAAAGATTGTTTGATAGCGAGAATGATCTTCCTGATTATCTTCGCGCTTGATATATGGCGGCAACGGAAGATGACCCACCGCTTCTACTTTTTGCATAAAATCACCGGAGCAATGAAAGCGAACCCGTCGATAAGGGGATTCCATCTCTTCCAGAACTTCAGCAGAGAAATCAGTGGCAAAATCAACAACTGTCCCAATCCGCAACGGTTTGGAACTTTTTGTCAGGCAAAGCCATTCTTCAGTTTGCGTATCATTTGAATACTGACGTACCAGAAAAATTTCAACTTTCCCGCCAGTCTGCTTGTGACCAAGTAGACGAGCAGGAATGACCTTGGTATCGTTTACAACCAGTACGTCACCCGGCTTGAAATATTCCAGAATATCTGCGAATTCCCGTGATTCAACTGTAGTGGACTGGCGATCCAGACACAACAAGCGTGAAGCGTCCCGCCGTGCTGCAGGAACCTGTGCAATCAGTTCATCCGGAAGCAAAAAATCAAAATTTGTAAGCTGCATCTAATCCAGTCCGAATCGAGTCAAACAGCGACCTAGAAGATCATAGAAACATGCCAATGTCAATGTCTTTCCGCTGAGTTAGAATAGCTTGGAAGCTAGGATTTAACGGTGTAATAGGTTTCAATTATATGCCAATAAAATGAGCAGAATTAGGTGGAGAAATGTTTGACAAATGCAATTAGTATCGCTATCAATGATAAGCGTCATACATCAATATAAAAAAAGGGGGGACAATATACTAATCAAAAAAATAAACCTGATATAATCAAGATCATTGACTGGCACCCCCTACAAACGAGTCAAAAATAACCTGTCACATCTAATTGAATTCGGCTTTCTAACTTTAAAGGAGAAAGAGATGAAAACATACTGGGTCATTACTTTAGTCTGCGGGTTTCTACTCATGGGCTGTGGAGAGAAGGAAACTGTAACTTCAACTGAACCAACTTCCGTACCAACTGAAAAATCAACGGTTGGTGAGCAAGCAAAGCAGGCAGCTGATGATGTTGCAAAACAAGCAGCTGAAATGGTTAAAAAAGGAACTCGACTGATCGAGAATACTGCTGCAGAAACAAAGCAGGCAGTTAAAAAAGCAGTGAAAACAGTGGCAGAGGATGCCACTGCAGTCGCTTCGCTTGCCAAGGAACAAACCGCTGCAACTGTCGATAGCTCAAAGCAAAAAGTTGTCGAGGCAAAGGAACAACTTGAGCAGGAAGGGTCACAGCTGATAGACAGCCTGCATGAAAACTCCACAGATAAAAAAACCCAGAACAACAGCCCACTTCCCAGTGCCGCCACCGTAGACGACAGAATTACCGCTTTTAGCAAGATTGCTGGGAAAGGTCAGGTTCCAGAGTCACTACTCATCGAAAACAAGAAAGGGGATGTAACTTTGCCCCATGCCGAGCACGGGAAACTTTATGGTTGTGCGGCCTGCCATGAGGACACTCCGCCTGGTCCGTTTGAACTGGAGAAAGATACCGCACATGCCATGTGCAAAGGCTGTCATAAAGAACAGGGCGGCCCTACCAAATGTAGCGGTTGCCACAACAATTAGTTCAATCATTCTGCCGCTTCTTGATAAAAGAAGCGGCTTTTTCAGATAACAATGAAATACTAAGTAACGATCCGCAACACAACATAAGGAACAATGAACAAACAAAGATTAACAGCTTAAATACCAACATTCCTGCATAATGAATAATATTGAAATTCTCGTGCAGATAGTACATATAATCGACTATGCCCCCTGTCATTGTCTCTGAAGGGGTTTCTGCCCAGCGGCATTACTGAATTACCTAGACAGATAAGCATAGCTAGATGGAGGTTTTCCCACCGGAAAAAGTAGGATTCATGAACAAAAGATGGGAAGAAAAAATATTGGCAGACATGACGGTTCTGGACATTATCGATGAATATCCAGAAACAGAAAATGTTTTCAGATCTTATGATGAGCAGGTCGGAGAATGTATCTGTTGCCAAAGATTATTTTATACGGTGCAACAAGTTGCGGACAAACATAAGCTGGATTTAGCAGACTTCCTGAAAAAACTAAACTCTGCTGTTGTTAATTAAACAAAAAAAACTACTGTCTCCCCTCATATAGGACCTTCCAATCATCTTGTTCCTTCACCATATACAGGCGTTTATGCAAATTTCCATTGAAATTATTTGATCGGTAATGTTGGATAAAATTAGCTACAACCATTGGCTGGTTATTATTAGTCTCAGGATAGGTTAAAACCGAGATTTCAGAAAGATCAATTTTTTGGAATGTCTTTCCAGAAAAAATCCGTTTTTTATAAATTCCCCAACCTTCTTTATCATATTTTTTTGACCAGAAATCCTGCGAATACATGTCAAGATAGGCGGTCACATTTGCCTGTTCCCAATTCTGACGCCAAGTCTCCAGGGCGGCCTGAACTTCTATGTTTTGATCAAGCCACTCCCGACTAGACACCCAATTAACCGACTCGCTGATAATAATTGGGGTTCGTCCTACTTCAACATATTGACCGATCAAATCAAATTCATGGTTAGTCAAAACGACACAGCCTTCACTGTCGAGTGGTGGACGACTATAAAGGGACTTATCTGTTCCATGCAGCCAGATTCCACTGCCAGTTTTCTGTAAACGACGGTCATATTCATTCGGATAATTAACTGGGAAGGCACCGCTCCCATAGAGAGGTGGCAACTTAGCATCCGGCAGAAAGCTGGTTACAAAATAAACTCCATTTGGAGTTTTTAAATCGCCCTCACTAAACTTATCCCCAACCCTCTTGCCTAAGACAATGTAAAAATCATCAATGAGCTGTGGAGGCAAAGCTGGCCCTGAATTACGAAAGACATAAAGTCTATTTTTACTTTTATCGACAACCAACGCATACTCTGTATTGCGACTAAGTGCTAACAAGGCACGAGGAACATTGACGTTATCAACCAGAGATAGATACCCCTGCAACCGAGCTCTTGCCTCACTCTGTAACCGTTCAACACTCCGGTTATGGGCAGGAGTGACTCCATCAGACAACGCATTGGAACCCAGAGCGTCAACCTGGTTAAATCTGGCTAGCAACAAATCGCCTAAAATCAAATGTGCCAGCTGAAACTTGGGTGCCCGTTGCGTCAATGTCTGCAGTTCTGTAATAGCATCAACCAACCCACCGACCTGAAACAACAACAACCCTCTTAGTAAGCTTGCTTCGAAATCATCAGGGTTATGCTGCAAACGGCTATTAAGATGATCAAGTAAAGTTTGAACCTGTGGATCGATCTGAGTCTTCTCTATTGTTTCAGAACTGCTTGTAAGAAATGGTAGAACAGGTTGGGGCTTATTGGTTTCAACTTGCTGCTGAGGCCAAAGTGCCCCCACCTTTGCTCCAGTCAAGCCGAACAGGGCAATAATCACAATAGAAATAATGATTCGTTTAAATTTCAACGGATAACCCCTAAAGACCGTTCTCGAAGAATTTTCCAACTATTTCCAGTCAACTGTAAATCAAATATCTTCTGGGTACGATCAGCCAGGACATCGCTCTTATAACTCTGAATAACTTCAACTCGCTGCCGACCATTTTCTTGTGGTAATAATTTAAAATCATTCAGGCTAACCATGATTTCTTTAGGGTTAGTCAAACGAGAATGACGCTGAGCCTCCCAGGCTGCACGAGTTCTTCCTCCCGGAGGGATAAACTGATCAGCATAGAAAGTCAAGTAGGCATCAACATCCTGATCTGACCAAGCGAGCGCCCAGCGTCTGAGAAATGTCTCAGTCGTTTCCTGTTCAAACAATTCAGTGCCATCATTGACAGAATTTATTTCAGTCAATGGCTCCATTTTTGCTTCAACAACTGGTTGCTCTAATTCTTCTTTTTCAACCTGAACACTCTCCTCTGAATCCACACCTTCCGATTGATCATACTGATCATCAACAATTAACTGGGCGCCAGTAGATGCAACCTCAGCAACTGCAATCAGTGACTCTGTCTCAGGCAATGGTGCTTGGGTTGATACCTTCTCGGAGCTTTGTTCTCGTAGAGTTACACTATTTTCAGCAGCCGCCCCTAAGTTAACCACACCATGACTGGAGAAAACGGGTAAAGATATAAATGCTTGAGTCTTATCTAATTGTAAAGCACGACCGTAGGAACCTCTTGCCATTTCGGCATAGACCAGTCCAAGGTTACGATAAACAGTGGCATAATTTTCATTTGTTGCTAAGGCTTGTTCGAGAAAATCTCGTGCTTGTTCGTAACTTCCTTGAGCGGCATAAAATGCAGCTAGATTATTGTAAGACCGTGGATCTTCTCGATGACCAGCAATAATCAGTTTAAATTCAGCTTCAGCCCCATTAAAATCGTCCTTTTGCCACAATTGTAGCCCACGGTCCAGATCAACAGTCAAAACGCTAGCTGTTTCAGCCCTCTGATTAACAATCTCAGGTAATTCAAGAGGAGAGAGTTTGTTTAATACAAAGTAAAGGCCAGAACCAATAACAACTCCGAGCATCAGAATCAGTGCAAATCGCCAAAATCCTATCTTTTTATCTTGGATAGTTTGATCAAATTCATCGATTATTTCGCTCTCTTCACCCGAAGGGATATCTACAGGTTCAGATCCCAGAAAATCGACAGCATGCTCTTTTAGTCGTGCTTCAATTCTTGCAGCAATTTCAGAACCATCCATCGCCTCATCAAGCAGAGAGGTTTTTTCTTCTGAACCAGCTTTTTCAGATTCTTGGTCAGCTACCGAGCTCAGAAGATGAATCTGATTAATATCCTGATGAGCAATCAATTGTGTCAGCAGGCCGATTAATTCATCAACCATACAACGTTCTTCGACGGCTGTCTTTATCATCAAGTCCTGCAACGATTGAAGAAGGCTCAACTCTATGGGAAGAGATGGAAAATTTCCTTGTAAATGCTGCTTGGCAACATCAAAAGCATCCTCACCACAAAAGGGTGGCTGTCCTATCAAAAGGTGATAGAATACGCATCCCAAGCTGTAGATGTCGGAAGCAATTCCAGGGGTTTCACCACGCACCTGTTCTGGGCTGGTGTAGAGAGGATCAATCCCAGAGTGATAATCAAGTCTGATCAATTGACCCAAAGAAAAATCTGTAATATAGGGGGATCCATCCTCAAGATAAATAGTTTCAGGTGAAAGATTCCCATGCCAGATTCCAGCGCTGTGAGGAGTTCTCAAACATTCAGCAACTTTTTTAATCAGCTCAACAGACTGTCGTACAGATAAACCTTCATCGAAAATTTGCGCTAAAGGGATACCCTGAAAGAATGGATAGAGGCAAGCAAGCTGACCATCTATTTCTCCAGCTTTGAGTGGAGACCCAACACAGGGGAAGCTCTGACTTGACAACCAATCAGCATGATCCAAAAAAGATTGTCGCTGTTTATGCCCAAGCAAAGGGTCTGGAAGAAGAAGAAAAAGTTTTGCGCTTGTAGAATCGGGACAGTCGACAAGATAACTCTGAAAAACACCATTTTCTGATAACGGTTTAACAACCTTACAACCAAATACCGCCTGACCACTTTCCAGCATACAGTTCCCTAAAATCGAGTTCGAATAGATAATTAGCTGTTCACAATAATAATAATAATGTCAAAAAGCAAGCAGCGACTAAGAGATTGTCGGACTTAGCGAATCGTAGCGAGAAATCGACTGTTCGAGTGCAGATTTTCGTAGATTTGAAAGCGAATAATACCGCTATTTACCGAAAATAGACGGAAATATAAACCGATCAAGCAATTTCAGAGTAGATTTTTGTCAAGTCCGACAACCTTCTATGGAAAAGTAGGGACAATCCCCAGACCAAGGGCATCATGGAAACCACATATAACGTTCATGTTCTGTACAGCTTGACCTGCTGCACCCTTTACCAGGTTATCAATAGCAGAGACCACAATGACCCGACCAGTATTTTGATCACTGACAAGACCGATATCACAAAAGTTTGTACCACGTACATAAGCGATATTTGGCAGCTGACCCTCTGGCATAACCCGGACGAAACTTTCATCGTTATAGCGCTGTTGGTACAAATCAATCAATTCATCGGTCGATTTGTCTTCTAACAGATCAGCATAACAGGTAGAAAGAATACCCCGATTAACTGGCAATAGATGAGGAGTAAAGCTCAACCGGAGACCTCTATTGGACAAGCCAGCTAACTCCTGCTCAATTTCTGGAGTATGTCTATGGCTCCCAATACCGTAAGCCCTAAAACCTTCATTTGTCTCACAGAAAAGACTCCCCAGTTTAACCCCACGCCCTGCACCACTGACTCCTGATTTACTATCGACAATCAGACTCATTGGATCAACTAACTGTTTCTCTATCAAGGGCGCTAAAGCAAGTATAACACTGGTTGGATAGCAACCAGGATTAGCAACCAAACGAGCAGTACGAAGCTGATCAACATAGAGTTCAGGCAGCCCGTAAACAGCTTCATCTAAAAGCTCAGGACTGCTATGCGTCTGATACCACTGTTCATAAACAGCCTGATCATTCAACCTATAGTCTGCTGACAGATCAATAACTTTACACCCAGCAGCCAAAAAACCAGGAACGACTTCCATGGCTGACTTATGTGGCAATGCTGTAAAAACCAGATCAGCCCGCTTTGCAATCGCATCAACATCAAGTGGCTCGCAGACTAACTCGCAGAAACCACTTAAGGATGGGAAGATTCTATTTATCGGCAGTCCTTCATGCTGTCGTGAGGTTACACAGCATATTTCAATCTCAGGATGCCCTACCAGAATACGCAACAACTCAACACCGGTATAACCACTGGCCCCAATAATTGCTACCTTCAACATAATAATCTCCGTTCTTAGAGAGTATACAGATTACTTAATTCAGCAAGTACGAAAAAAGGGAAACCCTTTTGGGTTTCCCTTTTTCTTTTCGTTTCAAACAAATAATTATAAATAATATAATTAACGTTTGGAGAACTGGAAACTCCGACGAGCACCTGCACGCCCGTATTTCTTAC
The DNA here is from genome assembly GCA_016744595.1 of Desulfuromusa sp. Classification (GTDB taxonomy): domain Bacteria; phylum Desulfobacterota; class Desulfuromonadia; order Desulfuromonadales; family Geopsychrobacteraceae; genus Desulfuromusa. The sequence continues at coordinate 92,324 of JADGEB010000009.1, forward strand.
GTTCTTTAATTCGGCTATCTCGAGTAATGAAACCGGCCTGCTTCAGAGTTGCGCGCAACTCAGGATCAACATCCAGAAGAGCCTTGGTGATACCGTGCTTGATAGCACCGGCCTGACCGGAGATACCCCCACCCGAGACATTGACGAAAATATCAAATTTTCCTAAATTATCAGTCAACTCCAATGGCTGACGAACAACCATCTTGGATGTTTCACGACCGAAGAAAACATCCAGAGGACGCTTATTGACAACAATTTCTCCGTTGCCAGGTTTCATCCAGACACGAGCAATTGAGGTTTTTCTTTTACCAGTTGCATAATACTTCTGCTCAGCCATCTAACTATCTCCCAGTATTATAACTTCAGTTCTTTAGGTTGTTGGGCGGAATGAGGGTGCTCACCACCGGCATAGACCTTGAGTTTACGAAACATTTTACGACCTAATTTATTCTTTGGCAGCATGCCTTTGACTGCTGTTTGAACCAGCATTTCAGGCTTCTTTTCCAACAACTTTTCGGCACTGATCTCTTTGATTCCACCTTGCCAACCACTGTGGTGATAATATTTTTTATCGGCCAGTTTGTTTCCGGTCAACTTGATTTTCTCAGCATTGAGAACAACAACAAAGTCTCCAGTATCAACACTTGGAGTATAAATTGGCTTATGCTTACCACGTAAAATACGGGCTATTTCCGTTGCAGCACGACCAAGAACAACATTTTCTAGATCAACTACAAACCAACTTCTTTCAATATCCTGCTCTTTAGCGACCAAAGTACTCATCGCGTTCCTCTCTGAACTTATGACTTAAGGGTTGTGGGGCTCACAAAGCGGACAATCTAGCCGACTAGCCCTTGACTGTCAAGAAAATTCGACAAATCAAATCAGCTTTCCTTCCTTTTCCTCCTACATTTTTCAATGTTCAAACCAGACTTCCATCAAACAAAGCCCCTGTGCTGGAGCAGTTAATGGTGAAGGAGCAGATTTAGCATCTTCTAGCAACTTCTGAATCACTTCAACCGGTCTTTTGCCACGACCAATTTGAACCAGTGTACCCACCATCATCCTGATCATATTTCTTAGAAAACCATTGCCACAAACATCGATATGGAGCAATGAACCATTCTCACTGAAATCAATCGAATAGATTTCTCGATTAGTGGTACCAGCAGAACAACCAGAAGTACGGAATGCGGAGAAATCATGTTGCCCAAGAAAATACTGCGCCGCTATCTTCATTTTTTCAAGATCAAGTGGTTTCTTTACCTGCCAACTGGTTTTGCAATCCAGCGGTGAACGAACCAGGTCACGTAAAATGGTATATCGATAACGTTTACCTCGTGCCGAAAATCGCGCATGGAATTGGTCATCAACTTTCTCTACATGACGGACGGCGATGTCGTCAGGCAGAAATCGGTTTACACCTTCTCGCCAGGCACTCAGCGGAAGATCTCGCTCAGTGATCAGATGACAAACCATCCCCCGGGCATGAACACCTGAATCTGTTCGCCCCGAAGAATAGACAGTGTGGATAATTCCAGTTAGTTGATGTAGAGCCTGCTCCAACCGCTGCTGCACAGACATACCATTTGGCTGATATTGCCAACCAACATAATTAGTTCCATCATAAGCAACAATGAGTTTAATTTTAGTCATTTTAAACTTGCCAGAGCAGGAAAACAGCCAGGGAGCCAAGGATCGATATCGTCAAGGCCAAGCCATCAAAAACAGTGTTCCCTCTATCTTCCACACCCTCCAGCATTTCTGCTCCAGACACAATATCCGTAGCCAACTGGTCGGCACAATCAAATAGCCGATTGAGAAGGGGTTCGATATTATGAAACCAACCCTTGAATCCAGATATAACTCCGGCACTTTCACCTTTACGCTCAGATTTCAAAATCGCAACTTCATTTTGGATAAGTGGGAAAAAATGGAGAACCAGCAGCAACATCCCCCCGGTCTCCTTAACTGGCACTCTCAACTTCTGCAATGGTGCCAAAAGCGTAGTCAGCCCAAAAGCCATAGCTTCAGGTCGGGTTGTCCATGCAAGTAACAGAGAGAGCAAAACAGCCAAAAGAAGTTGTCCATTTATCATCAATCCAAGCAGCAAACCATCATAAGAGAGCCAACTGGTTCCAAACAGAGTGCGTCCAGGAGTAAAAAAAAGATGTAGAATCAGTGTGAAAAGCAACAACCAACGCAGCATTTTGACGATACGCCAGACATCGTGTAATCCTTTAATTGTTGTTGCTGCAGCAGCAAACCAAAGGCAAGAAATCAGAAACAAGCGTTGCGGGTTCGATGCAGAAAATAAACAGGCAATTAACCCGAAAAGAAGAAGAAGTTTCACTCGTGGGTCGACACGGTGAAGAAAACTATTTCCAGGGCGGTAAGCACCTTCTGTCATATACAAAATCCACAGAAAACAGCGGGGGAAGCCATCAAACCGTGGTATTATGGGGACATGTAGTCGTTACGTGTCCCCATAATACAGATCCAGATGTCCCCCTGAGATATGATTGACTACCCAATTTGAGAGATAATCGCATCACCCATTTCGGCAGTGTTAACTTTCTTCTCGTTGGAGTCACCCTGATAAATATCACCGGTGCGATAACCATCATTTAAAACTTTTTCTACAGCCGTATTAATTGCATCAGCAGCATCAATCATACCGAAGGAATAGCGCAACATCATCGAAGCGGAGAGGATCTGCGCAATCGGATTAGCAATCCCCAGCCCTGCGATATCGGGAGCACTGCCACCAGAAGGTTCGTACATACCAAAAGATCCTTCAGCAAGGGAGGCAGAAGGCAACATACCAAGAGAACCGGTCAACATCGCCGCCTCGTCTGAAATAATATCACCAAACATGTTACCACACAGCATAATGTCAAACTGCTTTGGCCAACGCACCAGCTGCATCGCCGCGTTATCGACATACATATGAGAGAGTTCAACATCGGGATATTCTTTTGCAACCCGCTCGACAACTTCGCGCCACAGAACCGATGTAGACAAAACATTCGCCTTATCGATAGAACACACCTTTTTACCACGCTTACGCGCTGCTTCGAACGCAACATGGGTAATCCGTTCTACCTCAACATCAGAATACTTCATGGTATCGAAACCAGTCCGATCACCACCTTCACCTTCGATTCCCTTAGGAGAAGCAAAGTAAATTCCACCCGTTAGTTCACGTACAACCAGGATATCAAAACCACCCTCAATCACACTTTCTTTCAAACTAGAGGCACCAGTCAGGGCAGGAAAAATAATTGCTGGCCGCAAATTGCAAAACAAACCAAAAATCTTACGCAGAGGAAGCAAGGCGCCACGCTCCGGCTGCTCATCTGGTGGCAAACTTTCCCATTTTGGACCACCAACACTACCAAAAAGAATCGCATCAGATTTTTTACATATGTCAATGGTACTATCAGGTAGAGCTTTACCT